>NZ_SCNZ01000012.1:0-181448 GCF_005502655.1 Burkholderia sp. 4NA327C6 | reverse complement strand
GAGGGCGGAGGGCTGAAGGGCGGAACACCGGGACGGCACCACGCGCGGACCGTCCCGCCGCCCTGCTCGTCAGCGCTTGCCCGCGCTCAGCGCGCCGGACGCCGATGCCGCGCCGCCCTCGTCATGCTCGCCGCTCATGTCGCGCGCGCCCCAGCGCTGCGCGAGCGCCGCGCACGCCATCAGCTGGATCTGGTGGAACAGCATCAACGGCAGCACGATCGCGCCGACCGCGTTCGCCGAGAAGATCACCTTCGCCATCGGCACGCCGGCCGCGAGGCTCTTCTTCGACCCGCAGAAGATGATCGTGATCTGGTCGGCGCGGTTGAAGCCGAGCCGCTTGCTGACGAACGCGGTCAGCAGCAGCGCGATCGCGAGCAGCACGAGGTTGACGACGAGCAGACCGCCGAGCGCGCGCGGCGGGATCTGGTGCCACAGGCCTTCGTTGACGGCCTCGCTGAAGGCGACGTACACGACGAGCAGGATCGAGCCCTGGTCGACGAAGCGCAGCACGCCGCGGTTGCGGTCGATCCAGCCGCCGATCACGGGCCGCAGCAACTGGCCGGCGATGAACGGCACGAGCAGCTGCATCACGATGCTGCCGACGGTGCTCCACGGCGACGCGGCGGCCGCCGACTGCGACGTGATCATCAGCCCGACGAGCGCCGGCGTGACGAAGATCCCGAGCAGGCTCGACGCGGATGCCGCGCACACGGCGGCCGGCACGTTGCCCTTCGCGATCGACGTGAACGCGATCGACGACTGGACCGTCGACGGCAGCGTGCACAGGAACAGCACGCCCGCATACAGCGTCGGCGTGACGAGCGGCTGCAGCACGGGTTTCAGCGCGAGGCCGAGCAGCGGGAACAGCGCGAACGTGCTGAGCAGCACGACCGCATGCAGCCGCCAGTGGGTCGCACCCGCGATGACGGCTTCGCGCGACAGCTTCGCGCCGTGCAGGAAGAACAGCAGGCCGACGGCGATGTTGGTCGCCCAGTTGAACGCATGGGCGGCCGCGCCGCGGCACGGCAGGAAGCTCGCGAGCACGACGGTGCCGACCAGCGCGAGCGTGAAATTGTCGGGAAGAAAACGGGGACGGGCCATCGGGAACTCGATTCGGAAACGACGGAGGCGCGCGTCGCGCGCGCGGATGGCGCCATTGTCCCGGTCGGCGATTCACTACACAAATGCATTGTGGGAATCGATTGATGAACTGAACTCATGGGGCGGCACTGATGCCACCGGGCCGACCGCGCGCAAAACGGCAGAAGAATGTTCTGTCGCGCTCGCACCCGGAAGTGAAAAAACCTAGCAGTAACATGGTGTTACACCGATGCCGGCGACATAACACTTTTTGGCTCGACACGCTTTCGGCCCGCTCATAAATTACTGCTGAAAGCCTTGGGTCGGCCGAAAGGAGCCGGCGGCGGGCGTGGACAGGCACTGAACGATGACGGAACGGGTGAAACGGAAGATCGGACGATGGGTGGCAGGCGTGCTCGGCGCGCTGCTGTTGCCGCTCGCGCTCGCGCAACCGCCTCACGGCGGTCATGCGTTCGGCGGCCAGGGCTTCGGCGGTCAGGGCTTCGGCGGCCACGGCTTCGGCGGCGGCGACATGCGCGCGTACGGTCAGCCGGCTGGTGGCGGGCCCGTCTGGCGCCGCGTGGCGCCCCCGCCCGGTGCACGCGCCGGCGGCGTGAACGGCTACGGCTCCCGCTGGGGGCTGCGGCCGACGCCGTCGTATGGCCATTACGCCGCGCAAAGCCCGTATCGTCCGATCAGCGCCGACGTGCGTCAGGTGCCGCGCCCGCCGGGCGGCGGCAACGTGCCGCTGCGTGCCGGTTCGATCCGCGCCGACGTCGCGCGCTACAACGAGGAGCGCGGCGGACGTCCGATGCCGCCGCCCCGCTCGCAGGACGAGCCTGCGCACTCGCCGTCTTTCTCCCCGTTCTACCGAAACTGAGCGCCCGCGCGCGTCCCTCCGCCGGCTGATGCGAATTCGCCACAGTCGCGCACAGATTTCCGCTGATTTTCCCGTCGCATTGCGCTATCTTTCGCGCCCGGCTCGCGTGTGCCACGCCGCCGCCCCGCCGCGCGACCGCGTTTGCGCGGGGCCGCCGACGGGTGCCCGGCCACGTATCGATTCCGCGAAGTTAATGCCGCCGCTATACCCGCAATAAGTGTGCGCAATTTTGACCGGACGAATGATCCGTAAAGATGGCTGCGCCCCATACGACGCAAGCACTCGGCTCCAAAAAACAACGCTCGCGCCACTTATCGACTATTCGACAAAATCTGGAGATCCAATGAAAGCATTCGCTCGCCGTGCGTCGCGCACGTCCGTCAAGCTGATCGCCGCGGCCGCCTGCGTGGCGGCTACCGCTCCCGCCCATGCACAGTCGAGCGTGTCGCTCTACGGTCAGGTCGACGAATGGGTCGGCGCAACCAAGTTCCCGGGCGGCGACCGCGCGTGGAACGTGAGCGGCGGCGGCATGTCGACGTCGTACTGGGGCCTGCACGGCGCCGAGGATCTCGGCAACGGCTACAAGGCGATCTTCACGCTGGAGAGCTTCTTCCGCGCGCAGAACGGCCAGTTCGGCCGCTTCCAGGGCGACACGTTCTTCGCACGCAACGCGTACGTCGGCATCGATTCGCCGTACGGCACGGTGACGGCCGGCCGCCTGACGACGCACCTGTTCCTGTCGACGATCCTGTTCAACCCGTTCTACGACTCGTACACCTTCTCGCCGATGGTGTACCACGTGTTCCTCGGCCTCGGCACGTTCCCGACCTACCCGAGCGACCAGGGTGCCGTCGGCGATTCGGGCTGGAACAACGCACTGTCGTACACGTCGCCTTCGTTCGGTGGCCTGAATTTCGGCGCGATGTACGCACTCGGCAACCAGGCCGGCGACAACGGCTCGAAGAAGTGGAGCGCGCAGTTCAACTACGCGAACGGCCCGTTCGCGGCGACCGCGGTCTACCAGTACGTGAACTTCAACAACGGCCCGCGTGACCTGAGCGCGCTGGTGGCCGGCATGAAGAGCCAGGGCATCGCGCAAGTCGGCGCGACCTACGACCTGAAGTACGTGAAGCTGTTCGGCCAGTACATGTACACGAAGAACGACCAGGTTGCGGGCAGCTGGCACGTGAACACTGCGCAGGGCGGTGTGTCGGTGCCGCTCGGCGTGGGCAACGCGATGGCGTCGTATGCGTACTCGCGCGATTCGGGCGGGCTCGACCAGACGCGCCAGACCTGGGCCGTCGGCTACGACTATCCGCTGTCCAAGCGCACGGACGTCTACGCTGCGTACATGAACGACCACATCAGCGGCCTGTCGAACGGCAACACGTTCGGCGCCGGCATCCGCGCGAAGTTCTGACGCGCACGCGCGAGCGGCGCGCCGGACGCGCGCGAAAAGCGCGTCCGGACTGCATGTTTTTCCGCCAAAACGGCGCTGCGACCCCGCGGCGCCGTTTTGCCTTTCTTGACCTTTCTGTTTCCCCGCCTTTGTTACCCTATCTCGTAATTGGACCATTCCCCCGTCATTACGAGCTAGTTCGATGGATACCCTCGTCAGCATGAATGTGTTTCGCTACGTCGTCGAAGTGGGCAGCTTCGTCGGCGCGGCCGAGCGCATGCAGATGTCGGCTGCGATGGCGAGCAAGCACGTGATGCATCTCGAGCAGCAGCTCGGCGCACGGCTGCTGCATCGCACGACACGACGCGTCGCCCCTACCGAGGCGGGACGCGAATACTATGAGCGCCTCGTGCAGGCGCTGTCGGAACTCGACGAAGCCGGGCAGGCCGTCGGCGCCGCGAGCGTGGTGCCGCAAGGCAGGCTGCGCGTCACGTCGCTATCGGCGTTCGGGCTGCGGCACGTGATGCAGGCCGTCACCGATTATGCGGGCCGGTTCCCGGACGTGACCGTCGACATGACGCTGTCCGATCGCGTGGTCGACCTGATCGAGGAAGGCTACGACGTCGCGGTGCGCGCGGCGCCGAACGGGCTGAAATCGTCGTCGCTGGTCGCGCGGCAGATCGCGACCGCGCACATCCTGCTGGTCGCGTCGCCCGAGTATCTCGAGAAGCACGGCACGCCCGCGACGATCGGCGATCTCGCGCACCACAACTACCTGCGGCGCGACTCGAATTCGACGATGCTCGACTCGCTGGTGATCGACGCGGCCGCCGCGTCGCGCGTGAACCTCAACGGCAACCTGATCGTGAACCATCTCGAAGGGCTGCGTGCGGCCGTGCTCGCGGGCGCGGGCATCGCGCTGCTCGGCACCGAGGTGGTCGGCGACGACATCGAGTCCGGCCGGCTCGTGCCGGTGCTGCTCGACGCGGTGCCGCCGCACGAGGCGCCGATCTACGCGGTGTACGCGAGCCGTCGTCACGTGTCCGCGAAGGTGCGTTCGTTCGTCGACTTCCTGGCGGCGCGTTTCGAAGGGCAGTCGCTGTGCCCGTCGATCGAATCGCGCCTGCGCGTGCTGCCGATCACGCGGATGAAGCGCGCGGTCTGAGCCGTCTTTCCCGCAACAGCGGGGCAATGAAAAAGCGCGAACCGCAGCGGTTCGCGCTTTTTGTTTTGTCCGGCGGCATTCGCGCCGGCGGCGGCCGTCAGCGCGGAATGCCGAGCCGCGCCTTCGCGTCGTCGTACTCGCGCTTCAGGCGCTCGACGAGCGCGCCCACGCTCGGCAGGTCGTCCATCAGGCCGACGCCCTGGCCGGCGCCCCAGATGTCCTTCCACGCCTTCGTCTTGTCGCTGCCGAAATTCATCTTGGTCTTGTCGGATTCCGGCAGCGCTTCCGGATCGAGGCCGGCCTTCTCGATGCTCTCGCGAATGTAGTTGCCGTGCACGCCCGTGAACAGGTTCGTGTAGATGATGTCCGACGATTTCGCGTTCACGATCGCATGCTTGTAGTCGTCGATCGCGTGCGCTTCCTGCGTCGCGATGAAGCGCGTGCCCATGTACGCGAAGTCGGCGCCCATCGCCTGCGCCGCGAGGATCGAGCCGCCGTTCGCGATCGCGCCGGACAGCACGATCGGGCCGTCGAAAATCTTGCGGACTTCACCGACGAGCGCGAACGGCGACGTCGTGCCCGCATGGCCGCCTGCGCCGGCCGCGACGAGGATCAGGCCGTCGACACCGGCTTCGAGCGCCTTCTGCGCGTGGCGCAGGTTGATCACGTCGTGCAGCACGATGCCGCCGTAGCTGTGCACCGCGTCGACGATCTCGCGCGCTGGTGCGCGCAGGCTCGTGATGAAGATCGGTACCTTGTGCTCGACGCACACGCGCACGTCATGCTCGAGCCGCGCATTCGACTGGTGGACGATCTGGTTGACCGCGATCGGGCCGATCACCGCGCCGGGATTCTTTGCCTGGTGGTCGGCGAGCTCGGACTGGATCTGCGTGAGCCACTCGTCGAGCAGTTCGGCCGGGCGGGCGTTGAGTGCGGGGAACGAACCGACGATGCCCGCCTTGCATTGCGCGAGCACGAGTTCGGGGTAGCTGACGATGAACATCGGCGACGCGATGACGGGCAGCGTCAGGTTCTGCAGGACGGTGGGCAATGCCATGTGATGTCTCCAGTCTCCAGGGGCGCCCGCGCGGTCGCGCCGACGCCATGCTTTGCGGTCGAACGGTGATTCCAGTGTAGCTGCGAAACGAGGTCGTCCTTATTAATACGAACGATCGTGCGATTCTACGCGAGCTTAACAAAACGCGTGGTGTGCCGGCAATCGAGTGAGTGTTCTCTTTCTACGGATTCCGGCTGTTGCCCCGCTGTGCAGATGCACGAGCGCTCATAAAATAGCCGCCATAACAAACCAACGAGAAACAAACCATGTCGTTTGAGGCGTTTGCACCGTTTCGCGTGACGGTGCAGGACACCGACATCTTCGGTGTCAAAGGCGGCGCGGGTCCGCCGCTCCTGTTGCTGCACGGACATCCGCAAACCCACATGATCTGGCATCGCGTCGCCGCGACGCTCGCGAATCATTTCACGGTGATCGCCACCGATCTGCGCGGGTACGGTGCGTCGGGCAAGCCGCCGAGCGACGCGCAGCACATGCCGTATTCGAAACGGGCGATGGCGGCCGACCAGGTCGCCGTGATGCGGCATTTCGGCTTCGATCACTTCCATGTGTGCGCGCACGATCGCGGCGCGCGGGTTGCGCACCGGCTCGCGCTCGATCATCCGGACGCCGTCGAGCGGATGATGCTGCTCGACATCGCGCCGACGCTCGCGATGTACGAGAAAACCGATCGCGCGTTCGCGACCGCGTATTTCCACTGGTTCTTCCTGATCCAGCCGGAGCCGCTGCCCGAGACGCTGGTCGGCGCGCATACCGATGCGTACATCGAGCGCGTGATGGGCAACCGGTCCGCCGGCCTCGCGCCGTTCGCGCCCGAGGCGCTCGCCGCATACCGGGCCGCGCTCGCGCAGCCGGGCGCCGTGCATGCGATGTGCGAGGACTACCGCGCATCCGCGACGATCGATCTCGAGCACGACCGTGCGGATCTCGAGCGCGGCAACAAGGTCGCGTGTCCGCTGCGCGTGCTGTGGGGCGAGAACGGGATCGTCGGCCGCTGCTTCGATCCGCTCGCCGAATGGCGCCGCGTGGCGCGCGACGTCAGCGGCCGCGCGCTCGAGTGCGGCCACTACATTCCGGAAGAGGCGCCCGTCGCGCTGATCGACGAACTGCTGGCGTTCTTCGAGGCGCGCGACGCGGCTGCATGACGGCACGCGTGCGCATGCGTTAGCGCGGGCGGCGCGGCCGCGTACCGGTTCGTTCAGCGGTGCGCGCCGTCGTCCTCGACGAGCGGCGGCAGCCGGCGCGGCACCGGTGTCGACTTGACGATCGCGGTGCTCGTCTCGGCGCGCTCCGTCACTTTCGACAGGATGTCGTCGAGGTGCGCGATCGTGCGCAGGTAGAGCCGGCAGATGAAGCAGTCGTCGCCGGTCACCTTGTCGCACTCCACGAATTCGGGAATCCGCCGCAGCATCTCTTCGACCAGATGCAGCTGGCCGGGCAGCGGCTTCACGCGAACGATCGCCTGCAGCGTGTAGCCGAGCGCGCGCGGGTCGAGCTCGACGGTGAATGCGGCGATCACGCCTTGCGCTTCGAGCCGCCGCACGCGGTCGGCGGTCGCGGGCGCCGACAGCCCGATCTGCCGGGCGAGTTCGCTGGTGGCGATGCGCGCGTCGTCGGCCAGCGCCGCGAGAATCGCGCGGTCGGTCGCGTCGAGCGACGCGACGGCAGGCGGGGAAAGGCGTTTCGGCATGATCGCTTTGCTTTCGAAGGTGAATCGGACGATTCACTTCAGTTTAGCCGTGGTTGCCGCGAAAGCAAGTTTCTAGAATCGAAGTCATCCACTCTTCCGAACGGAGTTCAAGATGGCTTCGAATGAAATTCGCCGCGGCGCCGCCGAGATGGTCGTCGCGATGATGATGTCCGGCACGATCGGCTGGCTCGTGATGTCGTCGCAGCAGCCGCTGACGAACGTCGTGTTCTTCCGCTGCCTGTTCGGCGCCGCGACGCTCGCGATCGTCTGCGCGGCGTTCGGGTTCCTGCGCCGCGCGCTGTTCTCGCCGCGGATGCTCGCGCTGGCGACGCTCGGCAGCGTCGCGATCGTCGCGAACTGGCTGCTGCTGTTCGCCGCCTATTCGCGCGCATCGATCTCGATGGCGACCGCCGTCTACAACACGCAGCCGTTCATGCTCGTCGCGCTTGGCGCGATCGTGTTCCGCGAGCGGATCGGCGCGTCGACGGTCGCGTGGCTCGCGCTCGCATTCGTCGGCCTCGTCGCCGTGGTGCGCGTCGAGCCGGCCGTGCTCGCGGTGCCGGGCGAATATCTGGAAGGCGTCGCGCTGTCGCTCGGTGCCGCGTTCCTTTACGCGATCTCGTCGATCGTCACGAAGCACCTGAAGGGCACGCCGCCGCACCTCCTCGCGTTGCTGCAAGCCGGCCTCGGGGTCCTGCTGCTCGCGCCGTTCGCACACTTCGGCACGTTGCCGGCGACTGCCGGGCAGTGGCTCGACCTCGTCGTGCTCGGCGTCGTGAATACAGGTCTGATGTATGTGCTGCTGTGCGGCGCGATCCAGAAGCTGCCGACCGCGATGACCGGCGCGCTGTCGTTCGTCTATCCGGTCGTCGCGATCGTCGTCGATCACGTTGCGTTCGGGCAGACGCTCGCGTGGACGCAGGTGGTCGGCGCGCTGCTGATCCTGCTCGCGGCGGCCGGCGTGAATCTCGGTTGGCGCATCGTGCCCGCGCGTCGCGCGGCCGTCGGCAACTGAAACGGTCGTGCGATTCGGTGCCGCTGCGGGGCAGTGCAGCGGTTCGTCGAATGCGTATTTCAGGAGCGTGTATTGCGGGCAGACGATGCGCGCATGGCGAGCAAAAGCCGTGCGCGCGTACGCGTGGAAGACGCTGTAAGCAGTTGTAGGGAAACACCCGATGCGATGCGGCCGCGTCGCTCGTATGATGCGGGCTGTGACGTTGATCACGTTCACAGGATTCCGATCTCATGCCGTTCGCCTGCCAGGCTGAACGGCTTTTTTTTATGCGCCGCTCCGCGCAATCAGACGCCGCCGCGCATCGAGCCGCGCGAGCAACGCGCGCCTCGCGTCATCGTCCGACGCACGCCATCCCTTGATCTCGTCGCGCGTGCGCAGGCAGCCCGCACACCAGTCGGTGCGCGGATCGATCCGGCATACGTCGGTGCACGGCGACGCGACCGTGCCGACCGGCACCGACACCGGCACGTCGCTCATGCGGGCTCCCGCAGAGCGACGTCCGCGACCGGCGCGCCCGTCAGCGACACGAGTTCGTTCGGCGACAGGTTGAACACCGCGTGCGGATGGCCGGCGGCCGCCCACAGGCTGTCGAGTTCGAGCAGGTCGGCGTCGATCAGCGTGACGGGTTCGACGAGATGGCCGATCGGGCAGACGCCGCCGATCGCATAGCCGGTGTTGTCGCGCACGAACTTCGCGTCCGCGCGGCCGACCGCGCCGACCTGCGCGGCGACCTTCTTCTCGTCGACGCGATTGACGCCGCTCGCGACCACGAGCACCGGCGCGCCGTCCGACTGGCGGCGAAACAGGATCGACTTCGCGATCTGCGCGACCGAGCAGCCGAGCCCGGCCGCGGCTTCGGCCGACGTCTTGCCGGTTTCGGCGAGCATCACGATGCCTTTCGCATGGCCGCGTTCGCGCAGCAGCAGCGCGACGCGTCGTGCGGAATCGGGGAGAGAATCGAATGAAGCGGGTGTCGTCATGTTGAGGAATCCATCGAATACCGGGGTCATGCGCAGTTCGCAGCGTCGGCCGCGCTCTGCGCCTTGGCGAGCAGTGCGCGACCGGCGCGCGACACGTTCGCGCGGCCGATCGCGTTCGAGATGAAGTCGCCGGCGGCGACGACCTGTGCGAGGTCGATGCCGGTGTCGATGCCGAGGCCGTGCATCAGGTACAGCACGTCCTCGGTCGCGACGTTGCCGGTCGCGCCCTTCGCGTACGGGCAGCCGCCGAGGCCGGCCACCGACGCGTGGAAGATCTCGATCCCTTCGAACAGCGCCGCGTAGATGTTCGCGAGCGCCTGGCCGTAGGTGTCGTGGAAATGGCCCGACAGGCGTTCGCGCGGGAACACGCGCGTGACGGCCGCGAGCACTTCGCGCGTGCGCTTCGGCGTGCCGACGCCGATCGTGTCGGCGATGTCGATCTCGTCGCAGCCGAGCGCCGCGAAGCGCTCGACGACGTCGACGACCGATGCGACAGGCACTTCGCCCTGGTACGGGCAGCCGAGCGTGCACGACACGCTGCCGCGCAGCCGCAGGCCCGCATCCTTCGCCGCCTTCGCGACGGGCTCGAAGCGCGCGATGCTTTCGGCGATGCTGCAGTTGATGTTCCGCTGCGAGAATGCCTCGCTCGCCGCGCCGAAGATCACGACTTCGTCCGCGCGCGCGGCGACGGCATTCTCGAAGCCCTTCAGGTTCGGCGTGAGCACCGAGTACACGGTGCCCGCGCGGCGCTCGATGCCGGCCATCACGTCGGCGCCGTCGGCCATCTGCGGCACCCATTTCGGCGACACGAACGACGCGGCCTCGACATTGCGGAAGCCGGCGTGCGACAGCCGGTCGACGAGCGCGATCTTCACGTCGGTCGGCACGAAGGTCTTCTCGTTCTGCAGCCCGTCGCGCGGGCCGACTTCGACGATCTTGACGGCGGTGGGGAACGTCATGGTTGTCTCCTGATTTGCTTGTAGGTTCAGTAGCCGCGTGTGTAGTCGACGATGCCACCGACGCGCTCGCCGCGCTCCAGTGCGCGGATCTTGCCGGCGATCTGGGCGACGGCTTCGTCGCGCAGCGTCTCGGCCGAGCTGTGCGGTGTGATCGTGATGCGCGGCGCATGCCAGAACGGATGGTCTTCAGGCAGCGGCTCGCGATGGAATACGTCGAGCGTCGCGGCGGCGACCTGGCCGCTCGTGAGCGCGTCCAGCAGATCGGCTTCGACGAGATGCGCGCCGCGCGCGACGTTGACGACATACGCGCCGGGCGCGAGCCGCGCGAACGCGCGCGACGACAGGATGCCGTCGGTGTCGGGCGTGCTCGGCAGCAGGTTGACGAGCACCTTCGCCCCGTCGATGCACGCATCGAATGCGCCGTCTCCGGCGAAGGTCGTCACCCCGTCGAGCTGCTTCGCGCTGCGGCTGTAGCCGCGCACGGGCAGGCCGAGCGCGGCGAGCGCGCGCGCGACCTGCGCGCCGAGCACACCGAGGCCGAGCACGGCGACGGTGAAGCTCGCGCGCGCATGCGGTTCGAGCGGCTGCCAGCGGCGCTCGCGCTGCAGCACTTCGTACTCGTCGAAGCGGCGCAGGTAGCGCAGCACCGCGTGCGTCACGTATTCGACCATCTGCTGCGCCATGCCCGAATCTTCGAGCCGCACGAGCGGCACGTGCCGCGGCAGCGTGCCCGGATGCGCGTGCTCGAGCGCGAGCAGCGCGTCGACGCCGGCGCCGAGGTTGAAGATCGCGCGCAGGCCGTCGCGCGGGGCGAAGAATTCACGCGGCGCGCGCCAGACCAGCGCGTAGTCGGCGGCGGCCGTGTCGCCCGGCTGCCACGCGCGCAGTTCGGCTTCCGGCAGCGCATGCGCGATCTCGTCGCGCCACGCGCTGGCTTCCTGATGCGGGGAGTGGAACAGGATCTTCATTGGGTGACGGCGCGCGCGCCGGCGAGGCGCGTCACGGGAACGGCGAGAAGGGCCGGGCGCAGCGCGCCGGCGGGCGTAGCGGACATCGGACGTCTCCTGACGGCCAGGCGCCCGGCGCATCGGCGCCCGGCCCCGGTTCCATGTGAAGCTGACGGGAAGCCCACATTCTACGGTCTCGCGGCGCATCGCGCGTCGGTGCGCGGGGCGAGCCACCGCCCCGGATGGCCTGCCTCCGGATGGCCGGCCCAGGCAAAAGCAAAGCACAAAATATTGGTTCGGCCGCCGGGGGCGCCGCGCCACAATCGAATCCCGTCTTCAAGCAAGCGAGGGCAATCATGCGCGCATGCAGCAAATCGGCGTGGCCGCCGCGGCTCGTGACCGTTCCGGGCCTGCACGGCAGCGAAGGTGCTCACTGGCAGACCTGGCTCGAACGGCAGTTCCCGCGCGCGCTGCGCGTCGAGCAGGACGACTGGGACGCGCCCGATCTTGCGCGCTGGGCGCAATCGGTGCGTGCATTGCTCGACCGCGAACGCGGCCCGTTCGTGCTGGCCGCGCACAGCTTCGGTTGCCTCGCGGCCGCACATGCGCTCGCGCAGTGGCCGCACACGGGCGATGTCGCGGGCGTGCTGCTCGTCGCGCCCGCCAGTCCGAAGAAATTCACGTTTGCCGGGCCGTTCGACGCGCGCCGGCTCGCCGTGCCGTCGATCGTGATCGGCAGCGAAACCGATCCGTGGATGCCGCTCGGCGACGCGCGCACGCTCGCGCAGCACCTGGGCAGCGCGTTCGTGAACCTCGGCGACGCGGGGCACATCAACACCGCGGCCGGCTTCGGGCCGTGGCCGCGCGCGAAGTACTTCATCGACACGCTCGTCCATTGCGCGGCACCGCTGCGCTTTCGCGACGCGGACGACGGCTTCGAGACCGCACTCGTCGATCGCGCGCTCGCGCATGCGGTCTGACGCGCCGGGCGAGCGGTACGGCGGGCGCCGTGCCGCCCCGCGCCGTTACGTTTACGCCGCGGAGACGGGCCGCACCGCCGCCGGATCCGAATAGCTCGGCCGGCCGTTCTCGACGTGGCCCGCGAAGCGGCGCGAGAAGGTGCCGGCCGCGCCGTCGCTCACCGTCACGTCATACCATTGGTGGCTCGACGCGAGCATCCATTGCTCGACGCGCTCGTCGCCGCCATGCAGCGTCACCTGCCGCGACGGCGCGCCGTACGCGTTGTCGGTCAGCGTCAGCGTGACGTGGGCCCCGCCATGGTTGCGCAGCTTCAGGTACAGGTTCCCGTTCGCGACGTCGTAGCCGGCCTTCACTTCCGGTTGCGCAGGGTTGCGATGCGGTGCGGCCGGGGCCGATACGTTGCCCGAGAACACGCGCACGAATCCGTTCGGCCCGTACACCGCGAACGTGTACGCCCCGTTCGTCACCGTCAGGTCGAAGTCCGCATGCAGCACGCGGCGCGCGCCGACCGTGTAGCGCCACGGGCCGTCGGTTCGGTTCGTCGCATACACGTGGAAGTGCGCGCCCTGGTTGCCGCGGTTCGCGAACTCGATTCGAAGTTTGGTCCCGCCGTAGACGCTCGCGTTCACGTGCAGCTCGTACGGCAGCGCACGCGCCGGCCGCACGCCGGGTTCCTGCGGGTCGATCGGCGATGGCGTCGCGGGCACGGTCGGCGCGGGCTGCGATGTGCACTGCTGGTCGGCGATCGAGCGGTACTGGCTCGTGTCGGGCAGCGGCGGGAACGACGCGTCTGACGAGCGGAAGTCGAAGGCGGCGGTGAGGTCGCCGCACACCGTGCGGCGCCACGGCGTGATGTTCGGTTCGTCGATGCCGAAGCGCTCGCCGATGAAGCGGATCACCGACGTGTGGTCGAACACCTGCGAGCACACGAAGCCGCCTTTTGTCCATGGCGACACGACCGTCATCGGCACGCGCGGCCCGAGGCCGTACGGCAGGCCGTCGGCCGTATAGCTGCCGCCGCGGCCGGGGTTCACGACCGTGTGCAGCTCGCCGTCGGTCGTCACGGTCGATGCGCCCTGCGCGGCCGACGTCGGCGGCTGCGGTGGCACGATGTGGTCGAAGAAGCCGTCGTTCTCGTCGTACATGATGAACAGCACGGTCTTGCGCCAGACGTCCGGGTTCGACGTGAGCGCGTCGAGGATCTGCGACGTGTAGTTCGCGCCGTATGCGGGCGTGTATTTCGGATGCTCGGAGAACGCGGCGGGCGGACACAGCCACGACACCTGCGGCAGCCGGTCGTTGATCACGTCGTCCTTCAGGTTGTCGAGCGTGCGCACTGTCTGCGCGCGCTGGTACAGCGACGAGCCGGGTTTCGCGTTGATGAAGTTCGCGAAGTTCTGCAGCACGTTCGTGCCGTAGTTGCCGTTGTACGGATCGTTGCCCGTCGTGCCCTGCTGGTAGATCTGCCACGACACGCCGTGTGCTTCGAGACGCTCGGGAAAGGTCGTCCACGACAGCAGCTGGTAGGCGGGCGGCCCGTCGCCGTCGACATAGTCGCTGTTGTCGAGCAGCGGGCCGCCGAACTTGCCGGTCGGGTCGACGGTGCCGGTCATCAGGTACGAGCGGTTCGGGTGCGTCGGCCCCGGCAGCGAGCAGAAGTAGTTGTCGCACACGGTGAACGCATCGGCGAGCGCGTAGTGGAACGGGATGTCCTCGCGTACGTGATAGCCCATCGTCATGTCGGTCTTGTTCGCGGGCCACTGGTCGTAGCGGCCGCCGTCGATTGCCGCGTGCGTCTTGTACCACGAGTGGTCGAGGTCGCCGACGCACTGCGCGCTCGTCGTCAGCGTGTTCAACCGGAACGGCAGCACCGGCTTGCCCGGGTCGGCCTTCGACGGCTGGTACCACACCGGCTTGCCGCTCGGCAGCGGGATCGGGAAGCGGTCGTTGTAGCCGCGCACGCCGCGCAGGTGTCCGAAGTAATGATCGAACGAGCGGTTTTCCTGCATGAACACGACGATGTGCTCGACATCGCGGATCGTGCCGGTGCCGCGCGCGGCGGGAATCGCGAGCGCGCGGCGGATCGATTCGGGGAAGGCGTTGAGCGCGACGGCGGCGCCCGCGGATTGTGCGACGGTATGCAGGAAACGGCGGCGGCTCGATGACGTCATGTTATTTCACCTCGGTTCTGCTGCGGTCGGGGGACGGAAGCGGCGGGATCAGCCAGGTGACGACGCTGCCGCGCTCGACGCGGCCGCGTTTGCCGCATTCGCCGCGGGCTTCGCGTCGTCGTCGTCATCGGGCGGGTAGTGCACGACGGGCGGCGCGAGCGGCGCGGCATCGGACGCAGCGGGGTTCGCGGCTGCGTCGTTGTTGAATGCGCTGGCGGAGCCGGACGATGCGCCGGCCTGCTGCGAGGCGTCGGTCGCGTGTGCGTCGTGCGGCGCGTCGTCACTGCAGGCGGCGACGAAAGCGGCGACACAAAGAACGACGACGGAAACGCGACGCATGACTTCTCTCCTGGCTGGCTGATCGGGAAACGTTTTCGAGTATGCCGACGCGATGCGACGTTTCGGTGAATCGTTTGCGACCGGTGCGTGATCGCGAATGCTTTCGATATCCTGACCAGTCACTTGCACGGGATTGCGAGGGCGCAAAAATTTCCCGGCGGGCGATGCGAGTCGGGCACTTTTACGCGGGCATGCCGTACGCCACGGCATCGCCGTTCATGATGAACGTATGCAGCCGATCGCGTGACCTCAGCGCCGCGGCGTGCGTCGCCGCACCTCGCTGCGCAGCCAGTCGAGCCACGTGCGGATCGCCGCTTCGTACGGATGGTCGGGGCGCCACACGACGTAGTGCGCGTACACGTCGGTGATGCGCACCGTCGACACGCGCACGAGCGTGCCGTTCGCGAGTTCGGGCTCGATCAGCGAGCGGCGCGCGAGGGCGACGCCGCGGCCTTTCAGCGCCGCGTCGATCAGCGCATTCACATCGGTGAAGCGTGGCGCGCGCGCGGATTCGGTGAGGTCGATCCGCGCGGCCTGGAGCCAAGGTTCCCACGGCTGCGCGGGATGGCGCAGCAGCGTCGCGCGCACGAGATCGGCCGGCACGCGCGGCGCGACGCCGTCGCGATTGCGGTACGCGGGGCTTGCGACCGGAAAGATCGTCTCGTTCATCAGCTTCTCGGTGACGACACCCGGCCACGTGCCGGGCCCGTAGCGCAGCGCGACGTCGATGCGGTCGCGCTTGCGCAGCGGCGCGAGCGCCACCTCCGGGTGCAGCACGATCGCGATGTGCGGGTGCGCGGCCGTGAAGCGCGGCAGGCGCGGTGCGAGCCAGCGCTCGGCGACGCTCGGCAGCACGCTGACGTTCAGCGTGACGTCGCAAGTGCGTGGGCGGCTGCGCACGGCGAGTGCCGGCTCGAACGCGCGTTCGAGCACGCTGAGGCCCTGGCGTACCTGCAGTGCGAGCGCGTGCGCGGCGTGCGTCGGCGTCGCGCCGTTACGCTCGCGCGTGAAGAGCGGATAGCCTAGCTGCGCCTCGAGCGTGCGGATGTGCTGGCTCACGGCGCCTTGCGTGAGCGCGAGCGCGTCGGCCGCGCGCGTGAAGCTCTGTAGCCGCACGGCGGTCTCGAATGCACGCAGCGTCTGTAGCGGAGGAAGGTGGATGCGTCGCATGCGGGTATTAGTAACACTAATGTTCGAGCACGACAATTCATCGTTTGCGGCGGGCCGGCACGCGTTCCTACACTCGGTTCCGTCTTCCACAGCCCCGTCGGGTCCCACCACCATGAACGCATACCGTCTCTATCTTTCGCCGGGCGCGTGTTCGCTCGCCGTCCATATCGCCCTGGAGGAAACCGGCGCGCCGTTCGACGTCGAAATCGTCTCCCTGCAGAAGCAGCAGAACCTCGAGGCGCGCTATCTCGCGATCAACGCGAAGGCGCGTGTGCCGGTGCTCGCGATTCCGGGCGAGCGGCACGTGCTGACCGAAACGCCGGCGATCCTCACGTATCTCGCGCGCCGTTATCCCGATGCGCAATTGCTGCCGCTCGGCGACCCGCTGCGCGAGGCACGGTGCCACGAGTGGCTCGCCTGGCTGGTCGGCTGGGTGCATGGCGTCGGCTACGGCGCACTGTGGAGGCCGGGCCGCTTCATCGGCGATCCGGCGCTGCACAGCGAGGTCAGCGCGCACGGGCGACGCACGATCGAGGCCGCGAACGAGGCGATCGAAGCCGCGCTCGCCGACGGCCGCACATGGGCCGAGCCGGGCGCGCATTCGATCGTCGATCCGTTCCTGTTCGTGCTGTATCGCTGGGGCGTCGCGATCGGGCTCGACATGACGCGGCATCCCGCGTGGACCGCCCACGCGCAGCGCGAGGCCGAGCGGCCGGCTGCGCGGCGTGCGTTGGCGCGCGAAGCGGCCTGACGGATGGCGCGGGCGTCGTGGCGTGCGCTGCAACGCCCGCGTGAGACGAGTGGCTGCCAGCGGCTGCTATTTCGCGGCGAACAGCGGATAGGTCGCGCCGGCGACCAGCGCGGCCGCGAGCCACACGACACTCCACGAACTGACTGCGAGCAGCGGTGGAATCGCGAGGGGCGTCGCGAACAGCCCGAGGTAGACGATCGTATTGGCCATCCCGAGTGCGGTGCCCGCCTGATTCGCGCCCGCGAGCGTCGCGAGCTCCGTGTACGCGACGCCGTGCCACGCGGACACGCAGATGCCGGCGAAGACGAGAATCGCGACGATCGCGGCGAGCGGCACGTGCGCACTGCCAGCCGTTGCGGCTGCGAGCACCGTGAACGAGCCGGCCGCGACGAATACCGATCCGCGCAGATACGCGCGCCGGTTGCCGTGCCGGTCGGTATGACGGCCGCTCCACACGCGCATCACCATCGCGCCCAGCTGCAGCGCGACCATCGCCGCACTGATGCCGGCGAGGCCGAGCCGGCCGAAGTCGTGCAGGAACACTGTCGCGAACGTGAGCACCGCGAACTGCGGCGCGCACAGCAGGCCGATGCCGAGCACGATGCGCCACACGGGGACGCTCGCGAGCGGGTTGCGCACCTGTCGCGCGGATTGTTGCTCGACGGGGCGATGCGTGGCCGGTTGCGCGACGGCCGGTTCGGCCGGCGGCTCGTGCAGCCAGCGCCAGGTGAGCGCGGCAGAACCCGCGCACAACAGCATCAGCGCGCCGAATACCGCGGCGAAGCCCAGGTGCGATGCGAGCGACGGCAGCAGCGCCGCGCCGATGCCGCCGCCGAGCGGCACGGCCGTCTGGCGGATGCTCATCGCGAGCCCGCGTTCACGCTCGCCGAACCAGCGCATCACCGCGCGCCCGCTCGACCCGTTCACGCTGCCGCCGAGCAGGCCGACGCAGCACATTGCTGCCACGACGCGCATCAGCGGCGGCACGCCGTGCGCGGTCGGGACGATCGTGCACACCATCAACGCGAACATCGCGGCCGTCGCGACGAGCCCGGCGAGCAGCACGCGGCGGTCGCCGAAGCGGTCGGCAGCCATCCCCCACGGCAGTTCGGACAGCGCGACGCCGAAGCCGAGCGCGCCGAGCACGAGGCCGAGCGCGCCGTTGTCGAGGTGATAGGCGGAGCGCATCCACACGGCCGTGGTCGGAATGCCGGCCGCCGCGGCCGAAAAGCTCATGTTCGCGGCGACGCCGGCCGCCAGCACGCGCCAGCGATGAGCCGCGCCGCGCACGTCGCGGGCGGGCGAGGAGGGGGAAGCGATGCACGAGGTATCCATGACGGCAGGCCCGGTTGGAAATTGACATCCACAGTCTGGCGCCCTACATTCATCCTGAAAATCGGAAAGTTCTTGATGAATCGTTCGATAAAACAGGATGGTTGAGATGTCCGGACAAGACATTCCACGCGACGACGGCGAGTCGCGCGAGCTGGCCGATGCCACGCTGGCCCGGCCCAACTTCGACGTGGCGGCGCTGCGCAGCCTCGTCGCCGGGGTGGATCTCGGCAGTTTTGCGAAGGCGGCCGACCGCGTCGCGCGCTCGTCGTCGGCGGTGAGCGCGCAGATCCGCAAGCTCGAGGAGCAGGCCGGCACGCCGCTGTTCGTGAAGGCCGGCCGCGGGCTGGCGCTGACCGATGCCGGCGACGCGATGCTGCGCTATGCGCGGCGGATGGTCGAGCTGAACGACGAGGCGGCCGCGGCCGTGCGCGGCATGAATCTCGACGGCTGGGTGCGTGTCGGGCTGCAGGAGGATTTCGGCGAGGCGATTCTGCCTGACGTGCTCGGGCGGTTCGCGCGTGCGCATCCGAAGGTGCGGATCGAGGCGCGCGTGGCGCGCAATGCCGACCTGCTCGACCGCCTCGACGCGAACCAGCTCGATCTCGCGCTGGTGTGGGGCGACCCGGCGTCGGCGGCGCTGGTGGCGCGCGCGGGGATCGACAGCGAAGCGATCGCGCAGGTGCCGATGCAGTGGGTGGGGGCGGCGGGCTCGGTCGCGACCGGCTTCGGCATGCCGGGCGGCGGTGCGGAGGAGGAAGGCGGTGCGGACGAAACGGGCGGCCGCGCGGTGCGCGCGCCGGGCGAGCCGCTGCCGCTCGTCGTGTTCGACCGGCCGTGCCGGTTCTTCGGCGCGGCGACCGGTGCGCTCGACCGCGCGGGCGTGCCGTGGCGCGTTGCGTTCACGACGCCCAGTCTTGCCGGGCTATGGGCCGCGGCGGCGGCCGGCCTCGGGCTGACGGTGCGCTCGCAGTACGGGCTGCCCGCGTCGGTGCGCGTGCTCGATGCGGCTTCGTGCGGGTTGCCGGCACTGCCGAGTTTGCCGCTGATCTTGCTGCGGCGCACGTCGTCGACGACACCGACCGTCGATCGGCTCGCGCGGATCGTGAAGCAGGCGGTGCAGGATGCGACGGAGGGGGCCGGGGCGGCGCTGGCGGCGTGATGCCGATCGATACGTATGCGGTCGACTGGACAATCGGCCTATTGGAGGAACGGAGCGAAGGTCGTAACAATGGTGGCTCACTCAATGGAGCCCATCATGCAAGTTGCCACTGTCCCTGAAGCCGCGCTCGACCTGCAGCGGCTGCTCGATGCCGCGATCGCGGGTGAACGCGTCGTGATTGCGCAGGACGGCAAACAGTCGGTCCGGCTGGTGCCGCTTGAACCCATCCATCGGTTCGGTGCCCTCAAGGGGCAGATATGGATGGCCGACGACTTCGATGCGCCCCTCTCCGCCGAAGAGTTGGCCGAGTTCGAAGGGAAGTAATACGGTTGCTGGTCGATACGCACATCTTCCTGTGGATGTGGGGTGACGATCCGAAACTGAGCGTTCGTGCGCGCAGGCTGATCACCTGCGCCGATGCCGTGTTCGTCAGCAGCGCGAGCATCTGGGAGATGGCGATCAAAGCCGGGAAGGGAAAGCTGGACGTCGACGTGGATCGGCTCGTCGGTGAGATCAAGACGAGCAAGTATCGCGAGCTACCGGTCCGGGCCACGCACGGCGCTGCCGTGCGTCATCTGCCCCATCATCATGGCGACCCGTTCGACCGGTTGCTCGTTGCGCAAGCGTGGTGCGAACCGCTGTTGCTCGTCACGGCTGACAGCCACCTCGCGCAGTATGGCGCGTCCCGAATCCTGACAGTCTGAAACAGTTTCGGAAGCGAAATCCTACGCTACCGCGACAGCTTGCGGGGACGTTTCCAGTTCCCTGCAAATGGTCGCCAGCCGCTCCCTCAATCCTTCACTCGCCGGCACGAACGGTAGCCGCAATCCGTCTTCGCACCACCCTTGCGCGGCCAGCACGGCCTTCACCGGCGCCGGGTTCGGCTCCGCGAACAGCGCCGCGACGAGCGGCTGCAGCGCGACCGACAGGCGCCGCGCGTCGGCGAGCCGACCGTCGCGCAGCAGCGCGCGGATGCGCACATGCCATTCGGGCAGCACGTGCGCGCTGCTCGCGATCGCGCCGTGCGCACCGGCGCACATCGCCGCGAAGTTCTGGTTGTCGTCGCCGGACAGGATCGCGAGCGGCGTGTCGTGCACGAGCCGGCTCATCCGGTCGAGCGTGCCGCCGCATTCCTTGATGCCCGCGACGCGCGGGTCGCGCGCGAGCGCCTGCAGCGTGTCCAGTTCGACGTTCACGCCGGTGCGGTACGGGATGTTGTAGACGAGCACCGGCAGGTCGGCCGCGTCGACGATCGCCTCGACGTGGCGGCGGATGCCGTCCTGCGTCGGCCGCACGTAGACGGGCGGCGTGACGAGCAGCCCGTCGGGCCGCAGCGCCGCGAGTTCGCGCGCACGGGCGGCCGCGAAATGCGTCGCGCTCGCCGTTAGCCCGACGACGATCGGCAGCCCGGGTGCCGCGTCGCGCAGCGTCGCGAACACGGCGTCCTGTTCGCGCGCGTCGAGCAGCACGCCTTCACCGGTCGTCGCGCCCGCGACGAAGCCCGCGAGGCCCGTTGCCGCATAGTGGCGCGCGAGTCGAGCGAGCGCGGCATGGTCGACTTCGCCGTGGTGGAACGGCGTGATGATCGGCAGCCAGATACCTTCGAAACGTGTGTTCATGCAGAGCCTCATGGTGGAAACGGAGTGGGAAGGAACCGTTCCGCCGGCGGAGTGCCGGAGCGAGGCGTGCGAGCAAGGAGAAAGAAACGACCTGCGGGCATCCCGTCCGGCATTCGCCTGACGGGACGCGACGTCCCCGTCAGTCGAGGAGTCGTTTTTTCAGTTTCAGCCCGGCCGCACGCGCACCTGCCGCGACGGCGGCGAGGATCGGAAGCGAGCGCAGGGCAGCGGACATGGAGGAACCGGGAAATGGGCTGAGCGGCGATCTTAACACCGGATCCGATCCGCGCGCGAGCGTCCGCCGCCGTTTAGCAGAATTCGAGATTTGCTTTCCACGACTGATTGGAAAGGGCGCTGCGCCCGGCCGCTAGAATGCCCGCTTACGTTTCGATGACAGCGCGTACGCGTGCCGTCACGCACATTCACCACCACTGGAAACGGGGCATATCACGATGGCAAGCATGAAGGGGATCGGCCGCTGGCTGCACACGGGCGCGGCGGCGGCGCTGGTCGTGGCGGCAACGGCCGCGCACGCGGATACGTCGATCCTGAACGTGTCGTACGACGTGACGCGCGAACTCTACAAGGACATCAACGCGGGTTTTGCCGCTGCCTACAAGCAGAAGACCGGCGAGACGATCGCGATCAAGCAGTCGCACGGCGCGTCGAGCGCGCAGGCGCTGTCGGTGCTGCAAGGGTTGCAGGCCGACGTCGTGACGATGAACCAGCCGAACGACATCGACCTGCTCGCCGAGCGCGGCCAGCTGCTGCCGAAGGACTGGCGCGCGCGTTTCCCCGACAACAGCTCGCCGTACTCGACCACGATGGTGTTCCTGGTGCGCAAGGGCAACCCGAAGGCGATCAAGGACTGGAGCGATCTCGCGAAGCCGGGTGTCCAGGTAATCATCGCGAACCCGAAGACGTCGGGCAACGGCCGCTACGCGTATCTCGCCGCGTGGGGCTTCCAGAAGCAGAAGGGCGCGACCGACCAGCAGGCGATCGACTTCGAGAAGGCGATCTTCCGCAACGTGCCGGTGCTCGACTCCGGCGGCCGCGGCGCGACGACGACGTTCACGCAGCGCGGCATCGGCGACGTGCTGGTCACGTTCGAGAATGAAGTCGCGCTGATGGACACCGGTGCGTCGGGCGCGCAGTTCGACGCGGTGTACCCGTCGTCGAGCATCCTCGCGGAGCCGCCCGTCGCCGTCGTCGACAAGGTCGTCGACAAGAAGGGCACGCGCAAGGTCGCGCAGGCGTATCTCGACTACCTGTACACGCCGGAAGCACAGGAGATCATCGCGCAACATCATCTGCGCCCGCGCGACGCGAACGTGCTGAAGAAGCATGCGGCCGAATTCAAGCCGCTGAAGACGTTCAGCGTCGAGCAGGTCTTCGGCCGCTGGGCGAACGCGCAGAAGACGCACTTCGCGGACGGCGGCACGTTCGACCAGGTGATCGTCGACCGCAAGTGAGCGCCGCGCGCACTGCGCGCGTGCCCACCCACCGACGACGCAGCCGGCCGCTTTCGCGGCCGGCTTTTTTTGCGCCGCGCGGCCGGCGGTGCGACGGATTCCCATTCCGAACCGGTACGCATACCCGGCCGCCGCCGCGCGTGCTACGCTCATCGCCTCCCTGTTTCCGGCACCGCGCGATGAACGTCGATTCGTCCTCCCCAGCCTCCCGCGGCCGTGGCCGCAAGCTCTGGTCGGGCACTCGCCCGGTGATCGCGTACGGGATGCCGCCGCTCGGCTGGCGCGACCTCTATCACCGTGCGCTGACGGTGAGCTGGCCCGTGTTCTTCCTGTCGCTCGCCGTGCTGTTCCTGCTGCTCAACGGCGCTTTTGCGACGCTCTACCTGCTTGGCCATGCACCGATTGCGAACCAGTCGCCGGCCGGCTTCGGCGGCGCGTTTTTCTTCAGTGTCGAGACACTCGCGACCGTCGGCTACGGCGACATGCATCCGCAGACCGTCTATGCGCACCTGGTCGCGACGTTCGAGATCTTCGTCGGGATGTCGGGCATCGCGATGGCCACCGGGCTCGTGTTCGCGCGGTTTTCGCGGCCGCAGGCGAAGATCCTGTTCGCACGCTACGCGATCGTCCGGCCGTTGAACGGCAGGATGACGTTGATGGTGCGCGCCGCGAATGCGCGCCAGAACGTGATTGCCGAGGCGCAGGCCAAACTGCGGCTGATGCGCGTCGAGGGCACGCACGAGGGCTATACGCTGCGCAAGATCCACGACTTGGCGCTCGTGCGCAGCGAGCATCCGATTTTCCTGCTCGGCTGGAACCTGATGCACGTGATCGACGAATCGAGCGCGCTGTTCGGCGAGACGCCCGAATCGCTCGCTGCGCGCGACGCGTCGTTGCTGATCACGATCGAAGGCTCGGACGAGACGACCGCGCAGGTGATGCAGGCGCGTCATTCCTGGGAGCATGACGAGATCCGCTGGCGTCACCGCTATGTCGACCTGATGCACGACGAAGACGGCATCACGCACATCGACTACACGCATTTTCATGAGGTGGTGCCGGTCGACGCCGATACCGACGAGCGCGGCTCGCCGGGCGCGGTGGTCAATGCCGGCGCCGCGACGTCGGGCCCGGCCGCGTAGGTGCGCTCGCGGGCGGCCGGTAGCGCCGCCCACGCGCTGCACGTCTACACGTCACGCATGCAGCAGGCGTGACGCTTCGCGCTGTTCGATCGCGACCGCGCGGCGGAATGCGTCGCGGTCCTCGGCGCGCGCGACATAGTCGCCGAGCACGCCTTCGTGCGGCAGCAGATGCGCGTCGAACGCGATCTTCAGCGTGCTGGCGAGCAGCAGGTCTGCCGCGGTGAAGCGGTCGCCGATGAGCCATGGACTATGGGCGAGCGCTTGCGCGAGTGCACGCTGCACGCGCGTGATGTTGCCCCAGCCGAACGCGACCGGATTGCCCGACGCGCCGGTGAATTTTTCGGCCATCGCCGGTTCGAGGCAGGTCGGCGTGAAGAACATCCATTGGAGGAAACGGCCGCGCAGCGGATCGTCGGGCGCGATGCCGAGCCCGGCGCCCGGACAGCGGTCGGCGAGATAGAGCAGTACGGCGCCGGATTCGGCGAACGGCACGCTGCCGTCGTCGAGCGCGGGCAGCTTGGCCATCGGGTTGACCTGCACGAACGCGTCGCTGCCCTGTTCGTGCGAACGCAGGTCGATCGGCACGAGTTCATACACCACGCCGAGTTCTTCGAGCATCCACAATGCCCGGAATGCCCGGGTCTTCGGCCAGTAGTAGAGCTTCATCGTGCCTCCGCGTTTGGGTGCAACTGTCGGTCCGGTGGATGCTCAAGCGTACCCGAGCAGCGGAGGTTCGGACAGGGGCGCCCGGCCAGGGGCGCCCGGCCAGGGGCGCCCGGCCAGGGGTGCCCGGCCAGGGGTGCCCGGCCAGGGGTGCCCGGCCAGGGGTGTACGCCGAGGCGGGGCCATCGGTGTGATGGCCGGATGCGCTGCGTGTCGAGCGCGAATCGGGGGGAGGCTGGGTAACGCCTTGTGTCATAAGAGGGTTTATTCATAACTAGTAATGTCAAGACTAGTTGTGAATGTGACGGAAGCCCGGCGTGAACCGGTATTCCTCGCAAGGCATCACGAAGCCCGCAGCGCCCGCACATACGGCAACATTGGCATCCTGCCGCAATCGCCGATGCATCGCGAAACAGGAATATCCCGGGAGACAACTCACACATGGCAAACGACGATCGCACCACGATCATTCCGAGAAGAACGCCGGAATCGGCGGCGATGGTGGCCGAGGTCAAGCGGGCGATGTCGATCGCCGCGCGGATCAATCGCCTGACGTTCGACGACGCCGCCGAGGTTCGCACGTTGTTCGGAGAACTGATCGGCATGCAAGTGGACGACGGCTTTGCATTGATCCCGCCGTTCCATGCGACGGGCGGCACCGGCATGAAGCTCGGGCGCAACGTGTTCATCAACCAGAACTGCACGTTCTACGATCTCGGCGGGCTCGAGATCGGCGACGACGTGATGATCGGGCCGAACGTCAGCCTCATCACGTCCGGTCATCCCGTCGAACCTTCCCGGCGGCGCGACTTCGTTCTCGCGAAGCCGATCGTGATCGAGCGGAACGTGTGGATCGGTGCCGGCGCGACGATCATCGGCGGTGTGACGGTGGGCGAGAACTCGGTGGTCGCGGCAGGGGCCGTCGTCACGCGGGACGTTTCGCCGAATGTGCTGGTCGGCGGCAATCCGGCAGCGGTCATCCGGTCGATTGCCGAGTAATGCGGCTCGAGGGCGCATGCCTGTTCGATGCAGTCTCGTTGGACCGATGTGGATAACCCACCCCCAAGGCGACTCGGAACACTGTGCATTTGAATGGTGAGGGTGCCGCCGAGGCCGTCTGGACGGGGCTTTCCGGTAAATGCCCGATAGCCGTCGGCGAATGCGCGGGCCGTTCCAGTCGAAGGTCTGACGAAGGTCGCGTCGAGCGATCGGTTGTGGATATCCTCACGCCGAAACGACTCGGCGCCCTGTGCATTTCACAGGTGAGGATCACCGGATGATACGGAATGCATGAAGCGGGTTGTGGACAACTCGCCCTCGAAACGACGCGAAATGCTGTGGAATTCACCGGTGAGGGGCGGCACCCGATCGGGCGATGCGCCTGTCCTGGTGCGGTTTTGCGGTCTTTGCGCGGTTCGAAGCGTCGCGCATTCTAGCCGAACGCGCGCATGTGTGGCGGAACCGTGCGTGCGCCGCGAAGTGGATATCCGGTTCCGGAAGCTCCCCCGGAAGGCCGTGCATTTTAACGGTGAGCGCGAGCGCGTGGTCTGCAATGCGCAGATTTCGCTGCGCATCGCCGCGTTCGCAAGCGACTCGAAACGCTGCGCGATGCAGCGGCGAGCATGAATACGCGATCGGTGGTCGGCGCGGCAAGACACGATCGTTCGGCGAGCGGTTCCGTCCGACGCGGCGTGCACGTCCGGTTCGGACGCGAGCGTGCTAGCGGGGGCAACGCGAGCCCCCGTGTGGATATCCGGTCACCGAAACGACTCGCGGCACTGTGCATTTCGACGGTGAGCGTCAGTACTCGATCGGTCGGTGAGCCGCTTCCAGCATGGATTTCCCGCCGGTCGCACTCTCCGCTGTACGCATCCGTTGTCGCATCGGAGGATGCGCATGCATGTGGATATCCTGCGTCCCGGACCACTCGAAGCGCTGTGGTTCTCAACGGTGAGGGCGCCCGCGTGGCTGGTCGGCAATGCCGGATCGGGCGTGGATAACCGCTGTCGCAGACACTCGAAGCCCTGTGTATTTCAATGGTGAGTGCGGGCCCGCGATTGTGCAGCATGCGCGTTCCGTCGTACATGTCTGGCGGATAAACCCGCTCGCGTCCCGGCGTGTTTCAACGGTGAAGGCAGGCCAGCGATTGCGCAGCACGTGGGTTCCGGCGCGCCTGTTCGGCCGATAAGCCCGCTCCCGACCCATTGCATTTTCATGGTGAGCGGGAGCCCGCGATTGGCAGCATGCGGGTCCCTGTGTGCCCGTCCGGCCGATAAGCCCACTCGCGCCCCCGAGCATTCGAACGCTGAGGCGAGCTGCCGACCGACGCAATACATCCTCGCCGATGTGGATATCCGCCGTTGAAACTCACTCGCCGCGCTGTGAATTTCAATGGTGAGCGTCGAGGCAAGCGCCATATTCATGCCGACAACGATGTGGACATCCCGGCCCCCACGCCACTCGAAATTCTGTGCAATCGAACGGTGAGCGCGCGAGCCCGGTCGGCCAAGGGGTGAGGCGTTGTGGACATCCCGAGCCACCGACCAGTCGCAACGCTGTGCATTTCAATGGTGAGATGCACCGCCACGAGGCGCTGAAACCCTTGTCACACGGGGCGCGAGCGTTACCTGCCACCTACCCGGGCCACCGTCGGACCGCCACGCGTTTCCCCGGCAAACGACCCGCCCGCTCCGACACGTCGCCGATCCCGCCCCACCGCCGCGCGCGAAAATTCTCTCAAATCCCGACAAAAAGCTGCGCGGTTTTTCTCACAGACGGCCCGCCCGAGCAAGATGAGAAAAAACATTCTCGGCTGCGCGCGAAAAAATAGAGCCATTCGCAGCCGCCAGTCACGCGTCGCCCGACGCCCTGCCGAGCCGCCCAGAACAGCACAATCCGGAGACATCCCCCCATGACTGCCCGCCTGCCCGTCGACGGCACGCCTGCCCTGTCCGACTACCGCCTGACCGACAACCTGACCGCGACGCGCGGCCGGATCTTCCTGACCGGCACGCAGGCGCTGGTTCGCCTGCTGCTGATGCAGCGCACGGTCGACGCCGAACAGGGGCTCAACACGGCCGGCTTCGTCAGCGGCTATCGCGGCTCGCCGCTCGGCATGGTCGACCAGCAGCTGTGGAAGGCGAAGAAACTGCTCGACGCCGGCGGCGTGCGCTTCCTGCCCGCGATCAACGAGGAACTCGGCGGCACGGCCGTACTCGGCACGCAGCGGGTCGAGGCCGATCCCGAGCGCACGGTCGAGGGCGTGTATGCGATGTGGTACGGCAAGGGCCCGGGCGTCGATCGCGCCGGCGATGCGCTGAAGCACGGCAACGCGTACGGCTCGTCGCCGCATGGCGGCGTGCTCGTCGTCGCGGGCGACGACCACGGCTGCGTGTCGTCGTCGATGCCGCACCAGAGCGACTTCGCGATGATCGCGTGGCACATGCCGGTCGTGAACCCGGCGAACATCGCCGACATGCTCGAATTCGGCCTGTACGGCTGGGCGCTGTCGCGCTACTCGGGCGCGTGGGTCGGTTTCAAGGCGATCTCCGAAACGGTCGAATCGGGCTCGACCGTCGACCTCGACGCGTTGCAGACGCAGTGGCCCGCGCCGGAAGGCTTCACGCCGCCGGCGGGTGGCCTGCACAACCGCTGGCCTGACCTGCCGAGCCTCACGATCGAAGCGCGCCTCGCCGCGAAGCTCGACGCGGTGCGCCATTTCGCACGCACCAACAGCATCGACAAGTGGATCGCGCCGAGCGCGCAGGCGAACGTCGGCATCGTGACCTGCGGCAAGGCGCACCTCGACCTGATGGAAGCGCTGCGCCGCCTCGACCTGACGGTGGCCGATCTCGACGCGGCCGGCGTGCGGATCTACAAGGTCGGCCTGTCGTATCCGCTCGAAATGACGCGCGTCGAAACCTTCGTCGACGGGCTCGCCGAAGTGCTCGTGATCGAAGAGAAGGGCCCCGTCATCGAGCAGCAGATCAAGGACTACCTGTACAACCGCACGGAAGGCGCGCGCCCGCGCGTGCTCGGCAAGCACGACGCCGCCGGCGGCTGCCTGCTGTCGGAGCTCGGCGAGCTGCGTCCGTCGCGCATCCTGCCGGTGTTCGCCGACTGGCTCGCGCGCCACAAGCCGGCGCTCGACCGCCGCGAGCGCGTGGTCGAGCTCGTCGCGCCGCAGATCCTGTCGAACGAGGCGGACGCGGTGAAGCGCACGCCGTACTTCTGCTCGGGCTGCCCGCACAACACGTCGACGAAGGTGCCGGAAGGCTCGATCGCGCAGGCCGGCATCGGCTGCCACTTCATGGCCTCGTGGATGGAGCGCGACACGACTGGCCTGATCCAGATGGGCGGCGAGGGCGTCGACTGGGCCGCGCACGCGATGTTCACCAACACGAAGCACGTGTTCCAGAACCTCGGCGACGGCACCTACTTCCACTCGGGCATCCTCGCGATCCGCCAGGCGGTCGCCGCGAAAGCGAACATCACGTACAAGATCCTCTACAACGACGCGGTCGCGATGACGGGCGGCCAGCCGGTCGACGGCAGCATCTCGGTGCCGCAGATCGCGCGGCAGGTCGAGGCGGAGGGCGTGTCGCGCTTCGTGGTCGTGTCCGACGAGCCGGAGAAGTACGACGGTCATCACGGCCAGTTCCCGCCGGGCACGACGTTCCATCACCGCAGCGAACTCGACACCGTGCAGCGCGAGCTGCGCGAGACGCCGGGCGTCACCGTGCTGATCTACGACCAGACCTGCGCGGCCGAGAAGCGCCGCCGCCGCAAGAAGGGCGAATTCCCCGACCCGGACAAGCGCCTGTTCATCAACGACGCCGTGTGCGAAGGCTGCGGCGATTGCGGCGTGCAGTCGAACTGCCTGTCGGTCGAGCCGCTCGAAACACCGCTCGGCCGCAAGCGCCGCATCGACCAGTCGTCGTGCAACAAGGACTACTCGTGCGTGAACGGCTTCTGCCCGAGTTTCGTGACGGTCGAAGGCGCGGCGCTGAAGAAAGCCGCCGGCGCTGCATTCGACGAAGCCGCGCTGGCCGCGCGCGTCGACGCGCTGCCGGTGCCGGCCACGCATCTCGACGCGGCGCCGTTCGACATGCTCGTGACGGGCGTCGGCGGCACGGGCGTCGTGACGGTCGGCGCGCTAATCAGCATGGCCGCGCACCTCGAAGGCAAGAGCGCGTCGGTGCTCGACTTCATGGGCTTCGCGCAGAAGGGCGGCTCGGTGCTGTCGTTCGTGCGGATCGCATCGAGCGACCGCTGGCTGAACCAGGTGCGCATCGACACGCAGCAGGCGGACGTGCTGCTCGCGTGCGACATGGTCGTCGGCGCGAGCGCCGAGGCGCTGCAGACGGTGCGTCACGAGCGTTCGCGGATCGTCGTCAACACGCACCGGATCCCGAATGCGTCGTTCGTGCAGAACCCCGACGCGAACCTGCACGCGGATGCCCTGCTCGAGAAGATGCGCCACGCGGCCGGCGACGGCTACCTGTCGAGCTGCGACGCGCAGGCGCTCGCCGCGAAGTTCCTCGGCGATTCGATCGGCGCGAACATCCTGATGCTCGGGTATGCATGGCAGCTCGGCCTCGTGCCGGTGTCGCTCGCGGCGATGATGCGCGCGATCGAGCTGAACAACGTCGCGGTGCCGATGAACAAGCTCGCGTTCTCGATCGGCCGGATGGCGGCCGGCGACGCGGCGGGCCTCGATGCGTTGTGGAACGCGCGTCACACGGTGGCCGCGCATGCCGCGCCGGAGACGCTCGCCGAGCTGATCGCCGATCGCGAAGCGCGTCTCGATGCTTACGGCGGCGCACGCTATGTCGAGCGCTATCGTGCGCTCGTGAGCGCGGCACGTGCAAAGGGCGACGACGCGCTGACGCGCGCGGTCGCCACGACGTTCTACCGGCTGCTCGCGGTGAAGGACGAATACGAAGTCGCGCGGCTGTACACGGACGACGCGTTCCGCACGGCGCTCGAAGCGCAATTCGAAGGCGTGCCGGGGCAGGCGTATCGCGTGAAGTTCAACCTGGCGCCGCCGACCGTCGCGAAGGCCGGCCGCGACGGCAGCGCACCGAAGAAGCGCGTGTTCGGCCAGTGGATGTGGCCGGTGTTCGGCATGCTGGCGCGCGTGCGCAGCCTGCGCGGCACGTGGCTCGATCCGTTCGGCCGCACCGTCGAGCGCAGGATGGAGCGTGCGCTCGCCGACGACTACGAGACGACGCTCGCGCGTGCGCTCGCGGCAACGACCGCCAGCAATGCGGCGCAGGTCACGCAACTGGCCGACCTGCACGCACGCGTGCGCGGCTTCGGTCACGTGAAGGTGCGCAACCTGGCCGGCGTGAAGCGCGCGGAGCGCGAGCTCGCACTGCAGCTCGGCATCGAAGCGGCGACGAGCGCGGCCGTGCAGCACGCGCTCGACGAGATGAAGGGGGCGGGGATGCTGAAGGGGATTCCGGTCGTCGTCGCGAAGTAACGCGAACGCGGGCGGATGTGAAAACGGCGACGCTCGAGCGTCGCCGTTTTTTATTGGGCAGCCGCCGCGTTCAGGCAGCCGCCGAGCCTTTAGACAAGGCCTTTCTTGCGCGTCGACAGCGCGGTTTCCGACAGGTCGATCTCGCGGAGCAGCTTCGTCAGCGTCTCGTCGGAAATCTTGCTCTCGCTGCGCAGCCGATACAGCGCGGAGCGTTCGGCGCGCACGGCGGCGATCCGCATCTGCAGTTCCATCGTTTCGGCCTGCTTCGCTTCCGCGCGCGGCGTGGGGCCGTCGTCGGCGAGCGTCGCGAGGCGGCGGCGGTACTGGTCCATCACGCGCGCGGAGATATCCGCGCAGCGTGCAGCGCCCGATTCGTCGAGATCGACCGAGATCGCGTCGTGCGACGAATCGATCGCGCGGATCGCGGCCTGCGCGGCGGCCGCGCGCGCGGCGCGTTCCTCGTCACCGAGCGGGCTGCGCGATGAACGCACGCCGCGCAGCAGCAGCGGCAGGCCGATCACCGCGACGACGAGGGAGCCGAGGATCACGGCCGACGCGACGAAGATCGCTGTATCGCGGCCCGGCAGCGGCACGCCGTCGGACAGCGCGACCGGAATTGACAGCACGCCGGCGAGCGTGACCGCGCCGCGCACGCCGCCGACCGTCATCACCGCGATCGTGCGCACGCCGGCCATCGTGCCCGCGAGGCCGTGGCGCGCGGCGCGACGGCTCGCGAACCAGCGCAGCAGCCAGACCCACAGGAAGCGGATCGCATACAGCGCGAGCATCATCGCGCAGACGTTGAAGATCATCCGGCCGACGAGCGCGTCGCTCGTGTGGTGCGCGTCGACGAGCGTGCGGCCGATGATGTGCGGCAGCTGCAGCCCGAGCATGATGAAGACCATGCCGTTGAACACGAACTCGATCATCGCCCACGTGCTTTCGGCACGCACGCGCGACGCGACGGTGCTTTTACGCGAGAAGCTCGTGTAGTTCATCATCATCCCGGCCGACACGGCCGCCAGCACGCCCGACAGGTCGAGGTGCTCGGCGAACAGGTAGGCCGCGAACGGCACGAGCAGCGTCATCACGATGCCGGGGGCCGGATCGCCTTCCTGCTCGGCGTTCAGGAAGCGGGTCGACAGCGCGCTGAACGCCCACGACACGATCGCGCCCGTCGCAAGCCCGCCGGCCGCGACGATCACGAACGTGACCGATGCGTCGCGCAGCGAGAACATGCCCGTCAGTGCGGCGGCGATCGCGAATTTCAGCGCGACGAGGCCCGACGCGTCGTTCATCAGCGCCTCGCCTTCGAGGATGTGCATCAGCTGCGGCGGAATGCGACCCTTGCCGGCGATCCCGGACAGCGCGACCGCGTCGGTCGGCGACAGCACGGCCGCGAGCGCGAACGCGATCGGCAGCGGCAACTCGGGTATCAGCCAGTGCGCGAAGTAGCCCACTGCGAGTACCGTCATGAACACGAGCCCGAATGCGAGCATCAGGATCGCGCGGCGTTGCAGGTACAGCTCGCGCTTCGGAATCCGCCAGCCGTCCGCGAACAGCAGCGGCGGAATGAACAGCAGCATGAAGATTTCGGGATCGAACGTGACGTGCAGGTTCAGCTTCGGCCACGCGAGCATCGCGCCGAACGCGATCTGCATCAGTGGCAACGGCAGTTGGAACGGCAGGATGCGTGTGACGGCGCCGGACAGCGCGACGGTCAGCAGCAGGATCAGGACTGTGAAGACGATTTCCATCGATACGGCGAATACGGGGAATGAAACGATCGTACGGAGTGTAGCCTGCTGGCGTAACGGCTGCGTTCGAGCGGCCGGTGCGCGCGCACGAAAATGGTGCGCTCGACCTGCGCCGGGATGGTGCGGCAACCCGGCGCGAGCCGCGCGGCGCAAGGGTTGTCGGCGCCTTGCACGGAGCTTGCTTGATATGGGGCAGCCGCCCGGCGTCGACCGGGCAACCGAGGGTCCAACCAAGACAATGCACGCGCCGCTCGCTGTGTCGGGCGCCGCGTTCGAAGGCAATACCAGGAGGAACGCATGACGATCGTGCAACAGGAGCGTCCGGCCGCCGCGTCGCCGTACCGGTTCGAGCGGGAGGTGAGTTCCGGCTTCGAACGTCTGGCGACGCAGCACCGCGACATGACGCTGACGACCGTATTCCAGCCGATTTTCAGCCTGTCGCACCAGCGTGCGGTGGGTTACGAGGCGCTGCTGCGCGCGCACGATGCGCTCGATCGCGCCGTGTCGCCGCTCGACGTGTTCGGCGAAGCCGCGCGCCAGGGCGAGCTGCTGCAGCTCGACCGGCTCGCGCAGGCGCTGCATCTCGAGAACTTCGCGCTGCTCGGCGCCGAGCGCGAGTGGCTGTTCCTCAACGTGCATCCGGGCGTGCTCACCGACCCGTTCCAGGCGGCCGCGCTGCTCGCGAACCTGAAGCGGCTCGGCATGCCGCCGCGCCGCGTCGTGCTCGAAGTGCTCGAACAGCGCGCGGAAGACGTCGAGCGGCTCGCCGAGGCCGTGCGCGAATTCCGCACGCACGGCTTCCTGATCGCGCTCGACGATTTCGGCGCGGGTCACTCGAACCTCGAGCGGATCTGGCAACTGAACCCGGACATCGTGAAGCTCGACCGGATCATGCTGTCGCACGCGGCGCACCGTACGGGGCTCACCGCGATCCTGCACGGGCTCGTGACGCTGCTGCACGAGGCCGGCAAGCTGGTGCTCGTCGAGGGCATCGAGACCGAGCACGAGGCGCAGATCGCGCTGTCGTGCGAGGCCGATTTCGTGCAGGGCTACTATTTCGGCCGGCCGGCGCCGGGGCTGCCGGACAGCGCGGCCGCGACGGGCTGCATCGGCGAGCTGACCGAGCGCTTCCGGCAGCAGACCGACGCGCGCGAGCGGCGCGATGCGCAGCGGCTCGCGCCGTACCTGCGCGCGTTCGAACGTGCGGCCGAGCGTCTCGCGGCCGGCGAGCCGCTCGACGAGGTGTGCTGGAACTTCCTCGCGCTCGACGCGGCCGCGCGCTGCTTCCTGCTCGACGCGCACGGCCGCCAGTCGGGCCGCAACGTCGTGCTGCGCGCCGACCGCGCACTTGCCGAGGCACGCTTCTCGCCGCTGGCCGACGCGCAGGGCGCGAACTGGCTGCGCCGGCCGTATTTCCGCTCGGCGATCGCCGAGCCGGGGCGCGTGCAGGTCACGCGGCCTTACCTGTCGATCAACGAGGCGCAGCCGTGCGTGACGCTGTCGGTGGCCGTGCGCATCGGCGACGCGCAGCGCGTGCTGTGCGGCGATATCGACTGGCGCGACGACGAAGCGGACGCCGGCTAGCGCCGCGCGCACCGGCGCCGGCGGATGGGGCGAGCGGAACGGGGCGGCCGTTGCGTTCGCCTTGCGCTTCCCCGACAATGGCCCGACCGCGGCCATCGTGACCGCGAGCGCGCCGTCCCGGGGGCCACCATGGCGGCGAATAACAAGGAAAACACAATGAAAAGACCGATTTCGCTGACCATTCTCGCGTGGATCATCATCGTGACCAACGCGATCACGTGCGTCTATACGCCATTCACGATCGGCATGCCGACCACCCAGGCGCTGCTGTCGCACTACCTGCTGCCCGTCTGGGCGACGCTCGGCATCAGCGTGATCCTCGAAGCCGTGAACGTCGTGATCGGCATCGCGATCCTCAAGGGCCGCGAATGGTCGCGCAAGGCCTATATCGCGACGGCCGTGCTCGGCTTCGCGTTCTCGTTCGTCAACATGCCGACGTCGATGTATGCGGTGCTGATTCCCGGCGTCCTGCTGTTCGCGCTGTTCGTCTATCTGCTGTTCCGGCGTCCCGCGACCGCGTATTTCCAGGCGAACGCATGAGCTTCGCGCGCAATGCGCTCGCGATCATGCTGTTCACGATCGCGGGCATGTGCGTGATCACCGCGCAGATGATGGCGTTCATGAAAGTCGGCCACGCGGGCGCGACCGTCGTATTCGTCGCCGTGCTGTTCGCGGTGTCGGCCCTGTTGCTCGCTGCGGGCGCGTTTGCCGGCGCATTCCGGCCGCGTGCGCGCGGCGCGGGCATCGTGTTGCTCGTCGCGGCCGCGACCACCGCGCTCGGGATGGTGGGCTGGGGGATGCTCGTGCTCACACCGGCGATCGTCGACGTGATGCAGCAGCAGGGCGCGTACTTCAACGCGCGCATGTTCCGGTTCGCGCCCGGCACCGCGGTGACCGGCTTGTCCGCGCTCGTCGGCGTGTGGCTCGTGCGGCGCGGTTGACTGCGTCGTTCACGGCGCCGCGGCCGGCACACTGGCGTCCGTCACGCGGCTCGGCTAGGATGCGCGAATTGTCCAGACGAATCGCGGGCCGCCCATGAACCGAAACGCCGCCTCCTCCGTTCTCCTCGAAGTGATCGCCACGACCGTCGGCGATGCGAAGGCCGCCGCCCGCGCGGGCGCCGACCGCCTCGAACTCGTGACCGCGATCACCGAAGGAGGGCTGACGCCGAGCGTCGGCCTGATCGAAGCCGTCGTGGCCGCCGTGCCGATCCCCGTCAACGTGATCGTGCGACCGCACAGCCGGTCGTTCGTCTATGACGCCGACGATCTCCGCGTGATCGAACGCGACGTGCGTGCAGCCGTCGCGGCCGGTGCGAACGGCGTCGTGTTCGGCGCGCTCGACGCACGCGGCGACGTCGATCTCGACGCACTGGCGCGCATCGCGGCCGCAGCGGACGGTCGCGCACTGACCTTCCACCGCGCGTTCGACGTCTCGCGCGATCTCAACGCCGCATTCGACGCGCTGCTGCGCGTGCCGTCCGTCACGTCGGTGCTGACGTCGGGCGGCCATCCGTCGGTGCTCGACGCGGTCGCGACGATCACGCGGCTGGTGCGGCAGGCGGCAGGCTCGACCTGCACGGTGCTGGCCGGCTCGGGGCTCACGGTCGATGCGGTCGGCGATTTCGTCCGCGCGACCGGCGTGCGCGCGGTGCATTTCGGTTCGGGCGTGCGGCCGCGCGGGGAGGTGCTGGCGCCGGTCGATCAATCACTCGTCGAGCGCGTGCGCGCGGCGATCGACGGCGCGGCGGCACACGTGTGACGCACACGGCGGACGGTAGCGGCCGCTGCCGTGCGCGCCGATACGACACACAGATACGCCGGCGGGAAGCGGGGGCCACATGACGGGCGAGTCACCTGCTAGGCGGGACGGCGCGCGAGGCTTTCCGGTGCAGACGATCGGATGAAAAAAGCCGGGACGTATCCCGGCTTTTTCATGTGGCGAACGAACTCGCCGTGCGTGCCGCTTACGCGTTCGCCGTCATCGCGTCCGCATCGCTCGAACGGATGCCGAGGCGTTCGAACAGCGCGCGGTCCTTCTGCGACTGCGGGTTGCTCGTCGTCAGCAGCTGGTCGCCGTAGAACATCGAGTTCGCGCCGGCGAGGAAGCACATCGCCTGCAGGCCGTCGTCGAGCTGCTCGCGGCCGGCCGACAGGCGCACCACGGCCTTCGGCATCGTGATCCGCGCCACCGCGATCGTGCGCACGAATTCGAACGGGTCGAGAGGCGCGGTGCCTTCGAGCGGCGTGCCTTCGATTGCGACGAGGTTGTTGATCGGCACCGAATCCGGATACGGGTTCAGGTTCGCGAGCTGCGAGATCAGGCCCGCGCGTTCGCGGCGCGATTCGCCCATCCCGATGATGCCGCCGCAGCACACGTTGATGCCCGCGTCACGCACGCGGTCGAGCGTGTCGAGGCGATCCTGGTAGGTGCGCGTCGAGATCACCTGGCCGTAGAACTCCGGCGACGTGTCGAGGTTGTGGTTGTAGTAGTCGAGGCCCGCGCTCGCGAGCTCCTGCGCCTGTTCGTCTTCCAGCATGCCGAGCGTCATGCAGGTCTCGAGGCCGAGTTCCTTCACGCCGCGCACCATCTCGGTCAGCGCAGGCATGTGGCGCTCCTTCGGGTTGCGCCACGCGGCGCCCATGCAGAAGCGGCTCGCGCCGTTCGCCTTCGCCGCGCGCGCGGCGTCGAGCACCGCGTCGACGTCCATCAGCTTCTCGGCCTTCAGGCCCGTGTCGTGGTGCGACGACTGCGAGCAGTAGCCGCAATCTTCCTCGCAGCCGCCCGTCTTGATCGACAGCAGCGTCGACAGCTGCACTGCATTCGCGTCGAAGTGCTCGCGGTGCACCTGCTGCGCGCGGAAGATCAGGTCGTTGAACGGCAGCTCGAACAGCGCGACGACGTCGGCGACGCGCCAGCGCTGCGAGACCGGAGCGGCCACGGGAATCGCGTCGGGTTGCACGGTGGCGGCAGTCTGGGCTTGGGTCATATCGTTTTCCTGTCCTGGTCGGGGATGAGGGATCGGGGGATCGGGGATCTGTTTCGGTTGGGTCAATGCTGCGCGGCGCGCAGCGTCTCGACGAGCGCGGCGATGTCGAGCATCGCCGCGGCGGATTCGGGATCGGCCGGGCTCATGTGCGGAATGCGGCCGAGCAGCGGCGCGCCGTGCTCGCGCTCGAGCCAGTCGCGCATCGTTGCAATGTTCTCGTCGGGGAACGACATCGCCGGGTCGACGTGGTTCGCGACCCAGCCGGCGAGCGTGAGGCCGCGCGCGGCGATCGCGTCGGCGGTCAGCAGCGCGTGGTTGATGCAGCCGAGCCGCACGCCGACCACGAGCACGACCGGCACGCCGAGCGCGACCGCCAGATCGGCCATGTCCTGCGTGTCGTTCATCGGCACGCGGAAGCCGCCGGCGCCTTCGACGACGACGATCTCCGCGCGCGTCAGCGCTTCGCGATGGCAGGCGACGATCGTGTCGATGTCGAGCGTCACGCCTTCCTGCGCGGCGACGATATGCGGCGCGGCCGGTGCCTTCAGCAGGAACGGCGTGCGCAGCTCGGGCGGCAGCACGACGTTCGCGGCCGCGTCGAGCTGGTCGGCATCCTCGTTGCGCCACACGCCGTCGCGTTCATACGCGCCGGCCGCGACGGGTTTCAGTGCGGCCGCGCGCAGGCCATGTCGCGCGAAGGCGTGCAGCATCGCGGCCGATACGAAGGTCTTGCCGATTTCGGTGTCGGTGCCGGTAACGAACAGCGAGAGCGGGGCGGTCATGTCGCGGTCTCCTGCACGGCCTGCGCCTCGCTGGCTTCGATCAGCGCGGCTTCCAGCCGCGCGAGATCGTCGAACGAATGCGCGGCCGACAGCGACACACGCAGCCGCGACGTGCCGACGGGCACCGTCGGCGGCCGGATCGCGGGCACCCACAGGCCATGCGCGTCGAGCGCGCGCATCGCCGTGAGCGTTGCGTCGTTGCTGCCGATCACGAGCGGCTGCACGGCCGTGTGCGAATCGACCGGCTGCCAGCGCGTGTTGCGCAGCAGCGCGCGCGTGCGCTCGATCAGCGCGGCGAGATGCGCGCGTCGCGCGTCGCCTTCGTCGCCCGCGATCACCTTCAGGCTGGCCGATACCGCGTGCGCGACGGCCGGCGGCGCGGCCGTCGTGAAGATGTAGCTGCGCGCGCGCTGGATCATCCATTCGATCACGGTCTCGTGCGCGATCACGAACGCGCCCGCGACGCCGGCGGCCTTGCCGAGCGTGCCGACGTACACGAGATGCGGCGAGCGCAGCGCGGCGGCCGCGAGCGCGCCGCGGCCCTGCGGGCCGAGCACGCCGAAGCCGTGCGCATCGTCGACGACGAGCCACGCGCCGTGGCGTTCGGCCAGCGCGACGAGCTCGGCGAGCGGCGCGATGTCACCGTCCATGCTGAACACCGTGTCGCTGACGATCAGCTTCGTTTCGGCATCCGATGCGTCGAGCAACGCGGCGAGCGCGGCCGTGTCCGCATGCGGATAGACCTGCACGTTCGCGCGCGACAGCCGCATGCCGTCGATCAGCGACGCGTGGTTCAGCGCGTCGGAGAAGATCGTCGCGCCCTTGGTCGTCAGCGCTGTCATCGCGGCGAGGTTCGCCATGTAGCCGGTGCTGAAGTACAGCGCGCGCGGCGCGTCGGAGAAGCCGCCCGAGAAGGCGGCGAGTTCTTCCTCGAGCGTCGCATGCGCACGCGAATGGCCGCCGAGCAGGTGCGAGCCGCCGCTGCCGGAGCCGTAGCGCTGCGCGCCTTCGGCGAACGCGGCGACGAGCGCCGGATGCGCGGCGAGGCCGAGATAGTCGTTGCTCGCGAAGCCGACGATCTCACGGCCGTCGACGGTCATGCGCGCATCGCACGCGGTGTCGGCGGTGCGGCGCACGCGGCGCAGCCCTTGCGCGTCGAGCTCGGCGAGGCCGCGTTGCAGGGTATCGAGCAGGCTCATCGGACGAGACCCTCCAGCGTCGCATCGAGCGTGTCGCGCGTGCTTTGCGCGAGCCACGCGATGTCGTCGTCGCTCATCACGTACGGTGGCATCAGGTACACGGTCGTGCCGATCGGGCGCAGCAGCAGCTCGCGTTCCAGCGCGCGTTCGAAGAAGCGTCGCGAGAAGCCGCGCGCCGCGTCGCCGTCGAGCGCGACGTCGAACGCGAACAGCGTGCCGCGCTCGCGCAGGTGGCGCACCTGCGGGTGGGCGTCGAGCGGCGCGAGCGCTGCGCGCAGCGTCGCCGACTTGCGGGCATTGGCCGCGAGCACGTCGTCGCGCTCGAACAGGTCGAGCGTCGCGACCGCCGCGCGGCACGCGAGCGGGTTGCCGGTGTACGAATGCGAGTGCAGGAAGCCGCGCGTCGTGTCGTCGTCGTAGAACGCGGCGAAAACATCGTCGCGCGTGAGCACGAGCGACAGCGGCAGGTAGCCGCCGCTGATGCCCTTCGACAGGCACAGGAAATCGGGCCAGACGCCGGCCTGCTCGCATGCGAAGAAGGTGCCGGTGCGGCCGCAGCCGACCGCGATCTCGTCGGCGATCAGGTGCACGCCGAATTCGTCGCACAGCGCGCGCAGGCCGCGCACGTACGACGGATCGTGCATCGCCATGCCGGCTGCGCACTGCACGAGCGGCTCGACGATCAGCGCGGCGATCCGGTCGCCGCGTTCGACGAACAGGCGCCGCACGTCGGCCAGCGCACGGCCCGCGACGTCGGCGGCCGTTTCGCCCGGCAGCGCGCCGCGTGCGTCGGGTGACGCGACGACGTGTGCATGGCGGATCAGCGGGTCGTACGCGTCCTTGAACAGCGCGACGTCGGTCACGCCGAGCGCGCCGATCGTCTCGCCGTGATAGCTGTTCGCTACACAGACGAATTCCTGCTTGTTCGCGCGGCCGCGGTTGCGCCACGCGTGGAAGCTCATCTTCAGCGCGATCTCGACCGCCGACGCGCCGTCCGACGCGAAGAACGCATGGCCGAGCGTGCGCGCGGTGAGCGCGTGCAGCCGCTCCGCGAGCTCGATCGCGGGCTCGTGCGTGCAGCCGGCGAGCATCGCGTGCTCGAGCGTGTCGAGCTGGTCCTTCAGCGCCGCGTTGATGTCCGGGTTCGCATGGCCGAACAGGTTGACCCACCACGAGCTGATCGCATCGAAGTAGCGGCGGCCGTCACGGTCGTACAACCACAGGCCCGCGCCGCGTGCGACGGGGATGAGCGGCAGGCGCTCGTGATGCTTCATCTGGGTGCAGGGATGCCAGACCGCGCGCAGGCTGCGCGCGACCCAGTCGTCGGTGGCTGGCGTACTCAAGGCGACTCCGGGGGATAAAACGGCTGCGCGGCATCGTCGGGATGCCGCGCGGCGGGACACGAAACGCGCTGAGATTAGCGTGTTCCGCGACCCGTTGCACTACCGGTTACAAACGCTGCGAAGCCTTGCCCGGCGGGAGTTCGGCGCAGATCGGGGCGGCTCGGGACGGTACGGTTCAGATGTCCCGAAATGACCGCAGATGACGACGTTCGAGTGAGCCCCCCCAACCGAAAAAAATCGTGGGCTGGGTGGGGCGTGACGGCGCAGAAATAGGGGGAATGATGAAATGGGTGGTTTGTGGCGACACAGGGAGATCGAACGACCCAGCGTCTTGCGTTGCCCGATCGACGGAGGCCATGCATGGCAAGGCGCCGGGACGGACGCCGATGGAAGGTGAGATCAGGGCAACGCTTTACGTAGCGTCGAGTGGGATACGTCATCGATGTGGCGGAACGCCGGCGCGATATTGTCGATTTCCTTGCCGGGCACGCCGCGCTCCTCGAACCACGTCTTCCACTCGCGGGTCGGTTGCCAGACTTCCGCAATCGCGAGTCCGGCATCCGTTTTCGACAGACCGAACGCATCCCGGGCGTCGAACGCGTTGTCCAGCGTCGCGAGCCGGCCTTGCGGCCCGATGCCAAGATGCAGATAGCGCTCGTGCGCGCTGCTCGGCCGGGGCAGGACATCGTACAGCGGGCTGAGGCGCCAGCCGGGGAGGCGGGGGTCGTGGATGAATCCGTGGTTGCGCAGGTGGTCGTCGTCGTTGCTCACGAGAATGTTGAAGACCATCCGCTTGAACAGTTCCCGGTTGTCGGTGCGAATGGCATCGATGTGTCCATGCTGCCGGATCGCGTGCGCGACGTCCTGGTAACTTTTCGCCATCGATTCCATCTCGGAGCAGCCGACCAGGGTCAACGCACTCGCGAAGGGGAGTCTTCGCTCGGTCGTTCCGGCGCGAGGGGGCAGGTATAACGCGTCGTCGCCGCGAACGGTGTCGAATTCGGGGTGGGTCCAGTACCGATCGAATCGGCGGATCAACATGACCTGACGGGTTCCCGCGTCGACGATGCGGGTGGGCGGTACCCGAATGCCGCACCGTGCCGCCAGACGAAGCGTGGCTTCTTCGATGACCGTCAGGTTCAACCGATCGCCGAGACTCGGGAATTTGGCCAGCCACAACACGCCGTCGTCGTCGCGCACCGTCGCCTTCGGGCGAGCACCGCCGAGGCCGCTCCCTTGTACGAAGATGGCCTCGAGTTCGGCGGGCACGGTCTCGCCTTCCTCGATGCGCGCCGCCGAATTGACCAGGTATTCGAGGTTGAGCAGGCCATTGCCCGTCTGCGGGCCGGGAGGCGTGTCCAGGCTCTCCCGAACATCGAGTGCGCCGATCCGCTGACTGCCGGCGTGCAGGAGATAGGTGGACTCGGGCAGCGCGTTGGCTTTGGCCCTGAGCTTGGCTTCGATGACACGTCGCCCCCATGCATCGGGCGCGGCGTCGCGAATACCGCCGAACTGCGTCAATCCGCCCACCGGAAAGTTCATCTTGCCGCGTATCTCGTCCTTTCTTGCGAGGCCCAAGCTGACCGGGTCGATTTCGATGGCGTTGGGCCGGCCGAGATAGCGCAAGCCGTATGCGAAGCTCGACGCCTGCAGGCTCACGCCGTCTTCGGTCATTTCGAGCAGGCCGGCGGGTACCCAGTCATCGTCAAGATAGGCAAACACCGCGAGTCTTTTGACGACGGCAGCCATCAGAAGTCCAGATCCTTGAGTTCGTTGTCGGTGAGCGAGCGCACACGCCGGCCGCGTTCGCGGGCCGCTTGAGCCTTGAGCGACGGATCCGTTCCAGAGAGCAGTTCCAGCAGGGTCGTTCCTGGCGCAATCGCGTCGAGATACCGAAGCCACTGCCCGAGGGCGACGCCAGGATCGCCTTTCTCGATACGATAGGCGGTATTGCGCGAGAGCCCGGCGCGGGTGGCCGCCTCGTTTTGCTGAACGCGGCGCGAAACGCGCAGACGGGCGAGCGCTTCGCCAACGCGGGCGGCTTCCGCGAGAACGGTTGGGCTGGCCGCAGCGGCTTGATTGACCTTCATGTTCGTAAAATCAATCGTTATGTCGATAGGGATCGAAATAACGAGCATGATAGATCATGCCTACGCGAATTCAAGCTGAATGCTCGTAAAAACGAGCGTTACATGGATTGCGCTCGATTTTACGAGCGTGAGCGGTGCGTGAAGCGAGGCGCTGCGATGGCCTCGGCGTGACGTGCGAGGGGGAAGTGACGGACTTGCGTCAACGCGAAGCCAGCGCCGGCGTGCCGGTGTCGCGTGCGTTGCTGTCGTCGCTGTCGTCGCTGTCGGCCGTCTGCGTCGCGTTGTTCCACACGACCCGGTCGTTGACCGCATACAGCCTGCACGAACCTGCGCCCTGCTTCGCGCAGTTGTCGAGCGCGAGCGCCATCGGATCGTCGCCGCCTTCGGCCCACGACCACGCGCCTTCCGACGACACCGCGAACGCGCGGCTCGGATGCTGGTTCAGGAAGCGCCGATAGCCTTCGCGGCCGGCTTCGTCGACATACGGCACCGCATTGACCGAGTCGATCGACGCATAGCCGCTCGCCTTCGGTTCGTGCGGGTTCGCGACCGCGTAGCGCACCGAGGTCGGCAGGTTCAGCTGCGCGAGGAACGCGTTGACCGCCGGCCACCATACGGGCACGCCGTCGCGATCGACGATCAGCCGGTGTGCGTCGTCCTTGTAGCGGCCGAAATCGATGAACTGGGCCTGCGTGCCGTGCGAAACGTACGCGCCGTGCATCTGCGCGACGAGCCCGGGCGTCCACACCGAATCGTTGTCGCCGTACAGCCACAGCGACCGCACGGCCGTGTGTGCGCCGTACTGGTCGAACGCGTCGACGAGGTTCTTCTGCCAGCCGTCGCAGAGATCCTGGCGCAGCCCGCCGGAGAAGTTGATGATGCCGCGCACGCCCGGTGCGGCTTCGGTGCCGTACGCGACCGATACGAGGCCGCCGTGCGACGTGCCGGCGACGACGATGCGCGACGCATCGACGTACGACTGGTGGGACATGTAGCGCACCGTTGCGTCGACGTCGGCCGCCTGCGCGAGGCCGTTCTTGCCGACGTTGCAGCCTTCCTGCTGGTACGTGCCGTCCGAGCCCGCGAAGCCCTGGCGGTTCGGCGCGACCACCGCATAGCCGCGGCGCACGAATTCGCGCGCGAACGCGAGCGGCCGGCTGCGCGGCTGCAGATGGAGATCGCCGGTGTTCTTGCCGTGATTGAAGACGACGAGCGGGAACGGGCCCGGGCCGTTCGGCTTGAAGAGCGTGGCTTCGAGCGTGACGGTGCCCGATGCGTCGGCCGGAATGCGGAGGATCTGTTCGTTCAGGTCGGCGGCGACCTGCGGCAGGTTCGAATCGCTGTAGTCGAAGCGTTCGGCGTGGGCGAGCGACCCGCTGGCGCCGGCACCCGTCCCTGAATTTGCGCTCGACAGCGTACCGGCCTGAGCGGCCGACAGCGCACAGGCCGCCATCCATCCCACCAATACCTTGCTGAACGCCATTCGTAAGCCCTGCCATGCAACATGACCAATTCCAGGTCATCGTAGCCGGACAAAATGAGGTTGTGCAATGCGGGAATTACCCGGCGTCTGACACAGCAACTATTTGTCAACGTTCACTTACTTCGCCGTCGACATAACGCCAGAATCCCTGTTCGTCGCGCTCGAAACGGCTCGTCTCGTGGAGCCGGTAAGCGCGTCCGCCGACCTTGTAGCGCGCCACGAACTCGACCTCCGCGTGCCGCTCGTCGAGCGGCGCATGGCGTTTGACCGCGAGCCCGAGCCAGCGCGGCGCGTCGGGTGCGTCGGGGTCGGTGTCGAGATCGGCCGGGCAGGTGCGCGCGGCCCAGGTCGCGCGCAGGTAGTCGGTCGCGCCGAGCACGTACGCGCTGTACCGCGAGCGCATCAACTCGAGCGCGGTCGGCGCGGCTTGGCCGCCGTCGATGAAGCGGCCGCAGCAGGCCGCATAGCGGGGCGCCGGCGCTTTGCCGGCGGGAGCGGGGGACGCGCCGCCGCACGGGCACGCGTCAGGTCGGTTCAAAATCATGCGAAACGGGAATTAACGACGCCAGGTTGTGATGCCGGCTCACCAGCTGAGCTCGACGCCGTCGTACTGGAAGAAGCGGCCGTTTGCCTGCGACACGTCCGCGCCGGATTCGGCGATCACGCGGCGCATGCCGGTCACACTGGTTTCCGGGTCGATCGCGGCCTGCGCGCCGCCCATGTCGGTGCGCACCCAGCCGGGATGGAGCGAAATGCACGCGGCGTGGCGCGTCTGCAGCGACGCGATGCGCAGCGCGTCGTTCAGCGCGGCCTTGCTCGCGCGGTACAGCCAGCCGGTCGTGCCGGTCGCCTCGGCGATGCTGCCCATCCGGCTCGACACGACGGCCAGCACGCCACGCGCGTCCTCGACGAGCGGCAGCACGATCGGCAGCAACTGCATCGGCCCGCGCACGTTCGTATGCATCACCGCGTCGAAATCCTCGGCGGTGACCGTCTCGACCCCCTCGGTGCGCGGCCCGTACACACCCGACACCAGCACGGCCGCATCGAGCCGCTCGCCGTCGAGCTTCCAGCCGAGCGCCGCGATCTGCTCGGGCTGCGTGATGTCGAGCGCATGCGCGTGCGCGCCGAGCGCGCGCAGCGCGTCGAGCGACGCGTCGTCGCGCGCGGTGGCGATCACGTTCCAGCCGTCGCGCCGGTATTGGCGGACGAATTCGCGGCCGAGGCCGCGCGATGCACCGACGATCAATGCGGTTTTCATGCCCGTCGCTCCTTTGCTTGGCGCCGCCGCGGCAGCGCCGGTGTCAGATCCGTTCGATGGGTGGCACGGCTGCACGCCTGCGCAGTGTCCGCCGCGCAGGCCGCTGCGTTACTTCGCGTCGTCGCACGGCTTCAGCGTGGCGGCGACAGCCTGCGCGACGCCTTCGAGCCGTGCGGCGTCCGCCGCGATCATGTCGTTGTCCGGTGCATGCTCGCCGCCGGCGACGAGTGCGGCCACGCAGCGCTTGTAGGTCTCGTCGAGCGCGTCGAAGCTCGACACGGCCATCCCGAGGTTGCGCATCCGGCCGTCGTGCACGCCGTACACGAGCCCGTGCACGGTGAGCGACTGGCCGCGCGCCCACGCGTCGTTGACGATCGTCGTGCGGCACACGTTGACGACCTGCTCGATCGCGTTCAGCTCGATCAGGCGACGATAGCGCGCTTCGCCCACCGGCCATGCGTCGAGCAGCGCCGTGTGGCGTTCGCGCACGTCCTGCACGTGATGCAGCCAGTTGTCGGCGAGGCCGACGCGGCGGTTGAGCAGGGCGGCATTCACGCCCGAGCAGCCGTAGTGGCCGACGACCATGATGTGCTTCACGCGCAGGATATCGACCGCGAACTGGATCACCGACAGGCAGTTCAGGTCGCTGTGCACGACCACGTTCGCGATATTGCGGTGGACGAACACTTCGCCCGGCGGCAGGCCGATGATCTCGTTCGCGGGCACGCGCGAATCCGAGCAGCCGATCCACAGATATTCCGGCGCCTGCTGGTGGGCGAGACGCGCGAAGAATTGCGGGTCGTCCTCGAGCTTGTGCTTGACCCAGGCGTCGTTGTTGTCGAACAGGTGTGAAAGCGGATTGTCTTGGGGGTTCATCGGTGTGGATTCCGTTGGCGGAAATCGGGTCGCAATCGGTGCGGTAAAGCGGGCGTCAGGCGGCGCGCTGCGCGTCGCCTGCGGCATCGCCCCGCTCCGTCGCGCCGAAACGCGCGGGGTAGCGCACGCAAAAGCGCAGCGCGGTGTCGTATGGATAGAAGTCGGGCAATTCGCCCTGGATCAGCTTGTCCTTGCTGGCCTGCCACAGCGCGGGATCGAAAAAGTCCGCGTGATGTTTCATGAAGACGTCGCGTACGCGCGGGTCGCCGAGCAGGAACGGCCCGTAGGTCTCCGGAAAGATGTCGTGCGGGCCGACGGTATACCACGGTTCGCCGGACAGTTCGTCTTCCTCGTTGCGCGGTGGTGGCACGCGGCGCACGTTGCAGTCGGTCAGGTACTCGATCTCGTCGTAGTCGTAGAACACCACGCGGCCGTGGCGCGTGACGCCGAAGTTCTTGTACAGCATGTCGCCCGGGAAGATGTTCGCCTTCATCAGCTCCTTCACCGCGTTGCCGTACTCCTTCACGCCGTGCTCGACGTCGGTGTCGGAGCCGTTCTGCAGGTACAGGTTGAGCGGCGTCATCCGGCGCTCGATGTACAGGTGCTTGATGACGAGATTGCCGTCCTCGTATTCGAGCAGCGACGGCACTTCCTTCTCCAGCTCGCGCACGAGCGCGTGGTCGAGCCGCGCGAGCGGCAGCGCGACGCTCGAATACTCGAGCGTGTCGGCCATCCGCCCGAGGCGGTCGTGGCGCTTCACGAGCTGGTACTTCTCCATGATCTGCGCGCGCGTGGTTTCCTTCGGCGGCGGGAAGTGATCCTTGATGATCTTGAACACGTACGGGAACGACGGCAGCGTGAACACGAGCATCACGAGGCCCTTGATCCCGGGCGCGATGATGAAGCGGTCGCTCGAATGCGACAGATGGTGCAGCAGGTCGCGATAGAACAGGTTCTTGCCCTGCTTCTGCAGGCCGACCGACGTGTAGATCTCCGCCTTCGGCTTGCCGGGCATGATCGTGCACAGGAAGTCGACGTACGCGGACGGCACGCCCATGTCGACGAGGAAATACGAGTGCGAGAAGCCGAAGATGATCATCAGCTGGTCGCGGCGCAGCAGCACGGTGTCGAGCGAGAGCACGCCCGGGCGCACGTGGCGGATCGGCACCGCGAACGGCAGCACGCGGTCGGCGTTGATGATGCGGCCGACGATGTACGCGCTCTTGTTACGGAAGAACAGCGACGACAGCACGTGGATCTGGAAATTCGGCGCTTCGTCGAAGTGGCCGAATTCGTCGTGGATCGCCTCCATCACACACGCGATGTCGCGCGGGAGATCGTCGAACGCCGGCTCGAGCTGGAAGTTCGTGACGATCCGCTCGAGCGTGGCCGCGAGCCCGTCGGTGCCCGGATAGTACGCGCGGTAGGTCGGCTTCGCGGCCGGCTCGTCGTTCTCCAGGTACTCGGTCGAGATCGCCGGGCGCACGAAGATGAAATCGTTGCTGAAGTACGAGCGGTGCAGGATCTTGCAGCACACCGAATTGAAGAAGGTTTCCGCGCACTCGGGCTGGCGGTGCGACGTGAGCAGCCCGATGTAGTGCAGCTTGATCTGCTGCCACACTTCGTCGTCGATGTTCTCCGCGTCGTATTCGTCTTCCAGCACCTCGACGCATTCCTTCACGCGATCGTCGTACGACGTGATCCGCTCGCGCGCGAGCCGCTGCAGCCCGTGCCAGTCGCCTTGCTCGTACAGCGTCTTCGCCTTGACGGCCGCGTCGCGGAAGATCCGGTAGTGGCGGTCGAAGTTCTCGAGCAACGTCTGCGCGACGTCGAAGCCGATCTGCGAAGACAGCAGTTTGGGGAAGTGATTCATCGCGTGCAGGCTCGTTCGGGAGGGGCTGTAAGCACTCGCCATTTTAGCGCCCAAGCGGGCAATTCAAGGGCTTTGCGGCAAGGCGCGGCCGGCCGGCCGGCGGCGGGTTGCCCGCCGTTGGGTGCCGTTCGGTGCATCTTCGCGTAAAGATACGGGTACGGAACCGATTCTGGCACGAACTTTTTTTGACGGGCGGCAAGCCGCCGGGCACGCGTTCCTCGGGACGGCGATAGAATCGACGCACCGCCCGCCGCGGCCTGCCGCCGGCGCGCAATCGCACCGATAACGACGAGACGCCCCACCGATGAACGCACTGGAACACCAACTCGACTATCCCTTCGCCGACACGCTGCCCGCCGCGGGCGACACGTTCGAGGTCGCGCCCGGCGTGCGCTGGCTGCGCATGCCGCTGCCGTTCTCGCTCGATCACATCAACCTGTGGCTGCTGCGCGACGAGATCGACGGGCAGCCCGGCTGGACGATCGTCGATTGCGGGATCTCGTCGGACGCGATCCGCACGCACTGGGAGCAGATCTTCGACACGCATCTCGACGGCCTGCCCGTGCTGCGCGTGCTCGTCACGCACTGCCACCCCGATCACTTCGGCCTCGCGAACTGGCTGTGCGAAGGCGGCGACAAGGGCCGCTGGAACGTGCGGCTGTGGATGACGCTCGGCGAGTACATGTTCGGCTGCCTGATGGCGGCCGGCAACGGCTCGAACGCGGGCGGCGCGGCGGCCGCCGATCACTTCGCGCGCCACGGGCTGACCGATCCGGCCGCGCTCGACAAGCTGCGCAACCGCCGCAGCTACTACTCGGATCTCGTGCCGGCCGTGCCGCCGCGCTACCGGCGCCTGCGCGAGGGTGACGCGGTGACGATCGGCGCGCGCACGTGGCGCGTCGTGACCGGCTTCGGCCATTCGCCTGAACATTGCGCGCTGCACAGCGAAGCGGACGGCGTGCTGATCTCCGGCGACATGGTGCTGCCGCGCATCTCGACGAACGTGTCGGTGTTCGACCTCGAACCGGAAGCGAACCCGCTCGCGCTGTACCTGCAGTCGCTCGGCCGCTACGAGACGATGGCGCCCGATACGCTGGTGCTGCCGTCGCACGGCAAGCCGTTCCGCGGCGTGCGTACGCGCATCACGCAACTGCGCGAGCACCATGACGCGCGCCTGGCCGAAGTGCGCGTCGCGTGCGCGGAAAAGCCGATGAGCGCAGCCGACGTCGTGCCGATCATGTTCCGCCGGCGCGAGCTCGACATCCACCAGATGACGTTCGCGCTCGGCGAGGCGCTCGCGCACCTGAACCTGCTGTGGCTCGCGGGCGAACTCGTGCGCGAGCAGGGCGACGACGGCGTGCTGCGGTTCCGCACCGCCGGCTGATACCGCTGCGTTCTCCTCAGGCGACGGGTTCGTAGCGCCACCCGTCGCGATGCCATTGCATCGTGTGCGTCGGGTCGAGCGCCGCGAGAAACGCGGTGTCGTGCGACGCGACCACGATCGCGCCGGGAAAGCCCGCCAGTGCGGCTTCGATCGCCCGCACCGATTCGAGATCGAGGTGATTGGTCGGCTCGTCGAGCAGCAGCAGCTGCGCGGGCACGCCGCGCCACAGCGCGCAGGCGAGCGCGGCCTTCAGCCGTTCGCCGCCGCTCAGCTGCCGCGCGGGCTGCGTCGCGCGCACCGCGTCGAGCTGCAGCAGCGCCAGACGGCTGCGCAGGTCGCCTTCGGCGAGCGGCGTATCGAGCAGCCCCAGTTGCTCGACGATCGAACGATCGGGATCGAGCAGCGCGAGCCGCTGGTCGAGATACGCGGCGCTCACGTGCGTCGTGCATGCACCTGAACGCGGCGAAAGCTCGCCCGCGAGCATGCGCAGCAACGTCGATTTGCCGCAGCCGTTCGGGCCGGTCAATGCGATGCGTAGCGGGCCGCTGGCCGACCATGTGATCGCGTCGGCATCGCCGGCGATGCGCCACGGCAGTTGCGCGCGGTCGAGCGTGAACAACTGGCGGCGTGCACTGACCGCAGTGCCCGGCAGCGACACGAGCACGGGCGCATCGGCTTCGACGCGAGCGGCCGCTTCCTGTACGCGTTCGTCGAGCGTCGCCTTGAATTCGCTTTGGTGGCGCCGCACCGTGCCCATGATGCTGCGCGCCGCACCCTTGCGACTCTGTTTTGCCATCGACGACAGGTTGGCCGTCTTCGCGTCGCGCAGCGACGCGGCCGCGTGACGCTGGATCGTGTCGTGCTCCTGTTCGAGCCTGCGCCTGACGCGTCCGCGTTCGGCACGCGCGTTGTCGAGCGCGGACTGCGCGGCATCCTGTTCCGCGTCGCGCTGCGCACGATAGAGCGCGTAGTTGCCGCCATACGCGCGCACGCCTTGTGGCGTCAGCTCGACGATGCGCTGTACGTCGGCAAGCAGCGCACGGTCGTGGCTCACGATGACGACGCCGCCGCGCCAGCCGTCGAGCGCCGCGCGCAGCCACGCACGGCCCGGCGCGTCGAGATGGTTGGTCGGTTCGTCGAGCACGAGCAAGCCCGCGCCGGACAGCAGCGCGCCGATCAGCGCGACGCGCGCGAGCTGGCCGCCGCTCAATGCCTGCGCGGGCATGTCGGCGCGCACGTCGTGCAGGCCCGCTGCGTCGAGCGCGATGCGCAGCCGCTCCGCGAGATCCCAGCGGTCGCCGATCAGGTCGAAGTCGTGTGGTTCCGCGCGACCGTCGGCGAGACGCGCGAGTGCGCCGAGCGGCGCGTCGAGCGCGGCAATCTGCGCGACGGTTCGCGGGCCGGCCGATACGTCGCCGTCGTCATGCTGCTGCGCGACGTAGACGACTGACGTGTGCCGCTCGATCGTCCCCGCGCTCGGCGCGCAGCGCCCCGCGATCAATTGCGCGAGCTGGCTCTTGCCGATGCCGTTGCGGCCGACGATGCCGGTCGGCGTGCGGTCGATGGACAGGTCGAGCGAATCGAACAGCGTGAAGCCGTCGTCGAAGCGGAAGGAAACGTGATGAAGCGCGACGAGCGCGCCGGTGGGCGTGGCTGCAGCCATAAGCACCTCCAAAAATGCGTGAAGACCTTCGCGCGCGGCGTGCGTGGCACGGCGGCGAAAACATTTCGGGAAGGCTTAGTTGTTCACTTTGGCTGGCGTCCGGTATGAGGAATGAGCGCGCAGTGTAGCAAGCGCGGCGCGCGGGCCGCAAGCGACGGTCGGACGCACCGTCGCCTGCGCGCCACGCGCGAGGATCGCGTTACTGCACGGCGACGGTCGTGAAGTTCTGCCGTCCGAACGGACTCACGTGATAGCCGCTCACGTTCGTGCGCGTGAGCGCGGCCGCGGTCGGGTAGCCGAGCGGAATCCACAGCGCCTGGTCGTGGATGATCTTCTGCGCGGCTTCGTACAGTTTTGCGCGCTTGGCCTGGTCGGCGGTCGACTTGCCGTCGGCGATCAGCTTGTCGAGCCGCGTGTCGCAGAAGCGCGCGAAGTTGATGCCCGACTTCACCGCATTGCAGCTGAACAGCGGCGACAGGTAGTTGTCCGGATCGCCGTTGTCGCCGGCCCAGCCCATGAACAGCATGTCATGCTGGCCGAGCTTCGCCTGCTTGATCAGCTCGCCCCATTCGATCACCTTGACCTCGGCCTTCACGCCGATCTTCGCGAGGTCGGCCTGCAGCAGCTCCGCGCCGACCTTCGGGTTCGGGTTCAGCACGCTGCCGGTCGGGCGCGTCCAGATCGTCGTCGAGAAGCCGTTCTGGAAGCCGGCCTGCGCAAGCAGCTGCTTCGCCTTCGCCGGATCGTACGCATACGGCGCGACGTCCTTCGCGTAGCTCCACGTGTTCGGCGGATACGGGTTGTTCGCGGCCGTCGCGGTATTGTCGAACACGACCTTCAGGTAGGTCGCGCGGTCGAACGCGAGGTTCAGCGCTTCGCGCACCTTGTCGTTGTCGAGCGGCTTCTTCTGCGTGTTCAGCGCGACGAACGCGGTCATGAACGCGGGCGTCTGCACGACCTTCAACGCGCTTTCGCCCTTCGCGGCGAGCACGTCCTGCGGCTTCGGCGACAGCGCGATCTGGCATTCGCCGGCCTTGACCTTCTGCAGGCGCACCGACGGGTCGGGCGTGATCGCATAGATCAGCCGGTCGACCTTCGGCTTCGTGCCCCAGTAGGTCGGGTTCACGTCGTAGCGGATCAGCGCGTCCTTCGTATAGCTCTTCAGCACGAACGGGCCGGTGCCGACCGGCTTCGCGTTCAGGTCGGCCTGCTTGCCGGCCTTCAGCAGCTGGTCTGCGTATTCGGCCGAGTAGATCGATGCGAAGCCCATCGTCAGGATCGGCACGAACGTCGCGTTCGGCTCGTTCAGCACGAACTTCACGGTGTTGTCGTCCACCTTCGTGACCGACTTCACGAGCTTCACGAGGCCCATCGACTGCGCGTGCGGGAAGCCGCTCGCGCCGGCCACCTTGTGCCACGGATTCGAGTCGTCGAGCATCCGTGAGAACGTGAACACGACGTCGTCCGCGTCGAGCGAGCGGGTCGGCTTGAAATAGTCGGTAGTCTGGAACGCGACGTTCGGGCGCAGGTGGAACGTGTACGTGAGGCCGTCGGCGCTCGCATCCCATTTGTCGGCGAGCGCGGGCACGACCTTCTTCGCGGCTTCGTCGTACGACACGAGCGTGTTGAAGATCACGTCGGCCGATGCGTTGGTCGTGACAAGCGAGTTGTACTGCACGACGTCGAAGCCGTCCGGGCTCGATTCCGTGCAGATGGTGAGCGGCTTGGCGGCGGCGAGGCCGGGGGCGGCGAGGGCGGCGGCGAGCGTGGCCGCGGCGAACAGCTTGACCTGCATAGGATCTCCCACGTGGCTTGTGTTTTTGCTGGGTGACGGGATGCGGGCGCGGCCCGGAAGCGGACAGGGCCGGCGCGGCTGGCGAATAGCATACCGTCAAAGCGCACGGCGCGTGAAAAAAGGCGCCTGAACGCGGCGAATTGACCGAAAAACGGCTGCGTTCGCGACGGAACGGGTGTTGGGGCGGCGAGTGGGGCGACGGAGGCTGCGGGTGGAAGAGCGCTGGGGCCCGCGATGCTGGGCAGCGGCGCGTCGGGGGCGGCGCGGGAGCGGTGCGGGCGTGCCGCGAATCGAAGCGTCGAAGCAGCTTGGCGTCGGTGCGGAGAGACGGAGAGACGGAGAGACGGAGAGACGGAGAGACGGAGAGACGGCCCTCGAAGCATCGCGCGGGCCGGCACTCGCCGTTGCGTCAGTGCGCCCCGGCCTTCGGCTTGCGCGGCGCCTTCTCGAACAGGCGGTCGTACAGCCAGCGCGGCAACACATGCAGCACCTTCGCGACGACGCCCATCTGCCACGGAATCACGCGGAACGCGTGCTGCCGGGCGATTGCCTGGGCCGCGCGCGCCGCGAAGCGGTCGGCGTCCATCAGGAACGGCATCCGGTACGGGTTGTGTGCGGTCATCGGCGTGCGGATGTAGCCGGGCGCGATCGTCACGACGCCGACGCCGGCCGGCCGCAGCTCGACGCGCAGCGCTTCGAGATACTTGATCGCGGCCGATTTCGACGCGCTGTACGCGCCGGAGCCGGGCAGCCCGCGCACGCCGGCAACGCTCGCGACACCGACCAGCGTGCCGTGGCGCGTGGCCGTCATCGGGCCGACGAACGGCTCGAACGTCGCGACCATCCCGTAGTAGTTGATGTCCATCACGTCGCGGAACGTCGCGAGATCGCCCTGGCCCGTGACGGCGCCCTGGCTGATGCCTGCGTTCGCGATCACGACGTCGGGGCAGCCGTGCGTCGAGATGAACGACGCGGCGGCCGTCGCGAGCGCATCGGCGTCGCGCACGTCGGCGGAATAGACGGAGATGGACAGCTTCGGGAACCGCCGCGCGAACGCATCGAGGGCATCGGTGCGTCGCGCGACGAGTGCGAGCGTGGCGCCCTGGCGGGCGTATTCCTCGGCCATCGCGAGGCCGAGGCCGCTCGATGCGCCGGTGATGAAGACCTTCAGCGGAGTAGTCATGCCGGCGCGCGGGCGGGGATCAGAGCTTCTTGTCCTGAACCTGCTTCACGAGGAAGTCGAGCACCTGGGCGGTACCCGGGATGCTGTTCGTGTAGGCGGGGCCCGTCTTGTACTTGCCCTGGATGACGACCGTCGGCACGCCGTCGATCGCGTAGTCCTTCAGCAGCTTGGCCGACTGGTTCACTTCGCCCTGCACGCTGAACGAGTTGTACGCGTCCGTGAACTTCTTCTTGTCGACGCCTTGCGTGGCCAGGAAGTCGGCCTGCGCCTGCGGCGTCAGCAGGTAGTTCTTCTGCTTGTGGATCGCGTTGAAGATCGCCGGCGTGACCTTCTCGGAGATGCCGAGCGCGGACACCGCGTAGAACAGCTTCGAGTGCGGGACGAAATCGTCACGGAATGCGACGGGGACGCGCTTGAAGTCGATGTTGTTGCCTTGCTTCTTCACCCAGGCCTCGATCGTCGGCTCGAATTCGTAGCAGTGCGGGCAGCCGTACCAGAAGAATTCGATCACCTCGACCTTGCCGGCCGGCGCGGACACCGGCTGCGGCGACTTCATCACCTCGAAGTCCTTGCCGGCGACCGGTGCGGCGGGCGAAGCCTGCGCGAGGCCGGCCGCCAGGCCCAGGGACAGAAGGAGCGTGCTAAGCAGTTTTTTCATGTTGTGAACGTCGAATCAGTTGCTCGGGTTACGAAACGTAACGGGTTCTGAGTGGGCTCGGCAGGTTGCTTACTGCTTCGTGAAACGAATCACCGCCGTGTCGACACCTGCATCGGACAGGCGCTGGCGAGCCGAGTTCATATCCTCGAACTTCGAGAACGGGCCGACACGGACGCGGAAGTACGTCACGCCGCTGACATCGCGCTTCGACACCTTCGACTCGAAGCCCTGGAAGCCGAGGCGCGCGCGCTGCTGCTCGGCGTCGCCTTCCGTCTTGTACGCGCCCACCTGCAGGAAGTAGCCGGTATTCGCGTCGTTCGCGGTCGGCGGCTTCGCTGCCGCGGCGGCCGCGGCCGACGAGGTCGGCTTCGGCGTGTTCGCCGCCAGTTGCTGTTGCTGCTGCTTTTGCGCGGCGGCTTGCTGCGCCTGCTTCTGCGCGGCGAAGCGGGCGAGATCGTCCTCGCCGCCTTGCTGCTGTTGCTGCTGCGCTTGCTGCGTCTTCTTCGGCGGCGGCGTGGTGTCGGCCGGCTTCGGCGCGACGGCGACGCCGTTACCCGACGACGTATTGTTCGACGCGGTCGAGTTGTTCGAGCTGCCGGTGTTGTTCGAGCCGCTCGACCCGTTGGCCTGCGGCGGCACTTCGACGATCTGCGGTTCGGGCAGCAGGCCGCCCTGGGTCTGGTTCGCGGCCTGGCCGGGCGCGGTGTTCGGCGGCGCCGACTGCGCGGCCTGCGGCACCGGCTGACCCGGCGTCTTGCCCTGCAGCGCACGGTTCGGATCGAACTGCTGCGGCTGGCTCGCGGCGTTGTCGGCCGGCGGCGGCGCGACCTTCGACACGAAAGGCGACGGGGAACGCGTGATGTAGAGCGCCACCACCACGGCGATCGCGAGGCCGACGATCAGGCCCAGCACGATTCCAAGAAATGTTCCTCCGGCTTGTTTCGATTGCTTCGAAGTTCGGCGTGGTTGTGCCATTGCTTGAGTCACCTGCAAAAAGAATCGTGAGAGGGCCGGGGCGGCCACCCGACGGCGGGCGCTGCCGCGGCCGTTCACAGCCCGGATCGGGCTGCTTGCGTCCTTACATCTTGGCGGGCGCGGACACGCCGAGCACCGCCAGACCATTCTCGAGCACCTGCCGGGTCGCGGCGAGGAGTGCTGCGCGTGCATTGCGCGGCGCTTCGTCGTCCACCAGCACGCGCTCCGCATTGTAGAACGAGTGGAATTCGCCAGCGAGGTCGCGCAGGTAGAACGCAACGGCGTGCGGTGCCAGTTCGTTGGCCGCGTGCGTGAGCATGTCCGGGTACTCGGCCAGCTTCTGCATCAGCGACGCCGCTTGCGCGCTCGTCAGCTGCGACAGGTCGGCGCCAGGCAGTTGCGCGACGTCGACGTTGTAGCGCGCTTTCAGCTCGTTGAGCACCGAGCAGATCCGCGCGTGCGCGTACTGGACGTAATAGACCGGGTTTTCGTCGTTCTGTTTCAGCGCGAGGTCGATGTCGAACACGAACTCGGTATCGGCCTTGCGCGAGATCAGGAAGAACCGCACCGCGTCGCGGCCGCGCGTGATGGTCGCTTCGTCGATCAGGTCGGGGGCCGCTTCCTGGCCCGCCGCCGCGCCGCCCGACCATTCGATCAGGTCGCGCACCGTCACGTAGCTGCCCGCGCGCTTCGAGATCTTCACTTCCTGGCCGTCGCGCATCACGGTGACCATCTTGTGCAGCACGTAGTCGGGGTAGCCCTTCGGGATCCCGATGTGCAGGCCCTGCAGGCCGGCGCGCACGCGCGCGATCGTGCCGTGGTGGTCCGAACCCTGGATGTTGATCACCTTGGTGAAGCCGCGCTCCCACTTCGTCACGTGGTACGCGACGTCCGGCACGAAGTACGTGTACGTGCCGTCCGACTTGCGCATCACGCGATCCTTGTCGTCGCCTTCGTCGGTCGTGCGCAGCCACAGCGCGCCGTCCTGCTCGTAGGTCATGCCGGCCTCGATCAGCGCGTCGACCGTCTTCTCGACGCGGCCCTCGCTGTACAGCGACGACTCGAGGTAGTACTGGTCGAACTTCACGCCGAATGCCTGCAGATCCATGTCCTGCTCGCGACGCAGGTACGTGACCGCGAACTTGCGGATCGCGTCGAGATCCTCGACGTCGCCCGTGCCCTTGACCGGCTCGCCGTCCGACGCGGCGACCGTTTCGCCGTTCAGGAAGTCGCGTGCGATGTCGGCGATGTATTCGCCGTTGTACGCGGCTTCCGGCCAGCCCGCGTCACCCGGCTTCAGGCCGCGTGCGCGCGCCTGCGTCGAGATCGCGAGGTTGCCGATCTGCACGCCTGCATCGTTGTAGTAGAACTCGCGGTGCACCGCGTAGCCCTGGCTCGCGATCACGTTCGCGAGCACGTCGCCGAGCGCGGCCTGGCGGCCGTGGCCGACGTGCAGCGGGCCGGTCGGGTTCGCCGACACGAATTCGAGCAACACTTGCTTGCCTTTCTCGCGATCGGACGTGCCGAACGCGCGGCCCTGGTCGAACACGGCGGCGATCACCGCCTGCTTCGCGGCGGCCGACAGGCGCAGGTTGATGAAGCCGGGGCCGGCGATCTCGGCGGCTTCGACGAGGCCTTGCGCGCCCGGCTGGGCGGTGAGGGCGGCGACGATCTGCTCGGCGAGCTGGCGCGGGTTCGTGCCGAGCGGCTTCGCCAGCTGCATCGCGACGTTGCACGCGACGTCGCCGTGCGCGGCGACCTTCGGGCGTTCCAGCGTGATGGCGGGGGCGACGAACGTGGCGTCGGCGTTTGCCGCGCCGGCGCCTTTCAGCGCGTGTGCGACCTGCTTGACGCTATCCGCGAGCAGGGCTTCGAGGGTCTGTTTGTGTGCTGGCAGCATGCTGGTAGAAGGCTTCGTTGGTGGCGGCCGGAAACGCCGGCCCGCCGGCGCGCTTTTTAAGCGCGCGTTTCAGGGATCGCAGAATTTTAACAGGTGCTAATATGCCGCTCAGGCGGCCCGCGTCCGCGAGGCCGGACGCCGGTCTGTCGGCGTTCCCCAACCGCGCCGCGCAGGCACAACAAGATGAAAAGGGAATTGTCATGATTACGTTCAAGAGCAAGGCGGCACAGGATCTCGACGTGCTGAAGGATTTCGCCGTGTATGTGCTGGGTCTCGTCGGCAAGCAGCTGGGCGAGCGCGGTGTGATTACGCACGACGAACTGGACCACGCGATCGCCAAGCTGGAAGGCGCGGTTGCGCAGGCGAAGCAGGAACGCGCCGAGCACGCCGGCCATTTCCACGAAGACGAAGCCGACCACGCGCACCACGAAGTGCCGCCGAGCCTGGCCCAGCGCGTCGCCCCCTTCCTGACGATGCTGCGCGAGGCGAAAGCCGGCGAAGCCGACGTGCACTGGGGCTTCTGAGCCTGCTTGCCCGGCCGCTCCGAAAGGATCGAAAGGCAGGAAAAAGCCCGCTTCCGAGCGGGCTTTTTCTTTTGTCTGATGAAAATGCGCCGGGCGATGGTGCGCCCGGAGCGGGCGGTGGCGGGAGGGCTTGCCTTGACCGAGAGGTGAATTTCCTTATAATTCAACGCAAGACTATGTGAAAGCGGGTGCGAAAACATAGCGCCGCCCGAGCGATCGGGCCCCACCTGGAGTGGGTACTTCGTCGAGAGACGGAAAGAGAATCCCGCATGCGACGGCTGCCGAAAGGCGGCCGTTGGTTTTTCTACGCCCGGATCTTGCGGCCTTCCAGGCTTGCGCGCAGCAACGTGCGCAACGCGACTTTCCGGGCTTCCCGCTGGCGCCGGTTCAGGCCGCCATCCAGCATGTAGGCCGACTGCACGCGCAGGATGAGCCGGCGTTTCCTGATCCGGTCTTTCGAAACCTCGAAGAACACCGCATACACGCGTTGCGTGCCGTCCGATGCGACCGTTTCCACCGTGACGAAATTGGGTTGCCGTTCATCCGCGACGACGATCCGGCGCGTCGCCAGTCCGACGATCACGCCGCGCAGCAGCTGCCGTGACGCGCGGTACCGGTCCGCGCAGAGCACGCGTGTCTCGCGGCCGTCGTCGTAGATCTCGTCGTCCGGAATGGCGTCGCGGGTGCGTCCGTCCCATTTGAAGCTGCGTGTGAAGCAGTGACAGGAGAACAGGACCAGAACCGTCACGTCGAAGCCGGTTTCCAGGTCGCAGGTGAACGTCAACGGACGCAGATGGCTCAGATCCCAGCGCTCGCCGCGGTAGATCGTCGACGGGAACGAGCTCCCGCTGTCCGCTGGCGTTTCGGTAATCCGGATCTCGAAGATCGACATGGCGGGAATGATTTTAGGGAGAAGGGTGCGTCATCTCGCCCACGCGCGTTGGCCCGAAGGCTCGGCGTTGCAGGGACGTCGATCTCGATTATTGAGATTAGGTATCCTGATGAATCACGGCGTTGTGCGACGCGCCCCTGGATCGGGGCGCGTGGCGATGGACGCGGCGGGGCGCCGCAGTCGGTGCGATTACAACTGCGGCGCGAGCGCGCGGCGTGCGTCGTCGAGCGACAGCGCCATGCGTTGCGCATAGTCCTCGAGCTGATCCTGCCCGATTTTGCCGACCGAGAAATACGTGCTGTCCGGATGCGCGAGATAGAAGCCCGACACGCTCGCGGCCGGCAGCATCGCCAGCGAGTCGGTCACGCTCATGCCGATCTCGTCCGCGCGCAGCACGTCGAACATGTCGCGCTTCACCAGGTGGTCGGGGCAGGCCGGGTAGCCGGGCGCCGGGCGGATGCCCGCGTACTTCTCGGCGATCAGCGCGTCGTTGTCGAGCGTCTCGCCGCTCGCGTAGCCCCACAGCTCGCGCCGCACGCGCGCGTGCATCGCTTCCGCGAAGGCTTCCGCGAAGCGGTCGGCGAGCGCCTTCAGCATGATCGCGCTGTAGTCGTCGTGGTCGGCTTCGAACTGCTTTTCCTTCGCGTCGACGCCGAGGCCGGCCGTCACCGCGAACATCCCGATGTAGTCGGCGACGCCCGATTCCTTCGGCGCGATGAAGTCGGCGAGCGAGCGGTTCGGCCGCATCACGCCGTCGACCACCGGGCGCACGCTCTGCTGGCGCAGGTTGCGCCAGGTCAGCAGCACCTCCGAGCGCGACTCGTCGCTGTAGATCTCGATGTCGTCGTCGTTGACGGTGTTCGCGGGCAGCAGCGAGATCACGCCGCTCGCGGTCAGCCAGCGGCCCTGGATCAGGCGCGCGAGCATCGATTTCGCGTCGGAGAACACGCGCCGCGCCGATTCGCCGACGATCTCGTCGTTCAGGATCGCCGGGTACGGGCCCGCGAGATCCCAGGTCTGGAAGAACGGGCCCCAGTCGATGTACTGCGCGAGCTCGTTCAGGTCGTAGTTCTTGAACACGCGGCGGCCGATGAACTTCGGCTTCACCGGCTGGTAGCCCGCCCAGTCGACCTTGGTCTTGTTCGCGCGCGCTTCGGCGAGCGTGACCATCGGCTGCGCCTTGCGGTTCGCGTGCTGGTCGCGGATGCGTTCGTAGTCGGACTTCAGCTCGTCGAGGTACTTCGTCGCGCCTTCGTCGGACAGCAGGCTGGAGGCGACCGATACCGAGCGCGACGCGTCCGGCACGTAGACCACCGGGCCTTCGTAGTGCGGCGCGATCTTCACGGCCGTGTGTACGCGCGAGGTCGTCGCGCCGCCGATCAGGAGCGGGATCTTCTTCACGCGGAAGTAGTCGTCGCGCTGCATTTCGGACGCGACGTACGCCATTTCCTCGAGGCTCGGCGTGATGAGGCCCGACAGCCCGATGATGTCCGCGCCCTCGACCTTCGCCTTCGCGAGGATCTCGTTGCACGGGACCATCACGCCCATGTTGACGACTTCGAAGTTGTTGCACTGGAGCACGACCGACACGATGTTCTTGCCGATGTCGTGCACGTCGCCCTTCACGGTCGCGATGACGATCTTGCCCTTCGCACGCACGTCGCCGCCCGCTTCCGCGAGCAGGCGCTTTTCTTCCTCGATGAACGGGATCAGGTGCGCAACCGCCTGCTTCATCACGCGCGCCGATTTCACGACCTGCGGCAGGAACATCTTTCCCTGGCCGAACAGGTCGCCGACGATGTTCATCCCGTCCATCAGCGGCCCTTCGATCACGTTGATCGGGCGGCCGCCGGCCGCAGCGATCTTCGCGCGCACTTCCTCGGTATCCTCGACGATGAAGTTCGTGATGCCGTGCACCAGCGCATGCGAGAGCCGCTTCTCGACCGGCTGGTTGCGCCACTCGAGGTTCTCTTCCTTCTTCGCGCCGCCCGCCTTGAACTTGTCGGCGATCTCGAGCAGCCGGTCGGTCGAATCGTCGCGGCGGTTCAGGATCACGTCCTCGACGCGCTCGCGCAGCTCCGGGTCGAGGTCGGCGTACACGCCGAGCTGGCCCGCGTTGACGATGCCCATGTCCATCCCCGCCTGGATCGCGTGGTACAGGAACACGGTGTGGATCGCCTCGCGCACCGGGTCGTTGCCGCGGAACGAGAACGACACGTTCGACACGCCGCCGCTCACCTTCGCGTACGGCAGGTTCTGCTTGATCCAGCGGGTCGCCTCGATGAAGTCGACCGCGTAGTTGTTGTGCTCCTCGATGCCCGTCGCGACCGCGAAGATGTTCGGGTCGAAGATGATGTCTTCCGGCGGGAAGCCGACTTCGTTCACGAGGAAGTTGTACGAGCGCGTGCAGATCTCGATCTTGCGCTCGTAGGTGTCGGCCTGGCCGGTTTCGTCGAACGCCATCACGACGGCTGCCGCGCCGTAGCGGCGGATCAGGTGCGCGTGGTGGCGGAACGCGTCCTCGCCTTCCTTCAGCGAGATCGAGTTGACGATCGCCTTGCCCTGCACGCACTTCAGGCCCGCCTCGATCACTTCCCACTTCGACGAGTCGATCATGATCGGCACGCGCGCGATGTCCGGCTCCGACGCGATCAGGTTCAGGAAGCGCACCATCGCCGCCTTCGAATCGAGCATCGCCTCGTCCATGTTGATGTCGATCACCTGCGCGCCGTTCTCGACCTGCTGGCGCGCGACCGCGAGCGCCTCGTCGAACTGGCCGTTGAGGATCATGCGTGCGAACGCCTTCGAGCCGGTGACGTTGGTGCGTTCACCGACGTTGATGAAGAGCGTTCCGGACGTGACGTTGAACGGCTCGAGGCCGGCGAGGCGCATCATGTGATCGGTCATGGCGGTGCGAATTCTGGTGATGAAGGACGTGGGGCGGTCGGGTCAGGCGTTGTCGCTGTACTGGTTCGGCCAGCGGCGCGGCTTCACGTCGGCGAGCGCCTTCGCGATCTCGGCGATGTGTTCGGGCGTCGTGCCGCAGCAGCCGCCCGCGAGGTTCACGAGCCCGGCTTGCGCGAATTCCTTCAGGAGGCCCGACGTGACGTCCGGCGTCTCGTCGAAGCCCGTCTCGGCCATCGGGTTCGGCAGGCCCGCGTTCGGATAGCACGACACGTAGGTGTCGCACAGCTTCGCGAGCTCGGCGATGTACGGGCGCATCAGCGCCGCGCCGAGCGCGCAGTTCAGGCCGAACGTGAGCGGCTTCGCATGGCGCAGCGAATTCCAGAACGCCTCGACCGTCTGGCCCGACAGGATCCGGCCCGACGCATCGGTGACGGTGCCCGAGATCATGATCGGCAGGCGCTCGCCGGTGTCCTCGAACAGCTCGTCGAGCGCGAACAGTGCGGCCTTTGCGTTCAGCGTGTCGAAGATCGTCTCGACGAGGAACAGGTCGACGCCGCCGTCGAGCAGCGCCTTCGCCTGCTGGTAGTACGACGCGCGCAGTTCGTCGAACGTGACGTTGCGTGCGCCCGGGTCGTTGACGTCCGGCGAGATGCTGGCGGTCTTCGGCGTCGGCCCGATCGCGCCCGCGACGAAGCGCGGTTTTTCCGGCGTCGCGTATTTCTCGGCCGCTTCGCGCGCGAGCTTCGCCGATTCGATGTTCATCTCGACGACGAGATCTTCCATCTCGTAGTCGGCCTGCGCGACGGTCGTCGCACCGAACGTGTTGGTCTCGACGATGTCGGCGCCGGCCGCGAAGTACTGGTCGTGGATCTCGCGGATGATCTGCGGCTGCGTGATCGACAGCAGCTCGTTGTTGCCCTTGATGTCGCGCGGGAAATCCTTGAAGCGCTCGCCGCGATACGCGGCTTCGTCGAGCTTGTAGCGCTGGATCATCGTGCCCATCGCGCCGTCGAGGATCAGGATGCGCGATTTGAGCAGCGCGGGCAGCGCGGCGCCGCGCGTGTAGGGCGCGTCGAGCGGGACGGAAGCGGCGAGAGGAGTCGCAGACATGGGCGAGAGACCGGCGAAGACGGGAAAACCGTCATTGTAGCCGGTGCGCATGGGCACCGCCCGCCTTGCGCCGCGCCGGCCGGGCCGCCAAATGAAAACCCCCGCCGGCGAACCGGGCGGGGGCAGGATCGGAGTGCTCGCGGCGCCGCGTCGATGCGCGGCGAATGGCCCGGCCGCACGAGGCGCCGGGCCGCGGGTCGTCAGTGCAGCACGACGGGCATCATCATCAGGCTGTCGAATTGTCCGAGGAATTCGTCGACTTCATCGAGCGACGGTTCATCCTCGATCAACTGCTTCACGTGCGCGCGGAATCGTTCGGCAAGTTCGCCGTCGATGAAGATTTCGCGCTGCGCGTTCTTGTCGACGATTTCATATCCGCCGGCATTCATCAGGTGGTGGCCGGCCTGCGGCGCAAATTCGACGACGCAGTAGTTGGGGCTGTTGTAGATCATTTGCATGGCGGCACTCCTCTTCGCAGTGGCATCTGGCCTTGTTGTCCCCTAGGTGGGGCGAGCCTTGCCGGTTTCAAGGGGCTTGCGCTGCACACCCCGTTCCCGTTTGCGTGGGGTGTATCGGTTAGAAGCCGATGTCTATGAAACGTTTCCCATTGTCTGCCGGTGGACTGAAATAGTTGTTAAAGAGTGTCATCGGCCGTTTCACGGAAATCTGTAATCGGTCGAAATTGCCGAATCGCGCGCATTGGCGCGCGAGTTCACTGTGTGACAGGCGATGTGACAGGCGAGGGCGCGGGCGGTGCAGCCGGTTGTGCCGGCGGTTGCACGGTGGCCGGCGGTGCGGGTTGTGCCGGTTCCGCAGCGGGAGCGGTCGATGCGTCCGGCGCCGGTGCACCGGCGGGCGCATGCGTTGCGCCGCCTGCCGGTGTTTCATCGGACGGCGCGCCCGGCGCCGCGAGCCGGCCATGCCACAACAGCTCGATCTGTGCGCCGTTCGGTTCGGTCTGCACGAGCCGCGCGGGCAGCCAGCCGAGCGACGGCGCGAGCCACATGTCGATGCGGCGCGTGTCGCCGTCGCGCCGCGGCAGGCGCATGAAGTGCCGCGCGCCGATGATGCCGGCCTGCGTCTGCACCTGCTCGTCGCCGATCACGGTGATCGGCCAGGTTTCGCCGCTGTTGTTGTCGATCACGAAGAACTGCTGCGTGACACCGGGCTTGTACGCAGACGGATTGCCGCGCACGAGCCCCGACAGCTGCATCAGCATGCTGAAGCGATCCTGCACGCCATCGGGCAGCGGTGCGTTGTTCGGCGTGCGCGTGAACACGACCTGCCGGATCTCGCGGTTGAAGATCGCGATGTCTTCCGGCCGCTTGCCGCGCTTCTCGACGTAGCGGTCGGGCGCGACGCCGAACGCGTCGATGCGGCCCTCGCTGCGGTAGTTGAACGGGCCGACGAACGGCACGGGCATCGACACCGACAGGTCGTAGGTGCGCCCGTCGGTGCGCCAGTGGATCGTGCCGATCATGTTCTGCATGCCGTTGTAGAACGTGTCGTACTGCAGGTCGCCGGACGGCGGCGCGGCGAATTTCACGCCGTTCGTCGCGGGGCCCGGTGTCGAGGCGCTGGCGGCACCGGCAGCCGACGCGGCATGCACGCCCGATGCGGCAGGCACGCCACTCGCTGCGGACGCGGCGGCCGGCGGCTCGCCGTGTTCGTCCGTCTGCGTCGATGTGAGGACGGGCTCAGGCGCGGGTTTCGGTGCGGCGGCCTTCGGGGCAGCCGGGGCGGGCGCGGCCGGCCGCTCGACCGGCTTCGGCGCAGGCGGCGCGGGCTGGCGCTCGATCGGCTGCGGTTTCAGCAGCTCGATCTGCACGGGCACTTCGGCGGGCGCGGGCGGCGTGAACGCGTCGCGGTTGCGCATCAGCCAGAACGCGGCAAGCGCGTGCAGCACCAGCACGAGGACGAGCGCAATGCCCACGCGCAGCCAGTGGCGGGGCAAGGCGTGACTCGGGCGGGTGTCGGCAGGCTGCATGGGCATCGGAACAGGATCGGGGCGTCGCGTGACGTCGGGTGCGCAGCGCGCGCCACAGGAATCGGACTGTCGACTGCGCCGCGCGTTCGCGCCGCTTGACGGGCAGGCGCCGGGGGGCGGGTGCCGGATGCGTCAGGCGTCGCGTGCGTCGGGACTATAGCCGAGTTCGTAAGACAGTTTCTGCGCGCAGGCGCGCAGCGCGGTGTCGATCTCGCCGCCCCATGCGATGTCGAACGAGCCTTCCTGGCCGAGCGCGACGATCGCGAGCGCGAGTTCGCCGACCGCATCGAACACGGGCATGCAGAACGCGTGGATCGTCGGCAGCAGCATCCCCTCGACGCGCGCGGCCTCGTGCCGGCGTACGTCGGCGAGCACGGCGTCGACCTCGTCGAGCGTGCGCGGGCCGCCGTGATGCGGCGAGCGGCGCGTATCGGCGAGTTCGCGCTCGAGCATCGCGGCGGTCTTGCTGCGCGGCAGGTACGCGGCGAACAGCAGCCCCGTCGCGGAGCCGAGCAGCGGCATCACGTCGCCGAGCTTCAGCGACGCCTTCGCCGGGTGGCTCGATTCCATCCAGTGCACGATCGTCGGCCCCTGGTTGCCCCATACCGCGATGCCGACCGTCTGGTCGAGGCGGTCGCGGAATTCGGTCAGTGCGATCCGCGCGAGCTTCACGCCGTCGACGCGCGCGAGCCGCGCGAGCCCCATCTGCAGCGCGAAGCCGCCGAGCTCGTAGCGGCCCGAGACGGGGTCCTGCGACACCACGCCGAGCCGCGAGAAGCTGACCAGGTAGCGGTGCGCCTTCGCAGGACTCATGCCCGCGCGCTGCGCGAGGTCGCGCAGCATCATCGCGCGCGGCTCGCTCGTCAGCACGTCGAGCAGGCGGAAGCCGACCTCGATCGACTGGATGCCGGAACGGACCTTCTCGCCGTGCTCGCCGGAAGCGGCGTCATCGGTGTCGGAGTCGGCGAGATCGTCGTCGCGAAGCGGGCTGGCGGGCATGGGCGGCAGGTGCGCGAAAAGGCGGCAGGAATTGGGGAGAAAACAGCGCGCACAATCGCAGCGCGCCGCAGGGATTCACCATCGTAAAATAGATTCCCTCCATCGTCACTACAACGGCAGAGTCCCCCTTATGAAACTTGCTTCGCTGAAGGACGGCACGCGCGACGGCCAGCTGATCGTCGTGTCGCGCGACCTGCACACCGCGGCGATCGCCGATGCGATCGCGCCGACGCTGCAGCGCGTCCTCGACGACTGGGCGTTCTACGCGCCGCAACTGCGCGACCTGTACGACGCGCTGAACCACGGCCGCGCGCGCAACGCGTTCGCGTTCGATCCGGCCAACTGCATGGCGCCGCTGCCGCGCGCGTTCCAGTGGGCCGACGGCTCCGCGTACGTGAACCACGTCGAGCTCGTGCGCCGCGCGCGTGGTGCCGAGATGCCGCCCGAATTCTGGACCGACCCGCTGATGTACCAGGGCGGCAGCGACGATTTTCTCGGAGCCCGCGACGACGTCGTGTGCCCGTCCGAGGAATGGGGCATCGATTTCGAGGCGGAAGTCGCGGTGATCACCGGCGACGTGCGGATGAGCGCGACGCCCGACGAAGCGCTGAAGGCCGTGCGGCTCGTGACGCTGGTGAACGACGTGTCGCTGCGCAACCTGATTCCGGCCGAGCTCGCGAAGGGCTTCGGCTTCTTCCAGAGCAAGCCGGCCACCGCGTTCGCACCGGTCGCCGTGACGCCCGACGAGCTCGGCGACGAATGGCGTGAAGGCCGCGTGCACCGGCCGATGATCGTCCACTGGAACGGCAAGAAGGTCGGCCAGCCCGATGCCGGCACCGACATGGTGTTCCACTTCGGCCAGCTGATTGCGCACGCGGCGAAGACGCGTAACCTGCGCGCCGGCTCGATCGTCGGCTCGGGCACGGTGTCGAACAAGGACGCGAAGCGCGGCTACTGCTGCATCGCCGAGAAGCGCTGCCTCGAGACGATCGAGCACGGCGCGCCGCAGACGGAATTCATGCGCTACGGCGACACCGTGCGCATCGAGATGTTCGACACGGCCGGCAAGTCGATCTTCGGCGCGATCGAGCAGTCGGTCGCGCCGCCCGACGGCGCGGCGTAAGTCACGCGGAGCACGCAGCGCGCCGCTTTCGCGAAACCCGGGCCCGGCCCGCGCGCCGGGTTTCGCCTGATGTTTGCCCGCGCGGGCTTGGCTACACTCGATTCAGGGGTTCGAGAACCTCGAGCAAGGAGGAGCGCATGGCCGATCTCGCCGCGTACGGCGGTTACGAAGCACTGAAGGTGACGCGCCGTGACCACGGCGTGCTCGACATCGTGATGAGCGGCGAGGGCGCGAACCGCAGCGGCCTCGCGACCGCGAACGCACGCATGCATCGCGAGCTCGCCGACATCTGGCGCGACGTCGACCGCGATCCCGACACGCGCGTCGCGGTGATCCGCGGCGAAGGCAAGGGCTTCTCGGCGGGCGGCGACCTCGCGCTCGTCGAGGACATGGCGAACGACTTCGACGTGCGTGCCCGCGTATGGCGCGAGGCGCGCGACCTCGTCTACAACGTGATCAACTGCAGCAAGCCGATCGTCTCGGCGATGCATGGCCCGGCCGTCGGCGCGGGGCTCGTCGCCGGGCTGCTCGCCGACATCTCGATCGCCGCGAAGGATGCGCGCATCATCGACGGTCACACGCGGCTCGGCGTCGCGGCCGGCGATCACGCGGCGATCGTGTGGCCGCTGCTGTGCGGGATGGCGAAGGCGAAGTACTACCTGATGCTGTGCGAGCCGGTGAGCGGCGAGGAGGCCGAGCGGATCGGGCTGGTGTCGCTCGCGGTCGAGCCGGCCGATCTGCTGCCGAAGGCCTACGAAGTGGCCGAGCGGCTCGCGCACGGTTCGCAGTCGGCGATCCGCTGGACCAAGTACGCATTGAACAACTGGCTGCGCACGGCCGGCCCGACCTTCGATACGTCGCTGGCGCTCGAATTCATGGGCTTTTCCGGGCCCGACGTGCAGGAAGGCATCCGCTCGCTGCGCGAGCGCCGCCCGCCCGAATTCCCCGGCGACGCGCCGTTCTGACACGCGCCGGCGCTATGATCGACCCAGGCGCGGCTCGCGCGACGCATGGCGGCCGCCTCGCTCTCACCCAGTCAACCAGGATGCCCGTATGACGACCGATGCCTCCGGCTCCAACCCTTTCGCCGGCTTTGCCGGCTTCAAGCCCGCCGACATGATGGACCGGATGTGGGACATGATGCGGATGTCGCCGTTCGGCGGGATGACGTCGTTCCCGGGCGCCACGCAAGGGCTGCCGCCGTCGCTGTCGAGCATGTCCGACATGATGGCGCCGCTTACGAGCGTCGAGGAACTCGACAAGCGGATCACCGATCTGCGCGCGGTCGAGCAGTGGCTGAAGCTCAATCTCGGGATGCTGCAGTCGGCGATCCAGGCGCTCGAGGTGCAGCGCGCGACGCTCGCGACGCTGCGTGCGTTCGGCGCGTTCGCGCAGAGCTCGATGTCGGCGGCCGAGGAAGCGGCCGTCGCGGCCGCGCATGCGGCGAAACACGCGTCGGGCGATGCATCGCCGGCACCGGAAGCCGACGCGTCGGATGCGGCGGCGGGCGACGCCGCGCAGCAGGCCTTCGACCCGTCGGGCTGGTGGAACCTGCTGCAGTCGCAGTTCAACCAGCTCGCGAGCCTCGCGATGGCGCAGCCGGGCATGCAGCCCGCCGCGCCGGGCGATGCGCCGCCGGACGCGGCCGCTTCGCCGGAGCCGGCCGCAAAGCCGGCGCCGGCCGCCGCCGCGCCGCGCAAGCCTGCCGCGAAGCGCGCGAAGTCCGCCGGTTCGGCCGGCTCGGCCGCGGCGCGTGCGGCTGCCGCTTCGTCGCCCGAAACCCGTCCGCCGAAGCGTTCGACGTGACGCGGCGCAGGTAGCAGGTCGATCATGCGGCTCGCGCTCGTTCTGATGGGAGGCGGCGCACGCGCCGCCTATCAGGTCGGCGTGCTGAAAGCGCTGGCCGAGATCGCGCGCGAGGCCGATCCGTTGCGGCACACGCTGCCGTTCGCGGTCGTGTGCGGCTCGTCGGCCGGCGCGATCAACGCGACGTCGATCGCGAGCCACGCGGACGACTTTTCCCATGGCGTGCGGCGCCTGCTCGAATTCTGGGAGCCGCTGCGCGCCGACTACGTCTATCGCACCGACTGGCTCGGCATCGCGGCCGCCGGCGCACGCTGGCTGGCGACGATGACCTTCGGCTGGGCGGCCCGCCGCTCGCCGCGCGGGTTGCTCGACAATGCGCCGCTCGCGCATCTGTTGCAGCGCGAGCTGAGCTTCCACCGGATCGAGCAGATGCTCGAGGCGCGCCTGCTGCACGCGCTCGCGGTGACGGCGCTCAGCTATTCGAGCGGGCGCCACCTCACGTTCTACCAGGCGGCGCAGCCGATCCAGGCGTGGCGGCGCGCGCAGCGCACCGCGCGGCTCGTCGACCTGTCGGCGTCGCACCTGCTCGCGTCGTCGGCGATTCCGTTCGTGTTCCCGGCCGTGCCGCTCGTGCTCGACGGACAGATCGAATACTTCGGCGACGGGTCGATCCGGCAGATTGCGCCGCTGTCGCCGGCCATTCACTTCGGCGCGGACCGGATCGTCGTGGTCGGCGCGGCCGACCCGCGGCCCGAGATTCCGGCCGCGAACGGCCACGGGCTGGTGCGCGGCTACCCGACGCTCGCGCAGATCGGCCAGCAGGTGCTCGCGAGCGTGTTCCTCGACTCGATCGGCTCGGATATCGAGCGCATCGAGCACATCAACCGGATGATCGAGCACCTGCCGCACCAGGTCGAGGTGGACAGCGGCTGGCGGCACGTCGACGTGCTCGCGATCGCGCCGTCCGAGCGCATCGAGCTGATCGCCGCGAAGCACCTGAAGCAGATGCCGGCGACGATGCGCGGGCTGCTCGGCGCGATCGGCGGCAGCCAGCCGGCCGGCGCGTCGTTCGCGAGCTACCTGCTGTTCGAGGAGGCATTTACGCGTGAACTGATCGAGCTCGGCTACCGCGACGGGCGCGCGCAGCGCGACACGCTGGCCGGCTGGATTGCGCAGGCGGACGGCGGCAGCGCACCGGCCGCCGGCATGCCGCCGGAAGACGGACTCGCGACCGGCGAAATACGGGTCTGATGCTTGCAGGACAATGTAAGGTTGCGTTTTCGCGACGGTCGGCCGCGACCGATCGCCGCACCGTGATTGGCGGCGCACGACCGGGCGGGCGTCTCGGAACCGTCATGCACGCGTGATATCATGGCCGCCGCCGTATACACCATATCGAGCAGCCCGCCGATCCGGCATCCGCACGGGACCTTTCGGGGAACCCGCCTGGGGCAGGGGACGGGCGCGCCAACGAGCCGGCCAGCGCCGGCCCCCACTCAGGCAAGCGTGCAGCCGGTTCCGTTCGCGGAGCGGCTGCGGCATGCCGCAACGGCGGCGCGCGGCCGCCCGGTTGCCGGACGAGGAATCACCGTCCGGCGGGCCGGTTTCCCGCGTAAAATTTGAGTCTTGGCTGCAAAAGGCGCGCTCGGGCGTGCTTGCGCGGCAACAGTCACGTTTAGAGAAGTCGCATTGCGCAGAACAGGGGTGGGACCATCATGAACACGATGCTTTATCCGGAACTTTACCGATCGCTCGAAGCCGTCCGCTGGGACATGGAGAAGGACATTCCGTGGGACAAGTTCGACGCTTCGCTGCTCACCGACGAGCAGGCGAAGACGATCAAGATGAACGCGATCACCGAATGGTCGGCGCTGCCCGCGACGGAAATGTTCCTGCGCGACAACCAGCACGACAGCGACTTTTCCGCGTTCATGAGCGTGTGGTTCTTCGAAGAGCAGAAGCATTCGCTCGTGCTGATGGAATACCTGCGCCGCTTCAAGCCGGAAATGGTGCCGACCGAAGAGGAGCTGCACGCGGTGCGCTTCCAGTTCGACCCGGCGCCGCCGCTCGAGACGCTGATGCTGCACTTCTGCGGCGAGATCCGCCTGAACCACTGGTACCGTTGCGCGGCCGACTGGCACACCGAGCCGGTCATCAAGCAGATCTACGAAACGATCTCGCGCGATGAAGCACGCCACGGCGGCGCGTACCTGCGCTACATGAAGAAGGCGCTGAACAACTGCGGCGACGTCGCACGTGCCGCGTTCGCGAAGATCGGCGTGCTGATGGCGTCGGCGCGCCGCACCGAGAAGCCGCTGCACCCGACCAACCTGCACGTGAACCAGGCGCTGTTCCCGCGCGACACCGTGCAGTCGCGCCTGCCGGATCCGGAATGGCTCGAGCGCTGGCTCGACGAGCAGATCCGCTTCGACGGCGAGTGGGAAAAGAAGGTCGTCGAGCGGATCCTGCACAACCTGTCGATCCTGTTCGAGCGCACGTTCGCGACCGCACAGGAGCTGAACCGCTACCGCAAGGAAGTCACCGGCCGCCTGCAGGCCGAAAGCGGCCCGTCGTCGGCCGCGCAGCCGGCCTGAGGCCGGTTGGCGCCGCAGCCGGCGTGAATCGCGCCGGCCGCGTCGCGTGATGTCGTACCCGTTGCATGAAGCCCGCCCGGTCAGTCCGGCGGGCTTTTTATCTGGCGCCGCCGCCGCGTGCGCAGTTGCCCATTCCGCCCGACTTCCATCATGTCCGCCATCTTCGAACGCAAGCTGATCACCCGTGATGCCCTCGTCGCCCTGCGCGCCACGCTGCCGTCGCCCGTCGTGTTCACCAACGGCGTGTTCGACATCCTGCATCGCGGCCACGTCACGTATCTCGCCGACGCGAAAGCGCTCGGCGCATGCCTGATCGTCGGCGTGAACAGCGACGCGTCGGTACGCATGCTCGGCAAGGGCGACGACCGGCCGATCAATCGCGAGGAAGACCGCGCGGCGCTGCTCGCGGCGCTGGAAAGCGTCGACTGGGTCGTGACGTTCGAGGAAAAGACGCCCGTGTCGCTGATCGAGGCCGTGCGGCCGGACATCCTCGTGAAGGGCGGCGACTACGACATGGATGCGTTGCCGGAATCGGCGCTGGTGCGTGCCTGGGGTGGCCGGGCGCTGGCGATTCCGTTCGAGCACGATCGCTCGACCACCGCGTTGCTGAAGAAGGTGCGCGCGCAGCAGTCCTGAGCGCGGCCCGGCGCCGTCAGGGCGCGGATGCTGCGAGCGGCTCGGCGGTGACGCCCGGCGGCGCGATCGGGCCGCCGATGACGGGCTGGTCGGTCGCCTGCGCGAGCGGCGTCACGCGCAGCGCCTCGGGCTGCACCTGCCGCGCCAGCACGCCGGGTTCGCGCGGGCCGGCCGCCGGCAGCGGCCCGAACACGCCGCGCGCCACCACGAACGCAAGCATGTTGGCGAGAAAGAGAACAGCGATCAGCCAGCGCAGCATCGTCGACACTCCTCGTCGTCATTGAAGTGGTTCACGTCATTCAATCGGGCCGGCCGCATCGCCGGCTATTTCATGCGTCCCGTTGACCGCGCGTGCGGGCTGCCGTCATGGCGCGGCCCGTCTCCACCGTCATCGTGACGCAGGCCCGAACGGGCGCATGTTGCCGTGCGCCGGCGCGATGCCGGCGCCTTTCCGTCACGCCTGCGCCGCCGCTTCCGCGGCGATCAGCGCGAGCCCGGACAGGATCAGCGCATCGTGCCGCGTATGCGGGAGCGTCAGCGCTCGCGCGACGTCGTCCGCCGCGCCGCCGGCCAGCACGAGCCGCACGGGCGCCTGCCATGCATCCGCGAGATCGCGCCACGCGCGTTCGATCAGCCCGGCCTGCGCGTACAGGCAACCGGCCGACAGCGAGCGCGGCGTGTCGACCTGGAACGGTTCGGCCTGCGCACCCGCGAGCAGGCCGCTCGCGATGTCGGTGGTCAGCGTCGGCAACTGCGCGGTGTGCGTGCCGAGCGCGCGCATCATCAGTGCCCAGCCCGGTGCGATCAGCCCGCCCGTGAAGCGGCCGTCCGCGCGCAGCGCCTCGAGCGTCGTCGCGGTGCCGAACGTCGCGATCAGCAGGTGCTCGCCCGGAAACGCCGCGTGCGCGCCGATCAGGCCGGCCCAGCGGTCGCTGCCGAGCTGGTCGGGCGTCGTATAGCCGTTCGTCACGCCGCATTGCGTCTGACGCGAGCGTATCGTCGTGCGCGGCAGGCCGGGCCAGCGTGCGTCGAGCAGCGTGTCGAGCCGGGCGGCTACCTCGGCGCCCGCGACGTTCGAGATCCATGCGCCGCGCGGACGCGGCAGCGTCGACCAGTCCGGATCGGCGCCGCCGTCGCGTGTGTGGCCGAACGCGCCCGTCTCGACGAGCGTGCGCTGCGCATCGGCGAGCGCCCACTTGATCCGGCTGTTGCCGGCGTCGATCAGCAGGTGCGGCTCGTTCATTGCGCTTCGCGTAGCGACACGTCGCCGGCGGCGATCGCCTGCACGCCGTCCGGCGTATCGAGCAGCAGCTGGCCGGTCGCGTCGATGCCCGTCGCGATGCCGCGCACGCGTTCGACACCCTGTTCGAGCAGGACGACTTCGCGCCCCGCGTACGCGTGCAGCGCGTGCCAGCGCGGCAGGAACGGCGCGAGCCCTTCGGCGCCGAACTGCGCGAGCGCCGGTGTGAGCGCATTCAGCGACGCGGCGAGCGTATCGGTCAGGTTGGCCGATGCGCACGCGATCGACAGCGCGGCGGGCGGCAGCCCGCTCGCGAGCGTCGCTTCGCGCGCACGCAGCGCGTCGACCTGCGCGGCGACGGCCTCCGCGCCGCGCACGTTGATGCCGAAGCCGATCACGACGGCGGTGGCGTCGGCGGTGGTCCACGCGGTTTCGATCAGGATCCCGGCGAGCTTGCCGACGATGCGTGGCGTGCCGTCGTCGGTGGCGGTCAGCAGCAGGTCGTTCGGCCATTTGAGCGCGACGCGCGTATGGGCGTCGAGCGGCAGCGTGGCCAGCCCTTCGGCGAGCGCAACGCCGATCGCGATGCTGAGGCCGCCGAGTGCTTCGACGGGGCGCGGCACGATGCAGCCGACCGAGCACAGCAGCGCATTGCCGGGCTGCGCGAACCACGGGCGGCCCTGCCGGCCGCGGCCGGCCGTCTGCTCGAACGCGACGCGCACGAGCGGCGCGGGCAGCGCGTTCGCCTTGCGCGGCAGCGCCTTGAGCCGGGTCGCGACGTCGGCGTTGGTCGAGCCGGTGGCGGCGACGACGTCGAGCGGCCACGCACGCGGCGCGGCGTCCAGGTGCGCCTCGAGCCGGTTGCGCGCGATGTGCGCGTCGCCGGAATCGGGCGTGTCGGAGGAGGTGGGGGCGTTCATGGCGCCTATTGTAGCGACAGGGGGCGATGGCGCGTCGGCAAGCGGGGCGACGGTCATTTCCTCGTGCGGCAGGGACCGATGGATGCGCGACGCTTCGCGCGAATGTGTTCGTGACGAATCGAGAGAAGTTGCATTCGGGTAGTCGAGTGCATATGAGCTGGAATCACCGTAGCTCCGACATTCCGATTGATCGATCGACGAAACGTCGTCGACCGATATCGATTGATCGGAATTTCGAATTCGTATGATGGATTTCTTTGTGTCGACCGTGCATTTTGGTGCGAGGAGATTTGCGCGGATAGCGACGAGAGGGAATCCGGATGAATGGTGGAGAGAAATGGTTACGCGGGCCTTCGTTGGTTGGCGTCGGCCGGTATGCCGCTGGCAGACTGACGTCTGTCGAATGGGCGGCGCCCGGTACTTTCGCGGATGAGCGTTGCTCGGGCGCGATGAGCCGAGACGACGCCGCATGATCCGCTATTTCCTCGCCAAGGGCGACCGGGGCGGCAGCGCGACGATCACCGAAGGACTGGAATGCGTCACGTGTTCCAATCCACCGCCGCGGGTGCAGATCGCCACGCTCTATATGAAGACCTACTGCACGGCTTGCAAGCAGGTGGGGTTTGTCGCGCCGAAAGGCCCCCGCTTGCCCGGCAGGGCACCGAATGGCCAAGGATGGGCGCTGAGCGGGGATATCAATGCATGTGGGTGCAGTCCGCCGCCTGTGTTCTATGCCGAACGGGGCATGAAGATGCGGGTCGGGGACGGGTCCACCGAGCGGAAAGGGCTGGGAGACGAACATTCTCACCTGCCCGTCGGTGGTGCGGAATGCGACGAGCAGTATGTATTGAAAAACGAGAAAACGGGGCAGCCTTTGGTCGGTGTGCCGTATCGAATACATACCAGTTCCGGACGTGTCTTCAGCGGTATGACTGATAGTGCCGGGCTCACACAGCGCGTAGCAACGCGCTACGCGGAGAAACTGAGAATTGAAATAGTGGAGCATGGCCATGCCGCACGATGACTACGAATACGTGACCGTGCATGACTCAGCCATGACGAATACGACGCATGGTTCGAAGATCGAGCTTTTATTGGCAGTCGACGGGCCGCCAATCTGCAAAAACATGACGGACGCGGAATTTCGGAAGAAAGTCCTGACGTTGCGCGACGATGCCGTAAAAATAATCACGCAGAGAGTCGACGAACTCCATGTCTGGAGAGAGCCTGCGCGGGCGAGAGTCAGAGAGTGGTTCGGGGTCGCCGACGAGCCCACTCGCGGTGCGCTGACGAACGGATTGGTGGCGTTGATCACAGTCATGAACGGATTGACGGCAAGGAATTTCGTTCGCTCCGATCCCGACCTTGATCGGGCTCTCGGCTGTACGCCAAATACCAAAAATCTAGACGGCGAAGTTGCGCACGTTTGCGGCCCCGATACCGCCACGCACACGATATCGATTTCCCCGAAGTTCTGTGAGCTTCCGGATACGAGTGCGGGTACGTTTTCCTCGATGCAACTGACCATTGTTCACGAGTGTGTGCATTTTCGGGATACATTCGGAGCGATTGACTACAAGAACACCTATGGACAATTTCTCAGCAGGCGGCTCGCCAAAGAGGTCCCGACAATGGCGATCAGGAATGCGGACAATATTGCGTGGTATATCTTGGGCATCGATTAGCCTTGTGGGGCTTTGTGCTTCAAGCGTCGTGTTTGCTTGCAGCTTTTCCTTGCAATACGCAAGTAGGCTCGACCTCGGCGTCGTGGCCATTTCAAATGCTGACCGGATTGCGCTCGCCAGCTTGTTGGTGACCGTTCGGAACAGTGCGGCCAACAATGGTCCCGTCGTGATCTACGGATATGCCGACGAGCATGAGCGCGACGCAATTTCGATCGCCCGTACTCGGGCGAATGCTGTCCGAGCGTATCTGCTCGATCTCGGCGTAGCAAAAGATCGGATTCACATGAACTCTAAAATCTGGCGAAGCAACTCCGTTGTTCCGTCGAGTAAACGCAATCAGATAGAAATAGAGTTCATTCCAGCGTGTTCATCGGAAGGTTGCGAGAATCCGTGCGGTACGGTCCTGCCGGAGCAGAAGTAACGACGCAAGGTATTCGCATGCGAGATTTTCCCGCAGTGGCGTTGCGTCGCGCCTGCGCTCCACGTCCTTAGCGCCGCATCTCAATCCGCTCCAGCGCCTTGATGTCCTCCTCGGACGTCATTTCGCACGCCAGCAGCGTCTTGCCCTTCAGTGCCGAGCCCTGACGGGCCGACACGAGGATCAGCGCACCGCCCGGGCCGCGGACCGTCAGCCGGCGCGAATAGCCGACGGTCGACGCGCCCAGCAGGTTGCCCTTCTCGAGGGTGAGCTGGTAGCGCTTCGCGAGCTGGTCGGCGACCTCGCCGTCCACGAGCACGCCGATCCCGGTACTGACGAACACGACCTGCTGCGTCGTGAAGCCATCGTGGTGGATCGGCTCCGGCAGGCGATAGACCGCGGCGCCCAGCATCGACTCGTCCGGTTTCGGATCGGCTGCCTTGGCGGTGTTGTAGATCGAGTCCATCAGGTCCGACGTGAACGGCGGCTTGCAAAGCGCGGCGTTGAAGATGTCGGGCTGGGCGGGCGGCGCGGCGAGTGCGGTGAGCGGGGCGGCGGCGATGGCAACGGCGACGGCGACGGCGACGGCGTCGACGGCAGCGGCACCACGCCAGGAAAGGCGATGGGACATGGATGCAGATCTCTCAGGTTTTATTGTGAGGCTGCATGTTAATGCATTGCCGCACGCCGAACGACCGGCATGGAGCGGCCCGACGGCGGCAATGCAAACGGCGCGCGGGCCCGCGCCCCGCGATCGATTCCGTTGCCGTGTGATCGATGCGCGGGGCGTCGCGGCATGCGCGTCATGCAGCCGGCGGGATGCCGGCGGGCTGCCGGTTCGCGCATGCGTGTGCGCCTGCGGGCGGAAGCATCGTCAAGGCGCGACGACCGGGTGCTTCAGCGCGTGCGCGGTCTCGATCCACTGCGCATGGAACTCGTCCGCGTCGGGCTTGAGCCCGAGCTCGCCGTTGCGATAGGCCATCGCGAGCGTCTGCACGGCTTCCGGCAGCTCGTGCTCGGCGGCGCGGCGATACAGCGCCAGCGCGCGCGCCTCGTCGCGCGGCACGCCGCTGCCTTCGCGGTACGCGTTCGCGAGCATGAAGTCCGCGGCCGGGATGTCCGCGCGCGACGCGACGTCGAACCAGTGCGCGGCCTGCACGGGATCGGCGGCGACGCCGTAACCGCTGCGATAGATCAGCCCGAGGTAATACGCGGCGGCCGGGTCGCCCTGCGCGGCCGCTTCGCCGAGCAGCGTGCGGGCGCGTGCATAGTCCTTCGGCATGTCGCTGCTGCCGAGCAGCAACGCCTTGCCGAGCGCGAGCTGCGCACGCCGCGCGGCCGGCGCGTCGGCCTTGCTGTTTGCTGCCGCGGCCGTTTCCAGCCAGCCGCGCCCCTCGTCGCGCAGGCCCGGTTCGCGCGCGTCGACGAGCGCGATGCCGAGCGCCGCCTGCGCGTCGCCCGAGCCGCCGCGCGCCAGCGTGCGCAACTGCGCGAGCGCGTGCGGCTCGGTGGCCTGCGTGACCATCGCCTGCCACTCGTCGAGCTGCGCGGCGCTCGGCGCGGGGCCGGCGCCGCGCAGGCCGGTCGCCGCGACGACGGCCGCGACGGTCACGGCCGCCACCGCGAGCAGCGCGGCCGGCGGAAGTTTCGCGCGCAGCAGGCGCCGCGCGGCGGCGGAGAGGCCGGTTTCGGCCGGCCGCATCGTCCGGATCGGTTGCATCGCGGGTCTCATTGCGTGAGGTCGATTTCGTAGGTGGCGAGGTTCTTGCCCGAGCCGTCGTCGGCCGCGACCTGCGTGATGCCGGTCAGGCCGGCCGCCGCCGCGTCGCCGAGGCGATTCGGCGCGGACGCGAACTGCACGTGCGCGACCGAGCTCGCGAGCTTCGTGAAGCGCCAGCTGCGCTGGGCGCCGTCGGCCGCGCGCGTGATTGCGCCGCGCTTCTTGATGAACGCGATCAGCACGTCGCGGTTCGCATCGGGCGACGCGAAGATCGTCTTGCTGCCGTCGAGGCCCGGGAAGTTGCCGCCGCCGCTCGCGCGGTAGTTGTTGGTCGCGACGATGAACTGCGCGTTCGGGTCGATCGCCGCACCCTTGTACGTCAGGTTCTTGATCCGGCTGCCGACCGGCTGCGTGACGTCGATTTCATACGCGAGATCGGCCGACGTGAACATGTCGAAGTTGTAGCCGGGGAACGTGCTGACGAGCGGCTGCACGGTCGCCTTGGTCGGGTCGATGCGGTTGAAGCGCTTCGCGGCTGTTTCGAGCCAGTTCTTCACGTCGGCGCCGCTCACCTTCACCGCGTACACGGTGTTCGGGTACAGGTACAGGTCGGCCGCGTTGTTGATCGCGAGCGCGCCCGGCGCGACGTCGGTGTAGTCGGTGCCGCCGCCGAAGCCGCTCTTGAACGGCGCGCTGACCGACAGCACCGGCAGCGACGCGTATTGCGGCAGGTTCGCCTGCACGTAGGTCTTCACGTAGTCGGCCTGCGCCTCGTTGACGATCTGGATCGCGCCCGGGTCGCCGACATCGGCGAAGTACGAGTTCATCCGGTAGTCGGTCGAGCCGATCGGCGTCTTCACGTAGTCGATCGTCGCCTGGTGCTCGGCCGCGATCGCGGCGGATACCGACGGATCGGCCGCGACGTAGCTCTTGTCGGCGTTCTGGATCGGCCGCGCCTCGACGGTCGTCTGCGACTTGTCGACGCTCCACGTCTTGCCGTCGAATTTCAGGCCGAGCTTGATCACGCCGAGGTGCTTGCCCCAGTAGTTGGCCATCACGGTCGGCACGCCGTTGACGGTGCCCTTGACCTTGTCGACGCCCGGCAGGTTGAACTGCGACACGGTGCTGTTCGCGTCCGGGAACACCTGGTGCGAGTGACCGATCAGCATCGCGTCGATGCCGGTCACCTTCGACAGCCACCAGCTGCCGTTCTCCATCGTCGGCGAATACGCGGAATTGTCGAGGCCGCCGTGCGAGATCGCGACGACGAGATCGGCGCCCTTCGCGCGCATCTCAGGAATGTATTTCTCGGCGGCTTCCTTCAGGCCGGTCGTGTAGACCTTGCCGTCGAGCCAGCGCTTGTCCCAACTCATGATCGCGGGCGGCGTGAAGCCGATGATGCCGATCTTCACGGGCGCGCTGACGGTCTTGCCGTCCGGCGTCGTCGCGGTCACGGTGCGGGTCAGGATCGTGTACGGCGTGAACAGCGGCGCGTTGGTCTTCGCGCTGATCACGTTCGCGAGCACCTGCGGGAAGTTCGGGCCCGCGCATTTCTTCTGCTGGGCCGGCGCCGGCAAGCCGTCGACCTCGAACGTGTTGCCGGTCACCTGCGACAGGTACGGCAGCCCGTAGTTGAATTCGTGATTGCCGATCCCGCCGCCGTCGAATTTCGCCGCGTTCATCACCTTGTAGATCGCGAGCGTCTGGTCGCAGCCGACCGGCTTCACGAGCGCCTGGTAGTCCGACAGCGCGGTGCCCTGGATCGTGTCGCCGTTGTCGAGCAGCAGCGTGTTCGGATACTGCGCGCGCGCTTGCGCGATCAGCGTCGACACGCGCTCGAAGCCGAGCGAGTTGTCGGCGGCGAGCTTGAAATAGTCGTACGACAGCACGTTGGTGTGCAGGTCGGTCGTCTCGAGCAGGGCGAGCGTGGCCGTCGTGCCGACGGGCGCCTGGGCCGCCGGCGGCGTTACCGGCTGCGAGGTGACGTCGTCGCCGCCACAGGCGGCGAGGATGAAGGCGAGGCTGGCGAGCGCGGCGATGGCCGGCACGCGACGGCGGGAAAGCAGGGGGAGACGCATCGGTTGTCCTGTTCGGTGTTCTGTTTTATGGAATGCGAGAGTCGCAACGCATGGCGGCGCGGGGCGCCGACGGCCTGAGGTGCGGCGCGTGAGAGTATCGAAAGGAATCGTGACGGAAGAATGAAAGGTGACGAAGCCGGCAACGGGCCGGCGGCGTCGGCTCTCGCGCATCCCCCGGGGCCGGCGTTCCCGGCCTGGCTCCCCCGGCCGGGCGCCCCACCGAAATCCTCACGTCGCGTCGTCGGACGGTTCGCTACAATGGCCGCTGTCACCTTTTTGCAAACAACCTGCCCTTGGACTTCGAGACTCCTCCCGGCCTGTCGGTCGACGCCGGCGGCCAGGGCCAGACGGTGCGCCTGACCGGTCAGTGGACCGCGCTCGCGCTTGCACGCAATCGCGGCGCGGTGGCGCGCCGCATCGCGAGCATCGCGTCCGGGCGCGTGAGCGAATGGGATCTGTCCGGCATCGAGCGGCTCGACCACGTCGGCGGCCAGGCGCTGTGGCGCGTGTGGGGCCGCAAGCTGCCGGCCGGCGTCGCGCTGAGCGCCACGCAGCGCACGATCTTCGAGCGCATCGAGCGGCTCGACAGCCAGCGCGAGGCGCCCGAGCGCATCGTGCGGTTCGATCCCGTCACGCGGCTCGGCCAGGCGATCTTCGCGTTCGGCGAACACCTGCAGGGCGGCATCGCGATGTTCGGCCTCGTGATCCTCGATGCGCTGTCGGTGCTGCGCCGCCCGAAGACGATGCCGTGGAAGGAAACCTCGGCGAACATCTACAGCGCCGGCGCGCAGGCGCTGCCGATCACCGCGCTCGTCGCGTTCCTGATCGGCATCGTGCTCAGCTACCTGTCCGCGCAGCAGCTGCAGATGTTCGGCGCGAACCGCTACATCGTGAACATCCTCGGGCTGTCGGTGATCCGCGAGCTCGGCCCGGTGCTGTCGGCGATTCTCGTCGCGGGCCGCTCGGGCTCGGCGATCACCGCGCAGATCGGCGTGATGCGCGTGACGGAGGAACTCGACGCGATGCGCGTGATGGGCATCCCGCACGGGCTGCGGCTGATCCTGCCGCGCGTGCTCGCGCTCGGCATTGCAATGCCGCTGCTCGTGATGTGGACCAACATCATCGCGCTGACGGGCGGCGCGCTCGCCGCGAAGCTCGTACTCGGCATCGACGTCAACTATTTCGTGCGCTCGCTGCCGGGCGTCGTGCCGATCGCGAACCTGTACATCGGGGTCGGCAAGGGCGTCGTGTTCGGCATGCTGATCGCGCTGGTCGCCTGCCATTTCGGCTTCCGGATCAAGGCGAACTCGCAGAGCCTCGGCGAAGGCACGACCACGTCGGTCGTGTCGTCGATCACGGTCGTGATCCTCGCCGACGCGGTGTTCGCGATCCTGTTCCAGAACGTGGGGCTCGGATGAACGCTTCGAACGAAACGACCGCGCACGCCGCGGCCATCGGCGCCGGGGCGGTCGCTGCCGGGCCGGCTGCGGCGGCCGATGCAGCCGACCTCGTGATCGAGGTGCGCAACCTGACCAAGCGCTACGGGCGCAACATCATTCACCAGAAGCTCGACTTCGACGTGCGGCGCGGCGAGATCGTGGCGATCGTCGGCGGCTCGGGCTCCGGCAAGACCACCCTCGTGCGGCAGATCCTCGGCCTCGAGCGGCCGACGTCGGGCACGATCAAGGTGTTCGGCGAAGATACGGCGACGATCGACGACGCGAGCGCGCGGATGATGCGCACGCGCTCCGGGATGCTGTTCCAGCAGGGCGCGCTGTTCTCGTCGATGACGGTATTCGACAACGTCGCGCAGCCGCTGCGCGAGCTCGGCCGCGTGCCGCCGGACCTGCTGCACGACATCGTGATGCTGAAGCTCGAGATGGTCGGGCTGCCGTGCAAGCATGCGTCGAAGATGCCGGCCGCGCTGTCGGGCGGGATGGTCAAGCGGGTGGGCATCGCGCGCGCGATCGCGCTCGAGCCCGAGCTGCTGTTCCTCGACGAGCCGACGGCCGGCCTCGATCCGCAGGCGTCGGACGAATTCGTCGAGCTGATCGCGACGCTGCATCGCACGCTCGGGCTGACCGTCGTGATGGTGACGCACGATCTCGACACGATGGTCGCGCTGTCGACACGCGTCGCGGTGCTGGCCGACCGCAAGGTGCTGGTCGCCGCGCCGGTCGAGGAGGCCGCGAACGTCGACCATCCGTTCATCCACGAATACTTCCTGGGGCTGCGCGGGCGCCGCGCATTGCAGGCGCTGCCGCCCGAGCGGCGCGCGAAGCTGCCGAAGGCGGCCCTCGAACCGGCGCTGTCGAGCGTCGAGCTGTAGGAGCAAGGAATCCGCGAATGGAAAACAAATCACATGCGTTCTGGGCCGGCCTGTTCACGATCGCGCTGACGCTCGCGATCGCGGGCACCGTGTTCTGGTTCAACGTCGACCGCACCGTGCGCGTGCCGTACGACCTGCTCGCGCGCACCAACGTGACGGGGCTGTTCCCGGACGCGGCCGTGCGCTTTCGCGGCCTCGACGTCGGCAAGGTGCAGTCGATCGGCTTCGATCGCTCGCACCCGGGCCAGATCCGGATCCGGATCCTCGTCGACCAGGACGCACCGATCACGCAGTCGACCTACGGCAGCCTCGGCTTCCAGGGCGTGACGGGCATTGCGTTCGTGCAGCTCGAGGACACGGGCCGCGATCTCGCGCCGTTGCCGTCGTCGGCGAAGGCGATCGCGCAGATCCCGATGCGCCCGAGCCTGTTCGACCAGATCCAGGAGCGCGGCGACGTGCTGCTGCGGCAGCTCGAACTGGCCGCGAAGAGCGCGAATGCGCTGATGTCGCCCGAGATGCGCGAGCAGTTGCGCGCGACCGCCGAGAGCCTGCAGCACGCGGCCGATGGCGCCGCCACGCTGACGAAGCAGCTCGGCCCGGCGGTCACCGCGTTGCCGGAGACGATGCACGAGGTGAACCGCGCAATGGCGTCGGCGAACACGCTGCTGCAGCCGAACGGGCCGCTCGTGTCGAACCTGAACAAGGCCGGCACGGCCGCGGAGCAGGTCGGCGTCGCGCTGAACGACCTCAACGCGCGCGTGCAGTACGACACGCTGCCGCGTTTCAACGCGCTCGCCGGCAACGTCGGCGACGCATCGCGGCAATTGAAGGACGTGGCCGGTGAACTTGGCCGCAATCCGCGCAGTCTGTTGTTCGGTTCGCCCGGCGCGGCGCCGGGGCCCGGCGAGCCCGGCTTCGTCTGGCCGGGTGCGACGGCCGGGCAGTGATACCCATCGAAACCGGAAACATCATGCAGGAACACGCCATGCCACGAATCCTTGACCGCGCGCTGCGTCCCGCCGCGGCCGCGCTTGCCGTGCTGACGCTGTCGCTCGCCGCCGGCTGCGCCGGCAACAGCGCGGTGCTGTCGAATGTGCGCTACGACCTCGGGCCGGCCACGTCGGTCGTGTCCGCAGGCCCGGGGCCCGCGCTGAAGGTGCTCGACGTCGCCGCGCCCGACGCGCTCGACTCCGACAAGTTCGCCTACCGCCTCGCGTATGTGGACGTACAGCATGTGGCCGTCTACCGCGACAGCCGCTGGACTGCGCCGCCCGCCCAGCTGCTCACGCAGCGGCTGCGCGGCGCGCTGTCGTCGCGCGGCACGGTGCTCGAAGGCACCGACGGCGTGCGCGCGCCGACCCTCAAGGTCGACCTGAACGAATTCGAACAGGTGTTCGACGGCCAGTCGCAGAGCCACGGCGCCGTGACCGCGCGCGCGACGCTGATGCTGGACGGCAAGGTGCTCGGCCAGCGCACGTTCGTTGCACGAGCGCCGTCGAGCACGCCCGATGCGGCGGGTGGCGCCCGCGCGCTCGCGACGGCGAGCGATCAGCTCGTGTCGCAGATCGCCGCGTGGGTCGGCATGCAGGCGTACGCGGGCACGCCGTGACGCGTGCCGCGCAGCCGCGATGAGCGCGACCGGCACCCCTCGCGCATCGCCGCTCGCGCGGCAGGCCTTTGCCGCTTACGCGGCACTCGTCGTCTACGCGTCGCTGTATCCGTTCGGCGGCTGGGTGTCGCTCGGCATCGGGCCGTTCGACTACCTGTTCGCGCCGATGCAGCGCTACGTGACCGCATTCGACGTCGTCACGAACGTAGTCGGCTACATGCCGTTCGGCGCGCTCGCCGTGCTCGCGCTGCACCCGCGCTCGCGCGGCGTGGCCGCGACGCTGATCGCGGCCGGGCTCGGCGTGCTGCTGTCGGGCTCGATGGAGGCGCTGCAAACCTACCTGCCGACGCGCGTCGCGTCGAATCTCGATCTCGCGGCCAATGCGCTCGGTGCGCTGCTGGGCGCCGCGCTCGTCGCGCCGGCCACCGGTGCGCTGCTCGATCGCGGCGCGCTGCGCCGGCTGCGCTTCGCGTGGTTCGAGGACGACGGCGCGACGCCGCTGCTGCTCGCCGGGCTGTGGCCGTTCGCGATCCTGTTCCCGTCGCCGTTCCTGTTCGGCATCGGCGACTGGCCGGCCGCGCTGTGGGAGCGCGCCGACGCGTCGATGCAGGACGCGCTGCTTGCGTGGCTGCCGGCAGCATGGCGCGTGGGCGAATGGCCCGAGCGCGTCGACGGCTGGCTGTCCGATTCCGCATGGGAGGCCGCGCTCGGCGGGTTGATGCTGTTCGCCGCACTGACGATCGCGTCGCTCGCGATGCGGCCGCGTGCGCCGCGCATCCGGCTCCTGATCGCCCTCGTCGCCGCGACGCTCGTGCTGAAGGCGGCCGCGACGTTCATGCAGTCGGCCACCGGCCTCGTCGTCGTGTGGGCGACGCCCGGCGCGCGGCTCGGGATCGAGCTCGGCTTCGCGGCCGCGCTTGTCGCGCTGCACGTGCCGGCGACCGGGCGCGCGATGCTCGCGGCGCTCGCGCTGCTGGCCGGCGTGGCGCTCGTGAACCTGCTGCCGGTCAATCCGTTCTTCGACTTCACGCTGTCGGGCTGGCGGCAGGGCCGCTACGTGCACTTCAACAGCCTCGCGCGCTGGCTCGCGTGGATCTGGCCGTACGCGGCGCTGATCTGGCTCGGCCAGCGCGTCGAGCATGCATGGCTGCCGTCTGCCTTGCGCCGGTGACGCGAGGGCTGCGGCGCCGCGGTCGCGGCGGTATCGCAGGCAGCGGCGCGTGCCGCTCGCTATAATCTTCGGCATGAGTGCAGTGTTCGGCACCCATCGGCACCGAACACTACACACCCGTTGCCCCGCGCAGCGACAACCGCTCCTCTTTCCGCACGGCCTCGCGCCGGGCCGCTCGTCACCATCATGGATTCCTACTACCAGCACCACGTCTTCTTCTGCCTGAACCAGCGCGAACCGGGCGCCGAACGCCCGAGCTGCGCGCAATGCGACGCGCAGACCATGCAGGAATACGCGAAAAAGCGCGTGAAGGAGCTCGGCCTCGCGGGGCCCGGCAAGGTCCGCATCAACAAGGCCGGCTGCCTCGACCGCTGCGAGGAAGGGCCCGTGATGGTCGTGTATCCGGAAGGCACGTGGTACACGTACGTCGACCAGGCCGACATCGACGAGATCGTCGAGTCGCACCTGCGCGACGGCAAGGTCGTCGACCGCCTGAAGATCTGAGCGGGCCGGCCGAATGAACGTTCATACGCAGAAGTCGCTGATCGCGGGCCCGGTCGGGCAGATCGAAATCGCCGTCGATCTCCCCGACGCAGTGCGCGAAAGCGGCGCCGCGCCGCGCGGCATCGCGCTCGTCGCGCATCCGCATCCGCTGTTCGGCGGCACGATGGACAACAAGGTCGCGCAAACCCTCGCGCGCACGCTCGTGCAGCTGAACTACGTCGTGTTCCGGTCGAACTTCCGCGGCGTCGGCGCGACCGAAGGGGTGCACGACAACGGCACCGGCGAGGCCGACGACCTGCTCGCGGTGCTCGCGCACATGCGCGCGCAGCCCGCGTATGCCGACCTGCCGCTCGTGCTCGCGGGCTTCTCGTTCGGCACCTTCGTGCTGTCGCACGTCGCGAAGCGGCTGCGCGACGCGGGCGAGACGATCGAACGGATGGTGTTCGTCGGCACGGCCGCGAGTCGCTGGCAGGTGGCCGACGTGCCCGAGAACACGCTCGTGATCCACGGCGAAACCGACGACACGGTGCCGATCGCGTCCGTGTACGACTGGGCGCGGCCGCAGGAACTGCCGGTCGTCGTGATCCCCGGCGCCGAGCATTTCCTGCATCGCAAGCTGCACGTGCTCAAGCGCATCATCGTCGACGCATGGCGCTAGCCAGTGGGCGGTTGCCGGCATGACGCCGGCGGCCTGCGTCGCTTCCTGCACATGACCTCCGGCCCTCGCCCGAGGCGCGCTTTTCCCCACGCGACATCGCGCCGCCCCGTGCGGTGCCACCCCGCTTCCACCTCGCCTGCGCATGCCTTTCGCACACCTTCGCGTGCGATGACGGGCAACTTGCCGCCACCCCGCGCCCGATGCCGATGTGCAACCATCCGGCGCCAGGTTCGCGAAAACGCCCTGCGCGCCCACGTATAATGGCCGGATTCCGCGTCGCCCGCGGCCCGGCTGGGCCCATTGCGGCGCTCGTTTCGCCGCCTGTCCGCCCGCTCGCGACGGCCGCGAACCGAACGCGTCCGCACGAGTCCAACCGGCGCGTTTCGCGTCGCCCGACGATGTCGGGCGAGTGCCCGAAACGCCCGCCGCCTTGCCGTTCAACCCTGCGCGTTTCGCACCGCACTTTCTGCCATCAGCCTGAATCGATCATGCGTCTGTCTCCCCAAGGCCTCAAGTCCCTCGCTTCCTCCATCGCCTTCGGCACCGCCGCGCGCAACGTCGCGCTCGGCGTGATGCTGCCCGTCGCGCTCGCATCGACGATCGTCGTCGCCGAGGCGAAGCCGGCCGCCAAGGCCAAGGCCGCGCATGCGGCGCCGGCCGCCACCGAGCAGTTCACCGGCGCGCCCGCGACCTACATGCCGGGCGCGGTGCCGCCGCCGGGCGTGAATGCGCGCTCGTGGGTGCTCGTCGATGCGACCAGCAACACGGTGCTCGCATCGGGCAATGCCGATGAACGCGTCGAGCCCGCGTCGCTGACGAAGCTGATGACCGCCTACCTCGTGTTCGAGGCGCTCGACAAGAAGAAGATCTCGATGGAGCAGATCGTCACGCCGAGCGAAGCCGTGCGCCGCGTCGGCCGCGACGAGTCGCGCATGTTCATCGAGGCGAACAAGCCGGTGTCCGTGCACGACCTCGTGTACGGGATGATCATCCAGTCGGGCAACGACGCCGCGATCGCGCTGGCCGAACTCGTCGGCGGCAGCGAAGGGCAGTTCGTCACGCTGATGAACGACGAGGCGCAGCGCCTCGGCATGAAGGGCACGCACTTCGCCGACGTGAACGGCATGCCCGACCCGAACCACTACACGACGGCCGGCGACCTCGCGAAGCTGTCCGCGCACCTGATCCGCGATTTTCCGCAGTACTACGGCATCTTCTCGGAGAAGGAATTCAAGTACAACAACATCCGCCAGGGCAACCGCAACCGTCTGCTGTGGCTCGACCCGACGGTCGACGGCCTGAAGACGGGCCACACGCAGGCGGCCGGCTATTGCCTGATCGCGTCGTCGAAGCGCGCGATTCCGGGCGTGGACGGCCAGCGCCGCCTCGTATCGGTGATGATGGGCGAGCAGAAGGAAAGCGACCGCACGCAGGACAGCATGAAGATGCTGAACTACGGCTACAGCGCGTTCGATTCGGTGCGCCTGTTCAAGGGCGGCCAGGCGATGTCGACGCCGCGCGTCTACAAGGGCAAGGAAAACACCGTGCAGGTCGGCGTGAAGGGCGACCAGTGGGCGACCGTGCCGCGCGGCCTCGGCGACAAGATCAAGACGGAAGTCGACGTCAACGCGCCGCTGATCGCGCCGCTCGCGGAAGGCCAGCAGGTCGGCACCGTGAAGATCGTCGCCGACGGCAAGACGCTGTCCGAATTCCCGGTCGTCGCACTGCAGGCCGTGCCGGAAGCGGGTATCTTCGGGCGTATCTGGGACTCGATCCTGCTGATGTTCAGCAAGAAGAAGTAAGCACGACGGGCCTTTGTTTTCACGACTTCATCCCCATCTGTCATAGCTATGAGCCAAGCCGAATTCGAACCGATCGTCTACCTCAGCGTATCGTCGCAGGAGGAAATGGTGCCGCTGTCGGAAGCCCGTGTACCGGTGCTCGACCGCGGGTTCATCTTCGGCGACGGCGTGTATGAAGTTGTCCCCGTTTATGCGCACGACGGCGCGCACGTGCCGTTCCGGATCGAGCAGCATCTGGCGCGGCTCGAGCGCAGCCTGAAGAAGATCGGCATCGCGAGCCCGCACGACGACGCGGGCTGGCGTGCGCTGATCGAGCGCGTCGTCGCGGCGAATGCCGAAGGGCTCGGAGCGGCCAACGCGCTCGTCTACCTGCAGGTGACGCGCGGTGTCGCGAAGCGCGGCCACGCGTTCCCGGCGAACGCGGTGCCGACGGTGTTCATGATGACGAGCCCGCTGCGCCTGCCGTCGGAAGACGAGCGCGCGAAGGGTGTGCGCTGCGTGACGGCCGAGGATCGTCGCTGGCTGCATTGCGACATCAAGTCGATCTCGCTGCTCGGCAACGTGCTGATGGCGCAGCATGCGGCCGAACGCGATGCGTTCGAGACGCTGCAACTGCGCGACGGCAACCTGACGGAAGGCTCGTCGTCGAACGTGTGGATCGTGAAGAACGGCGAGCTGCTCGCGCCGCCGCGCAGCAACAAGATCCTCGAGGGGATCCGCTACGCGCTGATCGAGGAACTGGCGGACGAATGCAAGATCCCGTTCGTCGCACGCGAGATCAGCGAAGTGGAGTTGCGCGCGGCCGACGAAATCATGATCACGTCGGCCACGAAGGAAGTGCTGCCCGTCACGTCGCTCGACGATCTGCCCGTGCATGGCGGAAAGCCGGGCCCCGTATTCGCGGCGTTGTATGACGCGTACCAGCGCGCGAAAGCGCGCGAGTTTGAACAGTTTGACCTAACCCGGAGCAAATGATGAGCGAACCCACCAAAACCATCGAGGTGACCGGCGCGATCGATACCCGGAAGGAGTCGCTGCTGGAGTTCCCGTGCGATTTCCCGATCAAGATCATGGGCAAGGCGCACCCGGAGTTCAAGGACACGATCTTCAAGGTCGTGGCCGTTCACGACAACGAGATCGATGTCGAGAAGATCGAGGAGCGTGCGTCGAGCGGCGGTAATTACACGGGCCTCACGATCACCGTGCGGGCGACGAGCCAGGAACAGCTCGACAACATCTACCGCGCACTGACCGGCCATCCGATGGTCAAGGTCGTACTCTAGGGCCTGTTATTAGCGGGAACAGGCCCTACGCCCTCCATCCTCCTTCCTGCGCGCACTCGGCCGGGGTCTTCCCCGCCGCGCGCCGCGCGTCCAGTTCGTCGCACAGCTGCTTGTATTCGGCGACTTCCTGAAGCAGCCAGGTCCTGAACGCCTGCACGCGCGGCGTGTTCAGGAGCGGCGGCGGACACACGAAAAAATAGTGCCACGGGCTCGGCCCGTCGATGTCGAACAGGCGCACGATGCGCCCGTCGAGCAGGTCGTGTACCGCGAGCGAGCGGCGCACCAGCGCGATGCCCTGGCCGTCGATCGCGGCCAGCAGCAGGTTCGACGAGTCCTGGTACAGAATCCCCCGTTTCGGCTCGGTCAGCGTCTTGAGCCCGGCCGCGTCGAACCACGGCCGCCACAGCTCGTCGTCCGAGCGCAGCAGAGGGTAGTGCACGAGATCGGCGGGCGTTTGCGGCAGCTTGCCGCCGTTCAGCGTCGGCGCGCACGCCGGAAAGAACACCTCGTCGAACAACGGCTCGACGTGCAGCCCCGGATAGTTGCCCTGGCCGAACCGGATCGCGAGATCGACGTCGTCGCGCGCGAAATCGGTGAGCGAGTTGGTGGACTGCAGCTCGACGTCGATTTCCGGATGCCGCTCGATGAACGTGCCGATGCGCGGCGTGATGAAGCGCGCGGCGAACGACGACAGCATCGACACCACGAGCCGCCGGTCGCGGTCGCTCGCGCGCACGTCGCGGGTCGCGTCAGCGATCACCATCAGCGCGGTGCGGATCTGCTGCGCGTAGCGCATGCCGGCGTCGGTCAGGCACAGCCGCTTGCCGTTGCGCGTGAACAGCTGCACGCCGAGCTCCTCCTCGAGTGCGCGGACCTGGTGGCTGACCGCGCCGTGCGTGACGAACAGCTCGTCGGCGGCGCGCGAGAAATTCTCGTGACGGGCGGCGGCTTCGAACGCGCGAATCGCGTTCAGCGCAGGTAGCTGGCGGAGGTCCATTTGCTAATTTTCCTCACATCGACGTGAAAATTGGTCGTTTTGTCTGACGCCTTGGAGTGACTACGATTGTAGCCATCGGAGCACTTATTGGCGGAGTCGATCATGCAAGAAATCTCTTCAAGCATCACGTTCGAAATCCCCGCGGGCGAAACCGTGCCGATGAAGGTACAACGCAGCACGCGGCTGATCGTCCAGAGCGGGCCGGTTTGGGCGACGCGCAGCAACGACGTCAACGACTACTTCCTGGTCGACGGCGAAACGCTGAAGCTGCGCCGCGGCGAGCGGCTGTGGCTCAGCGCGGAAGGCCGGGAGGGCACGCGCGTCGCGTTCTCGGTGTCGCGGCCGCCCCGGGAAGTCGCGCTCGGCGGGCTGGCACGGCTGCGCGAACGCCTGACCGCGCTGCTTCACGACGGCTGGCGCACCGTCTGACCATCATTTCCTCCGACGGATACCGGCGATCCGTCCCTCTGCCGAGGCCGGCGAGACCCACGGGTTTTCGGTAAACTACCGCCCATGTCCGTCTCGCCGGTTTCCATCATGTCCACGCCTGTTGCCGTTTCCGCATCGCCCGCCGGGTCCCCGGATCAGCCGGCCCCGCCGGTCACCGTGCGGTGGCGGGGCGTCGAGACCTACGAGGCGAGCTTCGACGCGATGCGCGCGTTCACCGACACGCGCACGGCCGATACCGGCGACGAGATCTGGCTGGTCGAGCACCCGCCCGTCTACACGCTCGGCCAGGCCGGAGACCCGGCCCACCTGCTGGTGGCCGACAGCGGCGTGCCGCTCGTGAAGGTCGACCGCGGCGGGCAAATCACTTACCACGGCCCCGGCCAGATCGTCGCGTACCTGCTGCTGGACCTGCGCCGGCGCAAGCTGATGGTGCGCACGCTCGTGACGAAGATCGAGGAGGCCGTGATCGAAACCCTCGCGGCGTATAATCTCGCTTCGGTCCGCAAGGCGGGCGCGCCCGGGATCTACGTGGCGTCCGGCGTGCACGAGGGCGCGAAAATCGCGGCCCTCGGCCTGAAGATCCGCAACGGCTGCAGCTATCACGGGCTGAGCCTGAACGTGAAGATGGATCTGCGCCCGTTTCTTGCGATCAACCCGTGCGGCTATGCCGGACTGGAAACTGTCGACATGGCGAGCCTCGAGGTTGCCGCCGACTGGAACGACGTCGCGCACACGCTGGTGCGCCGTCTGATCGCCAACCTCGACGGCGCATCCGCGGCCGCCGACAAGCCGCAGGCACTGGAACAACATTCGAATGACTGACGTTACCGCTTCTCCCGCACCGGCCGATTCGGCCGCGACTCCTGCCTACGATCCGACCGCCAAGCAGAAGGCGCAGGCGAAGACGGCGCGCATTCCGATCAAGGTCATTCCGATCGAGAAGCTGAAGAAGCCCGAGTGGATCCGCGTGAAGGCGGCCACCGGCAGTTCGCGCTTCAACGAGATCAAGACGATCCTGCGCGAGCACAACCTGCATACCGTGTGCGAGGAAGCGAGCTGCCCGAACATCGGCGAATGCTTCGGCAAGGGCACCGCGACGTTCATGATCATGGGCGACAAGTGCACGCGCCGCTGCCCGTTCTGCGACGTCGGCCACGGCCGCCCCGATCCGCTCGATCCGGACGAGCCGAAGAACCTCGCGCGTACGATCGGCGCGCTCAAGCTCAAGTACGTGGTGATCACGAGCGTCGACCGCGACGACCTGCGCGACGGCGGCGCCGGCCACTTCGTCGAGTGCATCCGCGAAGTGCGCGAACAGTCGCCGGAAACGCGCATCGAAATCCTGACGCCGGACTTCCGCGGCCGTCTCGACCGCGCGATCTCGATCCTGAACGCCGCCCCGCCGGACGTGATGAACCACAACCTCGAAACCGTGCCGCGCCTGTACAAGGAAGCGCGCCCGGGTTCGGACTACGCGCACTCGCTGAAGCTGCTGAAGGATTTCAAGGCGCTGCATCCGGACGTTGCGACGAAGTCGGGCCTGATGGTCGGCCTCGGCGAAACCGAAGAGGAAATCCTGCAGGTGATGCGCGACCTGCGCGCGCACGACGTCGACATGCTGACGATCGGCCAGTACCTGCAGCCGTCCGAGCACCACCTGCCGGTGCGCGCGTACGTGCATCCGGATACGTTCAAGATGTACGAGGAAGAGGCGTACAAGATGGGCTTCACGCACGCGGCCGTCGGCGCGATGGTGCGCTCGAGCTATCACGCCGATCTGCAGGCGCACGGGGCCGGAGTGGTCTGAGCGTCCTTGCTTCGCCGTCTTCCGGCGAACCCGAAAAAAGCCCGCAGCGATGCGGGCTTTTTCGTTGATGCGGACGCCATTCCTGCGTTCGCAAGGCAATCGCCACCCGACCGGACGCGCAATCCGGTCAAGCATGGAAAGCAAAGCTGAAACGGCATCGATAGCTTCGCAGGATAAGTTCGCTCCCACCGCGCGCAAAGCTCCTATAGTCGGCTCTCCCGCAACAATGCCCGCATTCCGAAGGAGAGCCGCATGTCCCGTTTCAGCTTCATCCGCCGCGCCGTCGTCGCGCTGACCGCCTTTGCCGCGCTCGGCGCGGCGCACGCCGAAACGCGCGAAGTCGTGATCGCGTACCAGGACATGGTGGTGCCGTGGCGCTACGCGCAGGCGAGCGGTGAAGTCGAAAAGGCGACCGGCTACAAGGTCACGTTCCGCAAGCTCGACAGCGGCGCCGACGTGATCCGCGCGCTCGCGTCGGGCTCCGTGCAACTCGGCGAAGCGGGCTCGAGCCCGATCGCGGCCGGGCTGTCGCAGGGGCTCGACATTTCGCTGTTCTGGGTGCTCGACAACATCAACGACGCCGAGGCGCTCGTTGCGCGCAACGGCTCGGGCGTCACCAACATCGCCGCGCTGAAGGGCAAGAAGATCGGCGTGCCGTTCGTGTCGACGTCGCATTTCCACACGCTCGTCGCGCTGCAGGCCGCGGGCGTCAATCCGAACGACGTGAAGATCGTCAACCTGCGTCCGCCCGAAGTCGCGGCGGCGTGGGCACGCGGCGACATCGACGCGACCTACATCTGGGATCCGGTGCTGGCGAAGGTCAAGCAGTCGGGCACCGTGTTGACGACGTCGGGCCAGGTTGCGAAAGAAAGTGGCAAGGCGACCTTCGACGGCTTCGTCGTGAGCCGCAAGTTCGCGCGCGAGAACCCCGAGTTCGTCACGCGCTTCGTGAAGGTGCTCGCGGCGGCCGATGCCGACTACCGCGCGCATGCGGCGGCGTGGAAGGTCGGCTCGCCGCAGGTCGCGGCGGTCGCGAAGGTATCGGGCGCGAACGCGCAGGATGTGCCGGCCAGCCTCGCGCTCTACGCGTTCCCGACGGCGGCCGAGCAGGCTTCGCCGACGTGGCTCGGCGGCGGTGCGCAGTCGGGCGCCGCGAAGTCGCTCGCGGCCACGGCCACGTTCCTCAAATCGCAAGGCACGATCCAGACGGTGCTCGCCGACTATTCGGCCGGCGTCGATCCGCAGTTCGTGCAGAAGGCCGCGCGCTGAGCGCGGCCGTTCAGCCCACTCGTTGCGGAGCCCGTCGATCATGAGCATGCTGGAAGTCCGTCAGGTATCGGTCGCCTATCCGGGCGAGCGCGGCAGGCCGACGACGCAGGCGCTCGCGCGCGTCGACCTGCGCATCGAGTCCGGTGAATTCGTCGTCGCGCTCGGCGCGTCCGGGTGCGGCAAGACGACACTGCTGAACTGCATGGCCGGCTTCGTCGCGCCGACGACCGGCGACGTGTGCGTCGACGGCGTGCCGGTCACGGGCCCCGGCGCCGATCGCGGCGTCGTGTTCCAGAAATACGCGTTGCTGCCGTGGCTCGACGTGCTCGACAACGTCGCGCTCGGGCTGCGTTTCGCGCGCGTGTCGAAAGCCGAACGCGAAGCGCGGGCGAAAGAGATGCTCGCGCTCGTCGGTCTCGAGCGCCATGCGCGCGCACGCGTGTACGAACTCTCCGGCGGGATGCAGCAGCGTGTCGGCATCGCGCGCGCACTCGCGAGCGACCCGCGCGTGTTGCTGATGGACGAACCGATGGGCGCGCTCGATGCGATGACGCGCGGCACGATGCAGGCGCTCGTACTCGACGTGTGGGCGCGCACCGGCAAGACCGTGTTCTTCATCACGCACGATGTCGAGGAGGCGTTGTTCCTTGCGACGCGTCTCGTCGTGATGACGCCCGGCCCCGGCCGGATCGCGGAAACCTTCGAGCTGCCGTTCGCGCGCCGCTATGTCGAATCGCGCGACGCACGCGCGGTGAAATCGTCACCCGATTTCATCGCGTGGCGCGAGCGGCTGATCGCGTATCTGCATCGCGACGAAGCGGTCGCGGCGGCCGCGTGATGCATGAAATCGCGCGACAGGGCGCGTCGGTCGGACGCGGTCGGATCAGCACTTTGCACAGGCAGGACAGCATGAGCACGCAGGATTCGTGGGCGGCCGATCGCACGGCCGCAGGTTTCGAGCAAGGCGATCGCACGCGGGCTCCGGCGGCGCAACGTCGTGCACCGTCGTCGCGCCGCTACCGGTTGCCGGGCGAAGGGAAGACGGCGGCCTTGAGCACGGCGACGGTCGCGGTGCTGGCCGTGCTGTGGTGGGTCGCCACGCATCGCCAGTGGTTGCCGCCGCTGTTCCTGCCCGCACCGGAGGCCGTATGGACGGCATTCGTCGATGCGTGGCATGGTCGCATCCAGGGCGGCTTGCCGTTGTCCGAGCATCTGTTGTGGAGTGCCGCGCGCGTGTTCGGCGCGTTCCTGCTCGCGACGGCGATCGGCGTGCCGGCCGGCATCCTGATGGGCGTGAGCCGCGTTGCGCGCGGCGTGCTCGATCCGCTGCTGGAGTTTTACCGGCCGCTGCCGCCGCTCGCGTACCTGCCGCTCGTCGTGATCTGGTTCGGTATCGATGAAACGGCGAAGCTCGTCGTGATCTTCCTCGCGTGCTTCGCGCCGATCGCGATGGCCGCGCGCGCCGGCGTGCGCGCGGCAACCGTCGAGCAGATCAACGCCGCGTATTCGCTCGGCGGCAGTTTCGCGCAGATCGTGCGCCACGTCGTGCTGCCGGCCGCGCTGCCGGAAATCCTCACCGGGCTGCGGATCGCGATCGGCTTCGGCTGGACGACGCTCGTCGCGGCCGAGATGGTTGCCGCGACCGCCGGGCTCGGACAGATGGTGCTCAACGCATCGAGCTTCCTGCGCACGGATATCGTCGTGATGGGGATCCTGATCATCGGCGCGATCGCGTGGCTGTTCGATCTCGCGATGCGCTGGGTCGAGCGGCGGGTGGTGCCGTGGAAGGGGAGAGGGTAAGGTCAAATCATGCTGGCGCGCCTCCGAATTACGCGAGAGCGGGCGACGCGGTAAAGCGCATAACCCGGGAGTTGTACGTCGAAGACAGACAACGTACAGTGCCTGCATGATGAAATCTCTTACTCAAGCGGAAGTCGGCGAACTCGACCGGTTCCTGCTGTCCGATGTCACTTCGGACGAGACCTTGACGCTTGAAGGACTCGATGGGTACTTGACTGCGATTGCCGCAGGCCCGGTGACGCTGCTGCCGAGCGAATGGCTACCCGGTATCTGGGGACCGACGCAGGACGATGCGCCGGCGTTCGATTCGATCGAGCAAGCGCAGCGCGTTCTCGATTTGCTGATGCGGTATTACAACGGCGTCATCCACAGCTTGGAGCGCGATCCGGATGAGTTTGCGCCCGTTTTCGGCACGGTCACGTACGCTGACGAGGTGCGTGAATATCGCGATGCCGAGGCGTGGGCAGCGGGTTTCATGCAGGGCGTCGCGCTTTCCGCGCAATACTGGCAGCCGCTCTTCGACGACCCGCAAGGCCGGGACTGGATGCAACCACTTCGTTTGCTCGGTGCCGATGAGCGCGCGTCCAACGAAGCGTCGTCCGACGAAGCAACGCTGATGCTCGACCCGAGCGGGCGGGAAATTCTGGCCGACCGGATTCCCGCGAGCATCGCCGCCATTTACCGTTACTGGCTGCCGTATCGCAAGGCCGTGCATGAGCGGAGCCTGGCCACCACGATTCAGCGTTCCGAACCGAAAATTGGCCGCAACGATCCGTGTCCGTGCGGAAGCGGCAAGAAATTCAAGAAGTGCTGCGGCGCGGCGGGCACGCTGCACTGAGCGACCCGCTGCGTATCGGCCGCGTGGGTCGGCTGCGGGGATGCTCGCTGACAAGCGTGCCTCTCATTCCCCCATCGCCACCCCTTCCCGCCGCGGATCGGCCCCGCCGAACCACACCGTCTGCCCCTGCACGTTCAGCCGCTGGATCCCCTGCAGCCCCGAGTTCATCTCGACGACCTGCACGTCGTGCCCGCGGCCCTTCAGCCCGTCGGCGAGGGCTTCCGACACGCGGCCGCGTTCGAGCTGCGTCGGCCCGTTCATCGACCCGACGTTCGGCAGCGCGATCGCCTGCTGCATCGTCATCCCCCAGTCGAGCACGCCCACCAGCGTCTTCGCGACGTGATTGATGATCGCGGGGCCGCCGGCCGAGCCGGCGATCATCGTCACTTGCTTCGTCTTCTTGTCGAACACGAGCTCCGGCGACATCGCCGAGCGCGGCCGCTTGCCGGGCTGCACGCGGTTCGCGACCGGCCGGCCGTTGTCGTTCGACACGAACGAGAAATCGGTGAGCTGGTTGTTCAGCATGAAGCCGCGCACCATCAGCCGCGAGCCGAATGCATCCTCGATGCTGGTCGTCATCGACAGCGCCTGGCCGTAGCGGTCGACGATCGCGATGTCGGACGTCGACGGCAACTCGGGGCTGCGGTCGTCGGCCATCGCGAGCGTCGCGCCCTGCGGCGTGCCGGCCTGCGCGACGCCCATGCTGCTGTCGCCGATCAGGTGCGCGCGCTGCGCGAGATAGGTCTTGTCGGTGAGGCTCGCCCAGCTGCCGCCCGGCAGCGGCACGAAATCGGGATCGGCGACATAGCGCGCGCGGTCCGCATACGCGAGGCGCCCGGCTTCGCTGAACAGGTGCGCGGCGAACGGTGTCGGCTCGTAGCCGACGTCGTTGCGCACCGGTTTCTGCGCGCCGATCTGCTGCCAGTCGGGCATCGCTTCCAGGATGCCGAGCATCTGCGCGATCGCGAGGCCGCCCGACGACGGCGGCGGCATCCCGCACACGACCGAACGCCGGTAGTCGGCGCACAGCGGCGTGCGCACCTTCGCCTTGTAGCGCGCGAAATCCTGCAGCGACAGCAGGCCCGGGTTGGTCGGGTGCTTGCGCACCTTCGTGACGATGTCGCGCGCGATCGCGCCGCTGTAGAACGCGTTCGCGCCGCGGTCGGCGACCTGGCGCAGCACGGTCGCGAGCGCGGGGTTCTTCAGCACCGTGCCGGCGGCCTTCGGCGAGCCATTCGCGTTGTAGAAGTACGCACGGGCGGCCGGATCGTTCTTCAGGTATCGGTCGTTCGCGATCAGCATCGCAAGCCGCGGGCTGATCGTGAAGCCGTGCTCGGCGAGCCGGATCGCCGGCTGGAACAGCCGGCGCCACGGCAGCTTGCCGTGCGCGCGATGCGCGGCGTCGAGCATGCGCAGCACGCCCGGCGTGCCGACCGAGCGCCCGCCGACGACACCTTCGTAGAAGCTCATCGGCTGGCCGGTCGGCCCGTAGAACAGGCGCTCGGTCGCGGCGGCCGGCGCGGTCTCGCGGCCGTCGTAGGCCTGCGTCGCCTTCCCGTCGAAGTACAGCATGAATGCGCCGCCGCCGATCCCCGACGATTGCGGCTCGACGAGCGCGAGCACCATCTGCGTGGCGATCGCCGCGTCGATCGCGGTGCCGCCGGCCTTCAGCATGTCGAAGCCGGCCTGCGTCGCGAGCGGGTTCGCGGCGGCGATCATGAAGTGTTGCGAGGTCCAGCCCGGCTTGTCGGTCCAGCCTGACGACAGCTCGGGCGCGTGGAAGCCGGGCAGCGGCACGGCGGCGCCCGAGGCGGCGGCGACGGGCACCACCGCGCCCGACGGCGGCGTGGACGGGGACGTGCAGCCGGCGTTGAACGCGACGAGCGCGACGGCGGCGAGCAGCGTCCAGGAGCGCGAATGCGGGCGAATCCGGTCGAACATTGAACCCTCGGCAGCAGTGAATTCGAAGGAGGCGACGGTGCCGGCGAAACGCGGCTGCCCGCCCCGGCGCGCTATTGTCGCCGCGCGCCCGGCGGCTTGTCACCCGACAGGAAACCCTGACGCATCGCGCCGGGCCCGCCCCGGCCGGTCTTTCCGGCCTGTTCGAGGATGAACTCTATGAATGTCGACGTCGCACGCGTGTGGTGCCGGTTCGGCATGTAGAGCATGTACATGTGCGTGCCGAAGATGCTGAGCCGGTACGCGTCGAGCGACGTGACGACCGTGCCGCGCCGGATGTCGTCCTGCATCACGTAGTCGGGCACGATGCCGACCCCGATCCCGCCGAGGATCGCCTGCCGCAGGAACAGGAAGTTCTCCGAAATCAGCGTGGGCTCGAGCAGCACCTCGTGGCGTTCGTCGCCGAGATACGCGGCGATCCTGAGCTGCCGGCCCATTACCGTCGCGGTGACGACGGGGGCGGCGGACAGCGCGCCGAGGCTCGCCGGCATCCCGTGCTCGGCCGCGAATTCGGCGGACGCGCACGCGACGTAGCGCACCGCGCCCATGTCGCGCGCGACGAGGTTCTGCGGCGGCTCAGGCATCACGCGCACCGCGATGTCGATCTCGTCGCGCATCAGGTCTTCCACGCGGTTCTCGAACACGACGTCGAGCACGATGCCCGGATGCAGCCGCTTGAACGCGAGCAGCCAGTCGGACATCACCATCTGCCCGTAGCCGCTCGGCACCGACAGCCGCACGCGGCCCTGCAGGTCCTGGCCGAGCGTCGTCACCGATTCCTGCGCGGCGAGCAGTTCGTTGCGGATGCGCCGGCCGTGCTCGTACAGCTTCAGCCCGATCTCGGTCGGCTCGATGCGCCGCGTCGTGCGCCGCACGAGCTGCTGGCCGATCGAGCGCTCGAGCTGGTTCAGCCGGTAGCTGACGTTTGCGCGGCTCATCTTGAGCCGCTGCGCGGCCTTGCTGAGATTGCCGGCGTCGAGGATCTCGACGAGCAGCGTCAGCGCGTTCAGGTCCATGCGTCGCGTCTCCTGATCCGTCCCGCTGATGAATCTCGCTCGCGGCCGGAAGCATTCAGTGTCAAGTCAGACTTGACAGCTTGTAAAAGCGGAAGGGAATTGTCAATGAATCTCGATCAATCGAGAATCAGGTCATGCCCGGCGTACGGCCGGATCTTGTCCCGCTTCGTGCGGGACCGGGGCCGGTGCCCCGGCGCCGCTCGCGTGGCCGTGAGCCACGAACCGGCGTCGACGCATCGGTCGCCGCGTCAAGGAGACACGATGAACTCACCCGCTTCCCCCGCCAGCCCGGCCGGCACCGTCACGCGCGAACGGCGCGACAAGGTGCTCGTCGTCACGATCGACCATCCGCCCGTCAACGCGCTGTCCGCCGACGTGCGGCGCGGCCTCGCCGATGCGATCGACGCCGCGCACGCCGACGACGCGATCCGCGCGGTGCTGATCGTCGGCGCCGGCCGCAACTTCATCGCGGGCGCCGACATCCGCGAATTCGGCAAGCCGATCGTGCCGCCGTCGCTGCCCGACGTGTGCGAGCGGATCGAATCGGGCACGAAGCCGGTCGTGGTCGCGCTGCACGGCGCGACGCTCGGCGGCGGCCTCGAAGTCGCGCTCGCCGCGCATTACCGGCTCGCGGTGCCGGGCGCGAAGCTCGGGCTGCCGGAAGTCACGCTCGGCCTGCTGCCCGGCGCGGGCGGCACGCAGCGCGCGCCGCGCCTGATCGGTGCGAAGGCCGCGCTCGACCTGATGCTGACGGGCCGCCATGCGAGTGCCGAGGAAGCGCTCGCGCTCGGCCTCGTCGATCGCATCGCGCACAGCGACGACACGCTCGCTGAAGGCCTCGCCTATGCGCAGGAACTCGTGTCGCTCGGCGCGCCGGTGCGCCGCACGCGCGATGCGCAGGGCCTGGCCGACCGCGCGACCGCGCAGGCTGCGATCGATGCGGCGCGTGCCGAGCTGCCGAAGAAATCGCGTGGCCTGTTCTCGCCCGCGAAGATCGTCGACGCGGTCGAGGCCGCGCTCACGCAGTCGTTCGACGCGGGGATGAAGCTCGAGCGCAGCCTGTTCCTGCAGTGCATCGACAGCCCGCAGCGCGCGGGCCTCGTGCATGCGTTCTTCGCGGAGCGCGAAGCGGCGAAGGCGCCCGAGGCACGGCGCGCGAGCGCGCGGCCGGTCGAGCGGATCGGCGTGGTCGGCGGCGGCACGATGGGCGCGGGCATCGCGGTCGCGGCGCTCGATGCCGGGCTGCCGGTGACGATGATCGAACGCGACGAAGCCTCGCTCGCCCGTGGCCGAGCGCACGTCGAGAAGGTATATGACGGCCTCGTCGCGAAAGGGCGGATGACGCCGGCCGCACACGCGGCGCGGCTCGCGCGCTTCAAGGGCAGCACGTCGTACGACGCGCTTGCGCAGGCCGACGTCGTGATCGAGGCCGTATTCGAGGACATGGCGGTGAAGAAGGGTGTGTTCGCCGAATTCGCGCGCGTGTGCAAGCAGGGCGCAGTGCTCGCGACCAACACGTCGTATCTCGACATCGACGAACTGGCCGCGAGCATCGACCGGCCGGCCGACGTGATCGGCCTGCATTTCTTCTCGCCGGCCAACGTGATGAAGCTGCTCGAGATAGTCGTGCCGGCGCGCGTGAGCGCGGACGTCGTCGCGACCGCGTTCGCACTGGCCAAGCAGCTGAAGAAGACGCCGGTGCGCGCGGGCGTGTGCGACGGCTTCATCGGCAACCGGATCCTCGCGGTCTATCGCACGGCGGCCGACTACCTGATGGAAGACGGCGCGTCGCCGTACCAGATCGATCGCGCGGTGCGCGAATTCGGTTTCCCGATGGGCCCGTTCCAGGTCGTCGACCTCGCGGGCGGCGACATCGGCTGGGCGACCCGCAAGCGCCGCGCGGCGACGCGCGACCCGCGCTCGCGCTACGTGGAGATTTCCGACCGGCTGTGCGAGCGCGGCTGGTTCGGCCAGAAGACGGCGCGCGGCTACTACCTGTATCCGGACGGCGCGCGCGTCGGCGCACCGGACCCGGAAGTCGAGACGATCGTCGCCGAAGAACGCGCGAAGAAGGGCATCACGCCGCGCACGTTCACCGACGACGAGATCCTGCGCCGCTACCTCGCCGCGATGATCAACGAAGGCGCGAACGTCGTGCACGAGAAGATCGCGCTGCGCCCGCTCGATGTCGATGCGGTGTTCCTGTACGGCTACGGCTTCCCGCGCTATCGCGGCGGCCCGATGCATTACGCGGACACGATCGGCCTCGCGAACGTGCTCGCCGATATCCGCGCGTTCGCGAAGGAAGATCCGCTGTTCTGGAAGCCGTCGCCGCTGCTCGTCGATCTCGTCGCGCGCGGCGCGGATTTCGCGAGCCTGAACCGCATCGACTGAACGCCCACCGCATTCGCCACGGACCGAAGATGGACCTCAATTTCACCCCTGAAGAGGAAGCCTTCCGCACGGAAGTGCAGCGCTTCCTGCAAGCCGAACTGCCCGCGCGCATCGCGCGCAAGGTGAAGGGCGGCCTGCATCTCACGCGCGACGACATGCGCGAATGGCACGCGATCCTCAACGCGCGCGGCTGGCTCGCGAGCCACTGGCCGCGCGAATACGGCGGCCCCGGCTGGAGCGTCGCGCAGAAGTTCCTGTTCGACAACGAATGCGCGCTCGCGGGTGCGCCGCGCATCGTGCCGTTCGGCGTGAACATGCTCGGCCCCGTGCTGATCAAGTACGGCAACGAGGCGCAGCAGCGCCACTGGCTGCCGCGCATCCTCGACGGCACCGACTGGTGGTGCCAGGGCTACTCGGAGCCGGGCGCCGGTTCCGATCTCGCGGCGGTGAAGACGAGCGCGGTGCGCGGCATCGACGCGCAGGGCGAGCACTATCTCGTGAACGGCCAGAAGACGTGGACCACGCTCGGCCACTACGCGAACATGATCTTCTGCCTCGTGCGCACCGCGACCGACGTGCGCAAGCAGGAGGGCATCAGCTTCCTGCTGATCGACATGAACACGCCGGGTGTCGAGGTGCGCCCGATCATCACGCTCGACGGCGAGCACGAAGTCAACGAGGTGTTCTTCACCGACGTGCGCGTGCCTGCGGCAAACCTCGTCGGCGAAGAGAACCGCGGCTGGACCTACGCGAAATACCTGCTCACGTACGAGCGCACCAACATCGCGGGGATCGGCTTCTCGACGGCCGCGCTCGACCGGCTGCGCGCGGTGGCCGCGAAGGTCACGAAGAACGGCCGGCCGCTCGCGGACGATCCGTTCTTCGCGGCGCGCGTAGCACGCGTCGAGATCGAGCTCGAGAACATGCGCACGACCAACCTGCGCGTGCTGGCCGCGGTCGCGGGCGGCGGCGCGCCCGGAGCGGAAAGCTCGATGCTCAAGATCCGCGGCACGCAGATCCGCCAGGAGATCACCGCGCTGATGCGGCGCGCGATGGGGCCGTACGCGCAGCCGTTCGTCGAGGAAGCGCTCGATGCCGACTACGACGGCGAGCCGGTCGGCCCGGACGACGCCGCGAGCGCCGCGCAGCAGTATTTCAACAACCGGAAGCTGTCGATCTTCGGCGGCTCGAACGAGATCCAGAAGAACATCATCGCGAAGATGATGCTCGGGCTGTAACGAGGGACGCGACGATGGATTTCCAGCACACAGAAGACCGCCGGATGCTGGCGGATACGTTGAACCGCTTCATCGCCGAGCAGTATGCGTTCCCGGTGCGCGATCGCATCGCGCAGTCGGCCGAGGGGTTCGATCGCGCGATGTGGCGGCGCTTTGCCGAACTCGGCACGGTCGGCGCGCTGTTTGCCGAAGCCGACGGCGGGTTCGGCGGCGCGGGCTTCGACATCGCCGTGGTGTTCGAATGCCTCGGGCGCGGGCTCGTCGTCGAGCCGTTCCTCGGCGCGCTGCTCGCGGGCCGTGCGCTGTCGCTCGCCGGCGGCGCCGCGCATCGCGACTGGCTGGCCGCGCTGATCGACGGCCGCGCGAGCGCCGCGTTCGCGCATGACGAGCCGGGCTCGCACTACGAACTGACGACCGTGCGCACGCGTGCCGAACGCTCGGGTGACGGCTGGGTGCTGACGGGCGCGAAGGGTGTCGTCGACCAGGCCGCGCAGGCGGCGTTCTTCGTCGTCAGCGCGCGCGTGTCGGGTCATGACGACGATGCAGCCGGCATCGGCCTGTTCGTCTTGCCGGCCGATGCACCGGGCGTATCACTGCGCGACTACCGGAAGATCGACGGCGGCCGCGCGGCCGAGGTGCGCTTCGAACGCGTCGTGCTGCCGGCCGATGCCGCGCTCGGCGCGCACGACGGCGAGGCCGGCGCGGAGCTGCTCGAACGCGTGCTCGGCTACGGGCTGCTCGCGCTGTCGGCGGAAGCGCTCGGCGCGATGGATGTGGCGAAGGAGTACACGCTCGACTACCTGCGCACGCGCAAGCAGTTCGGTTTGCCGATCGGCAGCTTCCAGGCGCTGCAGCACCGGATGGCCGACCTGCTGCTCGAAGTCGAGCAGGCGCGCTCGGCGGTGATCAACGCGGCCGCGCAGCTCGATGCGCCGCGCGTGGTGCGCGAACGCGCGCTCGCCGCCGCCAAATACAGCATCGGCCGGATCGGCACGCTCGTCGCGGAGGAGAGCATCCAGCTGCACGGCGGGATCGGGATGACGTGGGAGCTGCCGCTGTCGCACTACGCGAAGCGGCTCGTGATGATCGATCACCAGCTCGGCGACGAGGATCATCACCTCGTGCGCTACATCGCGCTGTCGAAACAGTAAATAACGAACGACGCGAATGGAGGAGACAAGGATGACGAACGAATCGCGCGCATTGCCGCTGGCCGGCGTGAAGGTGCTCGATTTCTCGCGCGTGCTCGCGGGCCCGTGGTGCGCGATGGTGCTCGCCGATTTCGGCGCGGAAGTGATCAAGGTCGAGCATCCGGCGCGCGGCGACGACACGCGCGACTGGGGCTTGAGGATCGGCGACACCGAGACGACCTACTTCAACAGCGTAAACCGCAGCAAGCGCTCGATCTGTCTCGACCTGCAGACCGAAGCAGGGCGGCGCCTTGCACGCGAGCTGGCCGCGCAGGCCGACGTGGTGCTCCACAACTTCAAGTTCGGCGGCGCGGAAAAGCTCGGGCTCGGCTACGATGCGCTGGCCGAGCTGAATCCGCGCCTCGTGCACTGCGCGATTTCCGGCTACGACCGCTCGGGCACCGAGGCCGCGCGGCCCGGCTACGACCTCGTCGTGCAGGGCGAGGCCGGGCTGATGGCGCTGAACGGCGAGGCAGGCCAGCCGCCCTTGAAGTTCGGCGTCGCGGCGGTCGACCTGTTCACCGGCATGTATTCCGCGCAGGCGATCCTCGCCGCGCTGTACGAGCGCCATGCGACGGGGCGCGGGCGGCGCATCGAGATGGCGCTGTTCGACTGCGGGCTGATGATCACCGCGTACTACGGGCTCGACGCGCTGCTGATGGGCGAGGACCCGCCGCGCTACGGCAACGCGCATCCGTCGGTCGTGCCGTACGGTGTGTTCGACGCGGCCGACGGCCCGCTCGTGATCACGGTCGGCAACAACACGCAGTTCGCGCGTTTCTGCGACGCGATCGAGCGGCCCGATCTCGCGGCCGACGCGCGCTACAAGACCAACCTCGGCCGTTCGGAAAACCGCGCCGAGCTGCTGCCCGAGATTTGCGGCGAACTCGCACGCCGGCCGCGCGCGGCGTTGCTCACGGCGCTCGCCGATGCAGGCATTCCGTGCGGCGAAGTGCTCGGGCTGCACGAAGCGCTGAAGTCGGAACGCGCGACGCGCGCGGGGCTCGTCACGCGACAGCCGCACCCGGTCGCGGGCGGCGTCGACGTGCTTGCGCCACCGTATCGCTTCGATGGGGCGCGGTTGCCGGTGCGCGGTGCGCCCCCGGTGCTCGGCGCGGATACGGACGCGGTGCTCGGCGGCTGGCTCGGGATGTCGGCCGACGAGGTCGCGCGGCTGCGTGCGGATCGCGTGGTCTGAGCGCACGCCCATGCACGGGCAGAACACATTGCATTGCACCGCCGCGGCGCGGGCGGATCGGTTGACGCGCCGGCCATCCACAAGACACGCCTTGCGAACAGACGAGGCGAAGGAGACACCATGGAGCTTTCCGTCATCGAATCGGTCACGGCGCGCCGCGACTACCAGCAGCTCGTGCGGGCGCGGCGCCGCTTCAGCTTCACGCTGACGGCGCTGATGATCGCCACGTACTACGGCTTCATCCTGCTCGTTGCGCTCGCGCCGCACGTGCTCGCCGCGCCGCTGTACCGCGGTGCGACGATGACGGTCGGGATCGCCGCGGGCGTCGCGATCATCCTGGTCGCGATCGGCCTGACCGCGTGCTACGTGCTGCGCGCGAACCGTGCGTTCGACCGCCGCGTCGACGCGATCCTGCAGCGTTCGTGACGGAGGCCGACATGCGACGACTCTCGACGGCGCTCGGCGCGCCTGCCGTTCTCGCTTCCTCCGCCGCGCACGCGGTATCGGTCGCGGGCCCGATGCCCGACAAGGTCGAACTGAACCCGGTCGCGATCGGGATGTTCTTCGCGTTCGTGTTCGCGACGCTCGCGCTCACGCGCTGGGCCGCGCGCCGCACACGCTCGACACGCGACTTCTATACGGCCGGCGGCGGCATCACCGGGCTGCAGAACGGGCTGGCGATCGCGGGTGACTACATGTCGGCCGCGTCGTTCCTCGGGCTGTCCGGGATGGTGTTCATGTTCGGCTTCGACGGGCTCATCTACTCGATCGGCTTTCTGGTCGGCTGGCCGTTCGTGATGTTCCTGATCGCCGAGCCGCTGCGCAACCTCGGCAAGTTCACGTTCGTCGACGTCGTCGCGTACCGCTTCGCGCAGCGGCCGATCCGGCTGCTGACGTCCGCGAATTCGCTGACCATCGTCGTGCTGTACCTCGTCGTGCAGATGGTCGGCGCGGGCAAGCTGATCCAGCTGCTGTTCGGGTTGTCGTACGGCACGGCCGAGCTGATCGTCGGCGTGCTGATGGTCGTCTACGTGTTCTTCGGCGGGATGACGGCCACCACCTGGGTGCAGGTGATCAAGGCCGTGCTGCTGCTGTGCGGCGCGACGCTGCTCGTCGTGCTCGCGCTCGGCGAATTCGGCTTCAGCGTCGACGAGATGTTCCGCCGCGCGGTGGCCGTGCATCCGGGCGCGCTGTCGATCATGGGCCCCGGCAAGCTGATCCGCGATCCTGCGAACGCGCTGTCGCTCGGCATCGCGCTGATGTTCGGCACGGCCGGCTTCCCGCACATCCTGATGCGCTTCTTCACGGTGCCGAACGCGAAGGAGGCGCGCAAGTCGGTGCTCTACGCGACCGGCTTCATCGGCTACTTCTACCTGCTGACCTTCGTGATCGGCTTCTCGGCGATCGTGCTGCTCGCGCAGCATCCGGAGTTCTTCAAGGTCGGCGCGAACGGCACGTTCAACCTGACGCACGACCTGCTCGGCGGCTCGAACATGGTCGCGGTGAAGCTCGCGCAGGCGGTCGGCGGGAACTGGTTCTACGGGTTCATCGCGGCCGTCACGTTCGCGACGATCCTCGCGGTGGTCGCGGGCCTGACGCTTGCCGGCGCGACGACGATCTCGCACGACCTGTATGCGCAGATGTGGGCGCGCGGCAAGCCCGACGAACGCGTCGAGATGCGCATTTCGCGCGCGGCGACGATCGCGCTGTCGGCGGTCGCGATCGGGTTGTCGATCCTGTTCGAACACGTGAACGTCGCGTTCATGGTCGGCCTCGTCGCGGCGGTGGCCGCGAGCGCCAATTTCCCGGTGCTCGCGATGTCGATCTTCTGGCGCGGGATGACGACGCGCGGCGCGGTGCTCGGCGGGGGGCTCGGCCTCGTGTCGGCGGTCGCGCTCACGGTGCTGTCGAAGTCGGTGTGGGTCGACGTGCTGCACCACGCGCACGCGCCGGTGTTCCTCGACAACCCGGCGCTCGTGTCGGTGCCGCTCGCCTTCATCGGGATCGTCGTCGGCTCGCTCGCGGATCGCGGCGAGCGCGCACGCCGCGAGCGCGACGCGTTCACGCAGCAGGAGTTCTACGCGCAGACGGGCGTGCTGGCCGGCCGGGCCGTGCAGCATTGATTCGTCTGATGAAACGATGCCTCCGTCCGGATCGCCGGACGGATATTTTCCGGAAATCCGGAATCCCGGATTTCCTTGCCTGCCGCATTATGAGAAATACAATGAATACAAAGGTTTGACGGGTTTCAGGAACCTGGCATTGACCTTGCAATATAAAGCGCACGGCCATCCCACGGCCGAACTACTACAGCAAGCAAGGAGACAATCGATGACCACTGCCTTCCTCCCCCTCCGGACGTCCTGAGGCATCGCTTGTTGCGGCACGGCAGCCGCGCGGGCGAATGCCTTTCCCCTGAGACATTCGTCCGCGCGCGTGACGCCGTTTCCATCGGCTCATCTACTTCTGCAGGAACCATCGTGAAGAAGAAACCCTTCTACAAAGTGCTCTATGTGCAGGTGATCTTCGCCATCATCGTCGGCGTGATCCTCGGCCACTTCTACCCGTCGATCGCCACCGACATGAAGCCGCTCGGCGACGGCTTCATCAAGCTGATCAAGATGGTGATCGGCCCGATCATCTTCTGTACGGTCGTCACCGGCATCGCCGGCATGGAGGACATGAAGAAGGTCGGCCGCGTCGGCGGCAAGGCGCTGCTGTACTTCGAGATCGTGTCGACCTTCGCGCTGGTGCTCGGCCTCGCGGCCACGCACATCCTGCGTCCGGGCGTCGGCTTCAACATCGATCCGGCGACGCTCGACGGCAAGGCCGTCGCGTCGTACGCGGCGAAGGCGCACGGGCAGTCGACGGTCGACTTCCTGATGCACATCATCCCGAACACGATGGTCGATGCATTCGCGCAGGGCGAAATCCTGCAGATCCTGCTGATCGCACTGCTGTTCGGCAGCGTGCTCGCGCACCTCGGCGAGCGCGGCAAGGTCGTCACCGACTTCATCGACGGGCTCACGCGCGTGCTGTTCGGCATCGTGCACATCGTCACGAAGCTGGCCCCGATCGGCGCGTTCGGCGCGATGGCGTTCACGATCGGCAAGTACGGCGTCGGCTCGCTGGTGCCGCTGCTCAAGCTGATCGGCACGTTCTACCTGACGTCGGTCGTGTTCGTGCTGGTCGTGCTCGGCACGATCGCGCGCTTCACCGGCTTCTCGATCATCCGCTTCGTGTCGTACATCAAGGAAGAGCTGCTGATCGTGCTCGGCACGAGCTCGTCGGAAGCCGCGCTGCCGCAGCTGATGGAAAAGCTCGAGAAGGCAGGCTGCTCGCGTTCGGTCGTCGGCCTCGTCGTGCCGACCGGCTATTCGTTCAACCTCGACGGCACCAACATCTACATGACGATGGCCGTGCTGTTCATCGCGCAGGCGACCAACATCGAACTGACGTGGATGCAGCAGCTCACGCTGCTGGCCGTTGCGATGCTGACGTCGAAGGGCGCGAGCGGCGTCACGGGCGCGGGCTTCATCACGCTCGCCGCGACGCTGGCCGTCGTGCCGACGATCCCGCTGTCGGGCATGGTGCTGATCCTCGGTATCGACCGCTTCATGAGCGAGTGCCGCGCGCTGACCAACATCGTCGGCAACGGCGTCGCGACGGTCGTCGTGTCGGCCTGGGAGAAGGAACTCGACCGCAACAAGCTGCGCCAGGCGCTGAAGGGCGGCGGCGAAGTGACGCCGACCGAGACGGCCGGCGTCTGACGGCATGAAGGAGCAGGCGGCGGCACCGCCCGCCGCCGGCGCGGCCCGCGGCGGCCAGCGCAGAGGGGCGGGGGCCTATGACACAATAGGCGATCCGCATCGCCAGGAAGCCTCGACCGTGACGCGCCGCCTGCTCATTCTCGTCGTGCTTGCCGCCGCGCTAGCCGCGGCGTGCGCGCTGACGTGGACGATCACCTGGCGGCGCGGCGTCGCCGAGCTGCAGCGCAACGCCGCGGTGCGCGTCGACCGCACCACCAACGCGCTCAAGAGCACGCTCGACCGCTACGAGTCGCTGCCCTATCTGCTCGGCAGCCACCCGTACGTGCAGGAGCTGCTTGCCGATCCGAAGCGCGCCGACTACACCGGGCGCGTCAATCGCTATCTCGAAGACCTCAACGAACACGCGCACGCGACCGTCACCTACGTGATCGGCGCGGACGGCCTGTGCGTCGCCGCCAGCAACTGGCGTGCGCCCGACAGCTTCGTCGGAACCGAATACCGTTTCCGCCCGTATTTCCTCGACGCGATGAACGGCCAGGTCGGCCGCTTCTTCGGGATCGGCACGATCTCGCGCGATCCGGGCTACTACATCTCGCAGCCGGTGTGGCGCGACGGCAAGATCGCGGGCGTCGTCGTCGTGAAGCTCAATCTCGAATGGTTCCAGGGCGCCGATGCGTCCGAGCCGCTCGTTGTCGCGGACGATCACGGCGTCGTGTTCCTGTCGTCGGTGCCCGCATGGAAGTACCACACGCTGCGGCCGCTCACGGGGCCCGTCGCCGAGTCGATCTACGAGACGCGCCAGTACGCGCAGCAGCCCGTCACGCCGCTGCCGCTGCGCATCGAGCAGGTGCTCGGCCCCGATGCGGAGATCGTGCGCCTCGGAGCGGCCGGCATAGGCCCCGGCTTGCGCGCGCCGCGCTACCTCGCGAGCAAGCGCCGGATCGGCGAGCCCGACTGGCTGCTCGTCACGCTCGCGCCGATCGCGCCCGTCGACGCCGATGCGCGCAACGCGACGATCGTCACCGGTTTCGGCTTCGTGTCGGTCGCGCTGCTCGCGTTCTACTGGCGGATGCGCCGCGCGCGCGTGCGGGAAATGATCCGCGGCCGCGCGCTGCTGCAGCAGGCCTATGCGGAGCTGAACCGGCGCGTCGAGGAGCGCACGGCCGACCTGTCGGAGGCGAACGAGCAGTTGCAGAAGGAAGTCGGCGACAGGATCCGCGCGGAGCAGGAGCTGCGCGCCGCGCACGACGAACTGATCCAGGCGAGCAAGCTCGCCGCGCTCGGTCAGATGGCGGCCGGCATCACGCACGAACTGAACCAGCCGCTCGCGGCGCTGCGCAGCTTCTCGGACAACACGCGCGTGCTGCTCGATCGCGGCGAGCAGGCGGCCGCGCGCGAGAACCTGGAGGCGATCGCCGCGCTCACCGAGCGGATGGGCAAGATCACGAACCAGCTGAAGCTGTTCGTCGGCCGCGCGAAGCCGCGCAACGAGCAGGCGCTCGTCGTGCGCGCGCTGCGCAGCGTGCTGTCGCTGCTCGACGAGCGCCTGCGCGGCGTTGCGCTCACGCTGACGCTCCAGGACGCGACCGTGTCGCCCGCGCACGATGTGCCGCTCGACCTGGCGCGCGACTATCCCGAGCTCGTCGCCCGTTGCGAGGATCTGCGCCTCGAACAGGTGCTGATCAACCTGCTCGGCAACGCGCTCGACGCGGTCGCGGGCGTGGCGGCGCCGGCGATCGAGGTGACGATCGCGGTGTCGGCGGCCACGCTCGCGGTCGAGGTGCGCGACAACGGAAGCGGCATCGCGCCCGACCTGCTGCCGCGCCTGTTCGAGCCGTTCTTCACGACCAAGGAAATGGGGCGCGGGCTCGGGCTCGGCCTCGCGATCTCGTCGTCGATCGCGAGCGATGCGGGCGGTGCGCTCACAGCGCGCAACGCGCCCTCGGGCGGCGCGCTGTTCGTCTTGACGCTGCGGCGCGCCCGCACGCATCATCCGGACTCCGTGTCCGAGCCGGCGGGCTCGCGCTAGGCGCGCCACGCCGCCCGCCCGATCGGCGCACGATCGGTATCAACGACGCCGCGCGCGCTGCCGCCGCGCGGCCCGTCAGGAGCAAGTGAGTACGATGGCCAACCGGCTGCAAGTGATCTATATCGAAGACGATGCGCTCGTTCGCCGCGCCAGCGTGCAGAGCCTTCAGCTGGCGGGGTTCGACGTCGCCGGCTTCGAGTCGGCCGAAGCGGCCGAGAAGGCGATCGTCGCGGATACCGCCGGCGCGATCGTCAGCGACATCCGGCTGCCCGGCGCGAGCGGGCTCGACGTGCTCGCGCAGTGCCGCGAGCGCGTGCCCGACGTGCCCGTGATCCTCGTCACCGGGCACGGCGACATCTCGATGGCCGTGCAGGCGATGCGCGACGGCGCGTACGACTTCATCGAAAAACCGTTCGCGGCCGAGCGCCTGATCGAGACGGTGCGCCGCGCGCTCGAGCGCCGCGAGCTCGTGCTCGAGAACCACGCGTTGCGGCGCGAGCTGGCAGGGCAGAACGTCGTCGCGCCGCGCATCATCGGCCGCAGTCCGGCAATCGAGCAGGTGCGCAAGCTGATCGCGAACGTCGCGCCGACCGATGCGTCGGTGCTGATCAACGGCGACACCGGCGCCGGCAAGGAGCTGATCGCGCGCAGCCTGCACGAGCTGTCGCCGCGCCGCGACAAGCCGTTCATCGCGGTGAACTGCGGCGCGCTGCCCGAGCCGATGTTCGAGTCGGAGATGTTCGGCTACGAGCCCGGCGCGTTCACCGGCGCCGCGAAGCGCCGCGTCGGCAAGCTCGAATATGCGTCCGGCGGCACGCTGTTCCTCGATGAAATCGAAAGCATGCCGCTCGCGCTGCAGGTGAAGCTGCTGCGCGTGCTGCAGGACGGCGTGCTGGAGCGGCTCGGCTCGAACCAGCCGATCCGCGTGAACTGCCGCGTGGTGGCGGCTGCGAAAGGCGACATGAGCGAGCTCGTCGCGGCCGGCACGTTCCGGCGCGACCTGCTGTACCGCCTCAACGTCGTGACGATCGCGCTGCCGCCGCTCGCCGAGCGCCGCGAGGACATCGTGCCGCTGTTCGAGCATTTCATGCTCGATGCGGCCGTGCGCTACGCGCGGCCCGCGCCGGTGCTCACCGACCGGCAGCGCGCGAGCCTGATGCAGCGCGACTGGCCCGGCAACGTGCGCGAGCTGCGCAACGCGGCCGACCGCTTCGTGCTCGGCGTGGCCGACATGCCGCAGGAGACGGGCGCGAGCGGCGACAACGCCGACAACGAGCAGACGCTGAAGGAGCGCATCGAGCAGTTCGAGCGCGCGGTGATCGCCGAGGCGCTGAACCAGACGGGCGGCGCGGTCGCCGCGACGGCCGACCGGCTGCATGTCGGCAAGGCGACGCTGTACGAGAAGATGAAGCGCTACGGGCTGTCGGCGAAAGGCGAAACCGAGCGCTGAAAAGCAAACGGACCGCGGAACCGGGTTGCCCGGTCATGCGGTCCGTCGTGCGGGGAAGGGCGCGGTGCGCGGCCCTTCGAGCCGGATCGGGCGGCGCTCAGGCCGCGTTGCCGTCGAGTGCCTTCTTGAGCAGTGCGTCGAGTTCCGCGAACTGCGGCGCGCCGACGTAGCGCTTCAGGATCTTGCCGTCCTTGTCGACGACGAAGGTGGTCGGCGTGAGCTGCACGTTGCCGAACTGCTTCGCGACGCTGCCGTCGTCGAGCGCGACCTTGAACGGCAACTGGCGCGTCTGCGCGTAGTTCGCGACGTACATCGGCGGATCGTAGTTCATCGCGACCGCGACGAATTCCAGACCCTGACCCTTGAAGCGGTTGTAGGTATCGACCATCTGCGGCATTTCCTGCATGCAGGTTGCGCAGCTCGTCGCCCAGAAGTTCACGAGATAGACCTTGCCTTTCAGATCGCCTGCAGTCGAGACCTTCTGGCCCGACAGCAGCGTGAACGTGGCGTCCGGCACGCTGGACTTGCCGTTGAATGCGAAGAAGCCGGCGACGGCGATCGCCGCGACGACGACGGCGGCGACGATGTAGCGGGCGGGGCCGGCGCTGCGCCGGACGGGAGGCGTGGTGTTCATCTGGTGCTCTCGGAGTCGGTCGATGACGCGGATCAATGCAAAGGACATCGAAATTCGACGCTCATTTTAGCGCGAATGCGGCTTGCGCACCGACGGCGGGCACACATCCCGGATTTCACGTTCAGCGGATAATGCCCGTTTTGCCTGCCCGATCCACGCCATGCCGAAGGAAGTCATCGTTTCGTTGCGCCCCCTTTTTCGCCCGTTGCGACACTTCGCCGCGCTCGCGTGCGTGAGCGCGGCACTGGCCGCGTGCTCGCCGTCGTACGACTGGCGCACGCTGCACAACGATGCCGGCTACACGATCGACCTGCCGGCGAAGCCGACCGTCGAGGAGCAGCCGGTGGCGATCGGCGGCACGTCGATGCCGATGCGGATGCAGGCCGCGCACGTCGACGGCGCGGTGTTCGCGGTCGGCACGCTGACGCTGCCGGACGACCGTGACGACACGCGCCGCGCGGCGCTCGAGTTCTTGCGCGCCGGGCTGTCCCGCAACCTCGCGGGCGCGCCGCAGACGGCGTCGGTGCCCGTGCCGCTCGCGGCCGGCGGCGCGGTGAACGGGCTCGAGCTGCGCGTCGCGGGCGCGGCGGCCGGCGGCGATCGCACGCACAAGACGATCGTCGCGCGGCTCGCCGCGCGCGGCCGGCACGCGTACCAGGCTGTCGTGATTGCCGACGGGCCGCTCGCGCAGGAGCAGCTCGACCAGTTTTTCGGGTCGTTCAAACTCGACTGACGGCGGCCGGCGAGGGCGCTCAGACACGCGGTGGCAACTGAAAGTTCATTCGCAGCTTTCGACGCTAGTCGCCGGATTTTGCGAGGTTTTTTCGGCTATCCACAGCGCATGTGGATAACTTTGTTGAAAAGTTGCCCGGATTTCCCGCCAAGCCGCGCGGGACGGCCTTCCGGCCTGTTTGGTCGCTCGCTTGCCTTTTGGGAAAGGTGAATCAAAACAAGGAGATACGGATTCCGTGCCGCAAAGGTCTCACCGAGCCCTGATCCGGGGCCGGATTCGCGGAATTGTGCATAAGTCAAGTCTTGACAGCCGGATTTTGTCCTCCGAGGGCGTTCAAAGCGCCGTCAGCGCGCGCCGGTAGCGGATCGCTTCGGCGATCTGCGCGGCCGTCGGCAGCGGGTCGCCGGCCAGGTCGGCGATCGTCCGCGCGACCTTCAGCACGCGGTAATACGCGCGCGCCGACCAGCCGAAGCGCTCGCCGGCCTCGCGCAACAGCCGTTCGCCTTCGTCGGTCGGCCGGCACAGGTCGTCGGTCTCGCGGCCGCTCAGCATGTGGTTCGTCTTGCCCTGCCGATCGAGTTGCAGCGCACGCGCCTGCGCAACCCGCGCGGCGACCGCGGCACTCGGCTCGCCGGGCGCCGATGTGCGCGTCGCCAGTTCGGCGGGCGACAGCGCGGGCAGGTCGATCTGGATGTCGATGCGATCGACGAGCGGCCCCGACAGCTTGCGCAGGTAGCGTGCGGCGACGTCAGGCGAGCAGCGGCAGCGCCCCGACGGATCGCCGTGCCAGCCGCACGGGCACGGATTCATCGCGGCAATCAGCTGGCAAGCGGCCGGAAAGTCGGCCTGCTGGGCCGCACGTGAAATCGTGATGCGGCCGGCCTCCAGCGGCTCGCGCAGCATTTCGAGCACGTGCCGGTCGAATTCCGGGAGTTCGTCGAGGAACAGCACGCCGAGGTGCGCGAGCGTGATCTCGCCCGGTTGCGGCGGGTTGCGGCCGCCGACCAGCGCGGCGGCGCTCGACGAGTGATGCGGCGCACGGAACGGCCGCCGGCGCCACTGCGTGGGCGAGAAGCCGAGGCGGCTCGCGGAGAGGAGCGCCGCCGACGTCAGCGCCTCGTCGTCGGTCAGCGGCGGCAGGAGGCCCGGCAGCCGTGCGGCCAGCATCGACTTGCCGGCCCCCGGCGGCCCGACCATCAGCATGTGATGGCCGCCCGCGGCCGCGACTTCCAGCGCGCGGCGGGCGCCGCGCTGGCCGACCACGTCGGCGAGATCGGGCGCGGCCGGCATCGGCAGGCCGTCGAGGCACGGCGCCGCGACCGGCGCGAGCCGCCCGTCGGGCGCGCCGGTGAGGTGCGCGCACAGCGCGGGCAGGTCCGGCGCGCCGAACACGGTGACGCCCGGCACGAGCGCGGCCTCGGCGGCGCTGGCGAGCGGCAGGTACAGCTCGGGGGCGTTCGACGCGGCGGCGGAGTGCGGCTGCGGGCCGGCCTCCCGGCCACCGTCGCCTGAACCGGAGAACGTGCCGGAACCCAGGCCGGAAGCCGCGCCGCTTTCCGCCACCTGCCAATCCCGCGCCACGCCGCACGCCATCGCGAACGCGCCGCGCATCGGCCGCAGCGCGCCCGTCAGCGACAGTTCACCCGCGAATTCGCGGCCGGCCAGCGCGTCGGCCGGGATCTGGCCGTTCGCGGCGAGGATGCCGAGCGCGATCGGCAGGTCGAACCGTCCCGACTCCTTCGGCAGGTCGGCCGGCGCGAGGTTGACGGTGATGCGGCGCACGGGGAAGTCGAAGCCGCAGTTCTGCAGCGCGGCGCGCACCCGCTCGCGGCTTTCGCGGACTTCGAGATCGGGCAGGCCGACGATCGAGAACGACGGCAACCCGTTGGCGAGATGGACTTCGACGGTGACGTCCGGCGCACGGCCGGAGGCGGGCGCGCGACTGCGCACCACGGCGAGCGACATGGCGAGGCTCCTGAAAAAAGACGGACGACGGCCGTTCGAGGCCGCATGCCGCGGGAATCGGAGGAACGGTGCGCGCTTGCCGGCGTGGCGCGGGGAAAGAACGAGGAACAGCGGAACGACGGACTGCGAAGAGCGAAGAACAGCGAAGAGCGATGAACAGCGAACAGCGGGGGTACTGCGTAGAACGACGGACGACGAAGAGCGGTACGGTGACTTCAGTGCTTCAGTGCTTCAGTGCTTCAGTGCTTCAAGGCGGCGGGCGCGGGCCGCGCGAGGCGGCCCGCGCCCGGACCTTGCGGCCGGGCAGGGCGTCAGGCTTGCGGCGCGGCGAGCTTCTGCTCGAGTTCCGCGACGCGTTTCTCGAGCTCCTCGAGGCGCACGCGGGTGCGGGCGAGCACCTGCGCCTGCGTGTCGAATTCCTCGCGCGTGACGAGATCGAGTTTCGAGAAGCCTTGCGACAGCATGGCCTTCACGTTGCGCTCGACGTCCTTGGCCGGCGAGTTTTTCAGCAGATCGCTGACGCGCGACTGCAGATCGTTGAAAACGTCGCTGGGTTGCTTCATGTGATTCCCCTTCCTTGCACAAAAAATGTGCATCTTCAGTTGCGTACGTGCCCATGATGCACGCATGACCGGAAATGGTGCGCCCGGAGCGCGAATTCCGGGCATGGCGCCCGCATGGGTGAATGCCCCGGCGATCCGGGACGTGCGTGCACTCTAGCAACGATCCTTTCGCCGCGCCAGCAAACCGGGCCACGTTGGCCATTCGGCCGGGCTTCCGCGCCTTACATCGCGCGATGCGACCCCTTGATGAAGCCCTTTGAAACGGTGCTCGAACCGACTTGGCATGCGAGTTGCTGAGAAGAGTCCGTTACAACATTCCAACCAATTCGACGGGACAACTCTGCGAGAGGACTTCATGAAACTCATTACCGCAATCATCAAGCCGTTCAAGCTCGATGAGACGCGCGAAGCGCTGTCGGCGCTTGGCGTCTCGGGCATCACGGTGACGGAGGTGAAAGGGTTCGGGCGCCAGAAGGGGCATACCGAGCTGTACCGCGGCGCCGAATACGTGGTCGATTTCCTGCCGAAGATGAAGATCGAGGCGGCCGTGTCGGACGATCTCGTCGACCAGGCGGTGGAAGCGATCGAGCGGGCCGCGCGCACCGGCAAGATCGGCGACGGCAAGATCTTCGTCACGCCCATCGAGCAAGTGATCCGGATTCGCACCGGGGAGACCGGCGCTGACGCGCTGTAACAGAACAGACAAGACAAGCGACAAGAGGAAACCCAAGATGCGCAAACTTCTGATGTCCCTGCTGATGGCCGGCTCGCTGATCGCGGCCGGCGTCGGCTCCGCGCTCGCCGACGACGCGGCGTCCGCCGCGGCTGCGTCCGCGCCCGCCGCAACGGCTTCCGACGCATCGGCTGCTGCCGCGCCGGCCGCTTCGGCACCGGCTGCCACCGACGCCTCCGCAACCGCCGCTGCCGCCGCACCGGCCTCGGGCGCCACCGACGCGTCGGCTGCCGCCGCTGCTTCGGCACCGGCCGCTCCCGCTGCGCCGACCGCCCCGTTCTCGGTCGATTCGTCGAAGATCAGCGCGGGCGACACCGCGTGGATGCTGACGTCCACCGCGCTCGTGCTGTTCATGACGATCCCCGGCCTCGCGCTGTTCTACGCGGGCATGGTCCGCAAGAAGAACGTGCTCGCGACCGTGATGCAGAGCTTCGCGATCACCGCGGTGATCACGGTGCTCTGGACGGTGGTCGGCTACAGCCTCGCGTTCACGCCGGGCAGCGGCTTCATCGGCGGCCTGTCGCGCGCGTTCCTGCACGGCATGAACTACATCCACGGCGACAAGGCGACGACGCTGACCGTCAGCCACCTGGCACCGACGATTCCCGAATCGGTCTACTTCGTCTACCAGATGACGTTCGCGATCATCACGCCGGCGCTGATCTGCGGCGCGTTCGCCGACCGGATGAAGTTCTCGGCGATGCTCGTGTTCATGACGCTCTGGTCGCTGATCGTCTACGTGCCGATCGCGCACATGGTGTGGGAGCCGACCGGCTGGCTGTCGGCTGACGGCGTGCTCGACTTCGCGGGCGGCACGGTGGTGCACATCAACGCAGGTATCGCGGGCCTCGTGTCGTGCCTGGTGCTCGGCAAGCGCGTCGGCTACGGTCGTGAATCGATGGCGCCGCACAACCTCGTGCTGACGATGATCGGCGGCTCGATGCTGTGGGTCGGCTGGTTCGGTTTCAACGCGGGCTCCGCAGTCGCGGCCGACGGCCGTGCCGGCTTCGCGATGCTGACGACGCAAGTCGCGACGGCGTGCGCGGCGCTCGGCTGGATGTTTGCCGAATGGATCGCGAAGGGCAAGCCGTCGGTGCTCGGCATCGTGTCGGGCGCGGTCGCGGGTCTGGTGGCGATCACGCCGGCAGCCGGCTTCGTCGGCGTGGCAGGCGCGCTCGTGATCGGTATCGCGGCGGGCGTCGTGTGCTTCTGGTCGGCGACGTGGCTCAAGTCGAAGCTCGGCTACGACGATTCGCTCGACGCGTTCGGCGTGCACGGCATCGGCGGGATTCTCGGCGCACTGCTGACCGGCGTCTTCGCGGTCAAGGATATCGGCGGCGCCGACGGCAGCCTGCTGCTGCAGGCGAAGGGCGTCTTGATCACGCTGGTCTACAGCGGCGTGCTGAGCTTCGTGCTGCTGAAGCTGATCGACCTGACGATCGGCCTGCGCGTGTCGGAAGAAGAAGAGCGCGAAGGCCTCGACGTGATCCTGCACGGCGAGCATGTCGAATAAGTCACAAGGATGACCGGCGGGCCGCCGCGACGACGGCGCCCGCCATGAATGAGCGCAGCGACTTGGGCCCGCCTCACCCGGCGGGCTTTTTTTCTTCTGTCACGCGCTGCCGTAGCGGATAACCCTTCACTCTATCGGGTCAATAGCCGAAAACTTCCTCCATATCCTTGTGAAGCCGGGAACAATCCCCAAATGGGCAGGGCAATTGCTCTACAATCTTCATTCTCCCGCTCGCGAGTGATTCATGGTTCCCCACCTCGTTACCGCGTTGAACGGTCCGCTGCTCGAACTCGAGCAGAAGATCCTCGACGCGACGCCTGCGATCGAACGCTGGTTCAGGCTCGAATGGCAGGAACACACCCCGCCGTTCTATTGTTCGGTGGACCTGCGCAACGCCGGCTTCAAGCTGGCGCCCGTCGACGCGAACCTGTTTCCCGGCGCGTTCAACAACCTGCCGTCCGAAGTGCTGCCGCTCGCCGTGCAGGCGGCGATGGCCGCGATCGAGAAGATCTGCCCGGACGCGAAGAACCTGCTCGTGATTCCCGAGCTGCCGACCCGCAACGCGTTCTACCTCGAAAACGTCGCACGTCTCGCCACGATCATGCGCCAGGCCGGCCTGAACGTGCGCTTCGGCTCGCTCGACCCGAGCATCACCGACATGACGCCGATCACGCTGGCCGACGGCCAGAAGATCGTGCTCGAACCGCTCGAGCGTTCGCAGCGCCGCCTCGGCCTGAAGAATTTCGATCCGTGCTCGATCCTGCTGAACAACGACCTGTCGGCCGGCATTCCGGCCGTGCTGGAAAACCTGCACGAGCAGTACCTGCTGCCGCCGCTGCACGCGGGCTGGGCCGTGCGCCGCAAGTCGACGCATTTCTCGTGCTACGACGACGTCGCGAAGAAGTTCGCGAAGATGGTCGGCGTCGATCCGTGGATGGTGAATCCGTATTTCGCGCACGTGGAAGGCGTCGACTGGCAGGCGCATGAAGGCGAGCAGGCGCTCGCCGATGCGATCGACGGCGTGCTGAAGAAGATCGCGCGCAAGTACCGCGAATACGGGATCAGCGAGAAACCGTACGTCGTCGTGAAGGCCGACGCGGGCACGGCGGGGCGCGGCGTGATGACCGTGCACGATGCGGCCGAGATCGGCCGCATGTCGAAGGCCGAGCGCACGCAGATGGCCGAGTCGAAGGCCGGCCTCGCGGTGCGCGACGTGATCGTGCAGGAAGGCGTGTATACGTTCGAGCGCGTCGGCGACGAAGTCGCCGAGCCCGTCGTGTACATGATCGACCGCTACGTGGTCGGCGGCTTCTACCGCACGCACGCCGGCCGTGAGCGCGACCAGAACCTGAACGCGCCCGGCATGCACTACGTGCCGCTCGGCTTCGAGCACACCGCGCTGCCGGATGCGGGCGCGAAGCCGGGCGCCGCGCCGCCGAACCGCTTCTACATGTACGGCGTCGTCGCGCGGCTGTCGCTGATCGCGTCGTCGATCGAACTGGAAAAGACCGACCCCGAAGCCATCCAGGTGTAACGGACCTTCGCTACGTACAGGACCTCATGGACATTCTCTTTATCGCCGACCCGCTCGAGCGCTTCAAGATCTACAAGGATTCGACCTACGCGATGATGGCGGAGGCGGCGCGGCGCGGGCATGCGGTGTACGCATGCGAGCCGCACCAGCTCGCGTGGACGGGTTCGGGCGTCGAGGCGGACGTGCAGCGCGTGACGATCGTCGGCGATACGGCCGATCTGCACCGCCATCCGTGGTACGAGGCGGCCGCGCACGAATCCCGTGCGCTGACGTCGTTCGGTGCGGTGCTGATGCGCAAGGATCCGCCGTTCGACATGGAATACGTGACGGCCACGTGGATGCTCGAGCTTGCCGAGCGGGCGGGCGCGCACGTGTTCAACAAGCCGCAGTCGATCCGCGATCACTCGGAAAAGCTCGCGATCGGCGAGTTTCCGCAATTCGTCGCGCCGACGCTCGTCACGCGTGATGCGGCGCGCCTGCGCGCCTTCCACGCCGAGCATGGCGACGTGATCGTCAAGCCGCTCGACGGCATGGGCGGGATGGGCGTGTTCCGTGTGAAGGCCGACGGGATGAATCTCGGCGCGATCATCGAGATGCTCGGCCACGACGGCACGCGCTCGCTGATGATCCAAAAGTTCATTCCGGAGATCAAGGCAGGCGACAAGCGCATCCTGCTGATTGCGGGCGAACCGGTGCCGTTTTCGCTCGCGCGGATTCCGCAGGGCAGCGAAGTGCGCGGCAATCTCGCGGCGGGCGGGCTCGGCGTGGCGCAGCCGCTGACCGCGCGCGATCGCGAGATCGCCGAAACGCTCGGGCCCGTGCTCGCGGCACGCGGGTTGCTGCTGGTCGGCCTGGATGCGATCGGCGACTGGCTGACCGAGGTGAACGTCACGAGCCCGACGTGCTTCCGCGAGATCATGGAGCAGACGGGCTTCGACGTCGCCGCAATGTTCATCGACGCGCTGGAGCGGGCAGCCGCGTAGGCTGCTTTCCCGCGCAACCCCGGCGGCGGCCGCGCAGGTCCCCCGTCGCCGAGCAGTTCGACCGGCCTGCTACAATGCCCGCTTGCCCGGTGCCGCGCTCGCGCACCCAAGGCCCGGCGGTCGGGCCGAAACTGTTGCAAGGCTGAACATGGAACGTTTCCCACACTCGCTACGCTCATTGCCCCGCCGCGGGGTATTGGCCCGCCAGGGGCGGCCGGGAGCGATCTGACATGGCCGGGATCCTGATCATCGCGCACGCCCCGCTCGCCACCGCGCTGCGGGACTGCATCGCGCACATCTATGGCGGCGTGCCCGCCCGCATCGGCTGTATCGACGTGATGGCGGACAGCGACCCGACCCAGGTGATGGCGTTCGCGCATGCGGAGCTCGCGCGTCTCCGGGAAGAGAACGGCGTGGTCGTGCTGACCGACATGTACGGCGCGACCCCCGCGAACATCGCGGGCCAGCTCGCGAAGCTCGACAACGTGCGCGTGCTCGCGGGCGTGAACCTGCCGATGCTCGTGCGTGCCGTCTGCTACCGCACCGTGCCGCTCGACAAGCTGGTCGACAAGGCGCTGTCCGGCGGCGCGAAGGGCGTGCACGAGGTGTCGGCCGGCACGCCGCCGCCGCCGAGCGAAACCGGCTGCGGCCAGTGCGCGCCGATTCCGCCCGAACCGCAGCCGCGCACCGAATCGCACTGAGCCTCCGTTTTCCGTTTTAGACCGACCCGCCTGCGCGCGCCGCCGGCGGTCCCGACCGACCCGACCGAGAATCATGCTTCAACAAGAAACCACCATCGTCAATAAATTGGGGCTCCATGCGCGCGCATCGGCCAAGCTTACGCAACTGGCCGGCAACTTCCAGTCGGAAGTCTGGATGACACGCAACGGGCGCAAGATCAATGCGAAGAGCATCATGGGCGTGATGATGCTGGCGGCCGGCATCGGCAGCACCGTGACGATCGAGACCGAAGGGCCCGACGAGCGGGAAGCGATGGACGCGCTGCTGAAGCTGATCGCCGACAAGTTCGGCGAAGGCCAGTGATCCTCGCGCGGGATCGTTGCCGTTTCCAGTCAGAATGCCGCGAATTCCGCGGCATTTTTTTCGTCGGAAGCATTGATGCGGAATGCGCAATGCTGCGGTGCATGCAGTCAGCGGGGAGTCGCGGAATTTATAATCGCTAACCGGGGTCATAAGCGCATCGCAGCAGTGTGCCGCGGCTTTACTTGTACAGAGGAGGTGCGCGTGTCCTTCACGCTGCATGGCATTCCCGTCTCACGTGGTATCGCGATCGGGCGAGCGTATCTGATCGCGCCGGCGGCGCTCGACGTCGCCCATTACCTGGTCGAGGCAAACCAGATCGATGCGGAGGTCGAGCGCTTCCGCACCGCGCTCGAGGTCGTGCATCACGAACTCGAAGCGCTGCGCGCCGACCTGACCGACGACACGCCGAGCGAAGTCGGCGCATTCATCGACGTCCACGCGATGATCCTGAGCGACGAGATGCTCGTGCAGGAAACCATCGACCTGATCCGCACGCGCCGCTACAACGTCGAGTGGGCGCTGACCGAGCAGCTCGAGCTGCTCACGCGCCACTTCGACGATATCGAGGACGAATACCTGCGTGAGCGCAAGGCCGACATCGAGCAGGTGGTCGAGCGTGTGCTGAAGGCGCTCGCCGGCGCACCGTCCGCGTCGCAGGCGCTCGACCGTGCGGCCAAGAACGGCACGAACGAGATGATCGTCGTCGCGCACGACATCGCGCCGGCCGACATGATGCAGTTCAAGTCGCAGTCGTTCCAGGCGTTCGTCACCGATCTCGGCGGGCGCACGTCGCACACGGCGATCGTCGCGCGCAGCCTCGGCATTCCGGCCGCGGTCGGCGTGCAGCATGCGAGCGCGCTGATTCGCCAGGACGACCTGATCATCGTCGACGGCGACCAGGGCATCGTGATCGTCGATCCGGCGCCGATCGTCCTCGAGGAATATTCGTACCGGCAGTCCGAGAAGCTGCTGGAGCAACGCAAGCTGCAGCGCCTGAAGTTCTCGCCGACGCAAACGTTGTGCGGCACCAAGATCGAGCTGTACGCGAACATCGAGCTGCCCGACGACGCGAAGGCGGCCGTCGAGGCCGGCGCGGTCGGCGTCGGCCTGTTCCGTTCCGAGTTCCTGTTCATGCATCAGAAGGAGATGCCGGAGGAGGAGGAGCAGTTCGCCGCGTACAAGCGGGCTGTCGAGTGGATGAAGGGCATGCCGGTGACGATCCGCACGATCGACGTCGGCGCGGACAAGCCGCTCGAGGCGCTCGACGAAGGCTACGAGACGGCGCCGAACCCCGCGCTCGGCCTGCGCGCGATCCGCTGGAGCCTGTCCGAGCCGCAGATGTTCCTCACGCAGTTGCGCGCGATCCTGCGCGCGTCCGCGTTCGGCCAGGTGAAGATCCTGATCCCGATGCTCGCGCACGCGCAGGAGATCGACCAGACGCTCGACCTGATCCGCGAGGCGAAGCGCCAGCTCGACGACGCGGGGCTCTCGTACGACCCGAACGTGCGCATCGGCGCGATGATCGAGATCCCGGCCGCGGCGATCGCGCTGCCGCTGTTCCTGAAGCGGTTCGATTTCCTGTCGATCGGCACGAACGACCTGATCCAGTACACGCTCGCGATCGACCGCGCGGACAACGCGGTCGCGCACCTGTACGACCCGCTGCATCCGGCCGTGCTGCACCTGATCGCCTATACGTTGCGCGAAGCGAAGCGCGCGGGCGTGTCCGTGTCGGTATGCGGGGAAATGGCGGGGGACCCGGCGCTCACGCGTCTGTTGCTCGGGATGGGGCTCACCGAGTTCTCGATGCACCCGAGCCAGTTGCTGGTCGTGAAGCAGGAGATCCTGCGCGCCCACCTGAAGGCGCTCGAAAAGCCGACGGCCGACGTGCTCGCCGCGTTCGAGCCGGAGGAAGTGCAAGCCGCGTTGCAGCGCCTGTCGGTGGCGGAGCCGCGCGCGGATGCGGCTGCGTAGCAGGCGCCCGCGTCTGCGCTAATCGTAGCGAAGTGTCACCATGCATGCGCCGCCGGGCGCATGCCCGTCGCGCGTCAGTGCCGGCCCCCGCACACGGGGCAGTCGGCCTGGCGCGCGATTTTCATCGTCGTCCATTCCATCCGCAGCGAATCGAGCATCATCAGGCGCCCGTTGAGCGTCTTGCCGATTTCCCCGATCACGCGCAGCGCCTCGGCGGCCTGCATCGCGCCGATGATCCCGACCGTCGGCGCGAACACGCCCATCGTCGCGCACGCGACTTCCTCGAACGGCTGGTCTTCCGGAAACACGCACGCGTAGCAGGGCGCGGCCGGGTCGCGGAAGTCGAACGTGCTGATCTGCCCGTCGAAGCGCAGCGCGGCGCCCGATACGAGCGGCACGCCATGCGCGACGCAGGCGCGGTTGATCGCGTGCCGCGTCGCGAAGTTGTCGGTGCAGTCGAGCACGACGCTCGCGTGCGGCACGTGCGCGTCGAGCCATGCATCGTCGACACGCTCCGCGACCGCGTGCACTTTCACCTCGGGGTTCAGCTGCGCGAGCGCGTCGCGCCCCGATTCGACCTTGTGGCGGCCGACCGAAGCCGTCACGTGCAGGATCTGCCGCTGCAGGTTCGTGAGATCGACCGTATCGGCGTCGACGAGCGTGATCGTACCGACGCCCGATGCCGCGAGGTACATCGCGGCGGGCGAGCCGAGGCCGCCCGCGCCGACGACGATCGCATGCGCATCGAGAAAGCGCTGCTGTGCCTCGATGCCGATTTCGTCGACGAGGATGTGACGGGAGTAGCGAAGGAGTTGATCGTCGTTCATGGGGAGTCGTGGCGAGGCGGCGTATGTGTCGTTATTTTAGGCGCGCATGAAAAACGGGCCATCGCGGTCTTCCCGCGATGGCCCGTCGGATGCCGGCCGGCGCTTACTTCGGCGCCGACGCGGGCTTCGGTGCGGAAGCCGGCTTCGCGCTGGCGCCCGATGCCTTCGAGGCCGTGGCGGCCTTGCCGGCCGGGCCCTTCGTGCTTTCGGCGAGCAGCGACTTCGATTCCTGGACCGGCTTGCCTTCGAGCTTGTTGAGCGCCTGCTGCATCATGAAGTCGTCGGCGCTGCCGAACTCGATCGGCTTGCGATCGCGATCCTTCTGGCGCTGCTCCGGCGTCTTCTTGTCGTTCTGCTCCTCAAGCACGCGCAGCTGATCCATCCGGCGCTGCTCGCGGTCTTCCTGTTCCTTCTTCTCGTTCGGATCCTGCGTGTTCGCCAGGTGGTTCGTGTAGTCGACCTCGCGCGTCACGAGCACGTCGTCCGGATCGCCATCCGCGTACTGGTCGACCGGCACGTCCGGCGTGATGCCCTTGTTCTGGATCGAACGGCCGCTCGGCGTGTAGTAGTACGCGGTGGTCAGGCGCAGCGCGGTGTCGGCCGTCATCGGGCGGACCGTCTGCACCGAACCCTTGCCGAACGTCGTCTTGCCCATGATCTGCGCGCGCTTCGAATCCTGCAGCGCACCGGCGACGATTTCCGACGCGGACGCCGAATAGGCGTTCGTCAGCACGATCATCGGCACGGTCTTGAACACCGGCGGCAGGTTCTTCAGCGGATCGCCATCGAAGGACGGCAGGCGATAGTTGTCGTACGTATCGCGGTAGACCTGCTTCGAATCGGCGATCTGGCCGTTGGTCGACACGACGACGGAGTCGGGCGGCAGGAACGCGCCGGCCACGCCGACCGCGCTCTGCAGCAGGCCGCCGCCGTTGTTGCGCAGGTCGAGGACGAGGCCCTTCAGGTTCGGCTGCTGGCGTGCGATGTCCTGCAGCTTCTGGGCGAGATCGGGTGTCGTGCGCTCCTGGAAGCTCGTGATGCGGACATAGGCATAGCCCGGATCGAGGATCTTCATCTTCACGCTCTGGACCTTGATGATCGCGCGCGTGACGGTGACCGGGAACGTGCGGTCGTCGCTCTTGCGGAAGATCGTCAGCGTGACCTTGGTGCCCGGCTCGCCGCGCATCTGCTTCACGGCCTTGTCGAGCGTCATGCCGCGCACCGGCTTGTCGTTGATGCGGGTGATCAGGTCGCCCGGACGGATGCCGGCGCGGAACGCGGGGGTATCCTCGATCGGCGAGATCACCTTGACGAGGCCGTCTTCCTGCGAGATCTCGATGCCGAGACCCGCGAAGCGGCCCTTCGTCTGCTCCTGCAGCTCGTCATAGTCGGTCTTGTCGAGGAACGACGAGTGCGGGTCGAGGCTCGACACCATGCCCTTGATCGCGGCCGTCAGCAGCTTCTTGTCGTCGACCGGTTCGACGTACTCGCGCTTGATCTGTCCGAAGACTTCCGCGAACAGGCGGAGCTGGTCGAGGGGAAGCGGCGCCGTGGCGGTCTGCTCGGCCGATGCGGAAACCTGCAGCGTGGCGAACACGCCCGTGGCGAGGCCCGCGGCAATCAGGCCGATGTTCTTCAATTTCATTCGCATAGAGATCTGGTGCGGTCGGGAAGCGCGTGGCGGTAGCGGGGATGATGTAGCGGACAAGTATAACTGTTCGTCCGATAACTCAGTGGAACGGCGCGAAAAGCGTCGAACAGGCCCGGAGCCGGCCCGGCGGGCGCCGCCGGATGCGCTGCGGGTTCGAAAGCGGATTCGACAGCGCCGGCGCCGCGAAGGTTCGCGCGGCGCTCGCGACAAGGGCCTGAGGCGGGGCCGGACGGGCCGCAGCGGACGCCGCCCGCCCGGCTCGCCCGGCCGACGGGCGTCAGCCCGCCTTGCCCTGCTTCGCGACGGCGGCCTGCGCCTGTGCGATCGCGTCCTGGTCGCCGAGGTAATAGTGCTTGATCGGTTTCAGGTTCTCGTCGAGCTCATACACGAGCGGCACGCCGTTCGGGATGTTCAGGCCGACGATGTCGCTGTCCGAGATGCCGTCGAGGTACTTGATCAGCGCGCGCAGCGAGTTGCCGTGCGCGGCGATCAGCACCTGCTTGCCGGCGCGGACCGCCGGGGCGATCGACTCGTTCCACAGCGGCAGCACGCGCGCGACCGTGTCCTTCAGGCACTCGGTGAGCGGCAGCTGCTCGCGCGGCACCTTCGCGTAGCGCGGGTCGTTGAACGGCGCGCGTTCGTCGGTCGGCTCGAGCGCGGGCGGCGGCGTGTCGTAGCTGCGGCGCCACACGAGCACCTGCTCGTCGCCGAACTTCGCGGCCGTTTCCGCCTTGTTCAGGCCCGACAGCGCGCCGTAGTGGCGCTCGTTCAGGCGCCACGAATGGACGACCGGCAGGTACATGAGGTCCATCTTGTCCTGCACGTGCCACAGCGTGCGGATCGCGCGCTTGAGCACCGACGTGTACGCGATGTCGAACGTGTAGCCGGCCTCCTTGAGCAATTCGCCGGCCTGGTAGGCCTCGTTGCGACCCTGCTCGGTCAGGTCGACGTCGACCCAGCCGGTGAAGCGGTTTTCCTTGTTCCACGTCGATTCGCCGTGGCGGATGAGAACGAGTTTGTACATGGATCTTGCGGTCGGTAGTGAAGGAAGCGGTGGCGCGTCGTGCAGGACCCGACCCGGGCCCGCCATCGCGCAAGACGGTTATTTTATAATGGCGGGATTGTCCTCATCCGATTTCTCTTTTTCCGGCGGAATTCCGTGACGTTCTTTACCAATTACACCAACCTGGCCCTTATCGCGATCCTGGTGGTATCCGGCGGCCTGCTGGCCTGGCCCGCGCTGCGCCGCGGCCGCGGCGGCCTGTCCGCCGCAGAGGCGACGCAACTCATCAACCGCCGCAACGCGGTCGTGATCGACGTGCGCGCGCCGGCCGATTTCGCTGCCGGCCACCTGCCGTCGGCGCGCCAGGTCGCGGCGGGCGAGATCGGCACGAAGATCGTGCAGGTCGCGAAGAACAAGAGCACGCCGGTGCTGCTCGTCTGCCAGAACGGCCAGCAGTCGCAGAAGGCGGCGCGCGAGGTCGAGGCGGCGGGTTACGCCGAGGTGCACGTGCTCGAGGGCGGCGTGGCCGCCTGGCAGCAGGCCGGGATGCCGGTCGTCAAACAAGGAGTGGCGAAGTGAACAAGGTTTTGATGTACAGCACGCAGGTGTGTCCGTATTGCATCCAGGCCGAGCGCCTGCTGAAGCTGCGCGGTGTCGAGCAGATCGAGAAGGTGCTGATCGACCGCGATCCGGCCCGCCGCGACGAAATGATGACGCGCACGGGGCGCCGCACGGTGCCGCAGATCTATATCGGCGACACGCACGTCGGCGGTTACGACGATCTGTCGAAGCTCGACCGCGAAGGCGGGCTCGTCCCGCTTCTGCAAGCGGCCTGATTAGGGCAGAATGGCCGCCGGCCGCGCCGCGGATTGGGCGCGCAGGATTCATCCGTGGCGGCCGGCGAGAAGCCGGGCCGCCCCGTCACCACTTTTAGGGAAACACCATGTCCGACGTCGAAAACCAACCGTTCTTCAACATCCAGCGCGTCTACCTGAAGGATATGTCGCTCGAGCAGCCGAATTCGCCGGCGATCTTCCTCGAGCAGGACATGCCGTCGGTTGAAGTCGAAGTCGACGTCAAGGCCGACCGCCTTGCGGAAAGCGTGTTCGAAGTCGTCGTGTCGGGCACCGTCACCGCGAAGGTGAAGGACAAGGTCGCGTTCCTGATCGAAGCGAAGCAGGCCGGCATTTTCGACATCCGCAACATTCCGGACGAACAGCTCGACCCGCTCGTCGGCATCGCATGCCCGACGATCCTGTTCCCGTACCTGCGTTCGAACATCGCCGACGCGATCACGCGTGCGGGCTTCCCGCCGATCCACCTGGCGGAAATCAACTTCCAGGCGCTGTACGAACAACGCCTCGCGCAGCTTCAGCAGCAGGCCGGTGCCGCAGCAGGCGCACCGAATGGCACGACGCTGAACTGACGTTTCACTCGGAGGACCGGTGCTGGGTATGAAAGTAGCCGTTCTCGGCGCCGGTGCTTGGGGCACCGCGCTCGCGGGCCATCTGGCCGCGCGGCACGATACGCTTCTGTGGGCGCGCGACGCCGCGCTCATCGCCGGGCTGCAGGCCCGGCACGAAAATTCCCGCTATCTGGACGGCATCGTGCTGCCTGACGCGTTGCGCTACGACGCCGATCTCGGCGCCGCGCTCGCGCATGGCGCCGCGGACGACGCACTGTGCGTGATCGCCGCGCCCGTGGCCGGGTTGCGCACGCTGTGTCACGCGATGCGCGACGCAGGCTGCGTGCCTGCGCATGTCGTCTGGGTCTGCAAGGGCTTCGAGGCCGACACGCATCTGCTGCCGCACCAGGTGATCGCGGCCGAGTTGCCCGAACAGCACAGCAACGGCGTGCTGTCGGGGCCGAGCTTCGCTCGCGAAGTCGGGCAGTCGCTGCCCGTCGCGCTGACGGTGGCGAGCACGTCCGCCGAATGCCGCGAGCGCACGCTCGCCGCGTTCCATCACGGCGCGATGCGGATCTATACGGGCGACGATGTGGTCGGCGTCGAGGTCGGCGGCGCGGTGAAGAACGTGCTCGCGATCGCGACCGGCATCGCCGACGGTCTCGGCCTCGGGCTGAACGCGCGCGCCGCGCTGATTACGCGCGGCCTCGCCGAAATGTCGCGGCTCGGTGTCGCGCTCGGCGGGCGAGCGGAAACCTTCACGGGCCTCACGGGCCTCGGCGACCTGATCCTCACCGCCACGGGCGACCTGTCGCGCAACCGCACGGTCGGCCTGCAACTGGCGGCCGGCCGCACGCTGAACGATATCCTCGGCGCGCTCGGCCACGTGGCCGAAGGCGTGCGCTGCGCACAGGCCGTGCTGGCCATCGCGCGCGCGCAGTCGATCGAAATGCCGATCACCGAAGCCGTGTGCGGCGTGCTGTTCGACGGCATCGCGCCGCGCGACGCCGTCAGCGGCCTGCTGCGGCGCGACGCGCGCGCCGAGTAACGCGGTTCGGCGCCGCGTTCGCGTCGGGCGCGCGGCGCCCGGCGTCAAAGCGCGCTACGCTTGAACAGTCTCCGGCGTTCCGGGAGGTTGTCATGCTGCAGATCCATTCCACCACGCTCGATGCGCAGGTCGTCGACATCACGACGCTCGATGTCGACGCGATCGTCAACGCCGCGAACGGTTCGCTGCTCGGCGGGGGCGGTGTCGACGGTGCGATCCACCGCGCGGCCGGCCCCGGCCTGCTTGCCGAGTGCCGCACGCTCGGCGGCTGCGAGACGGGCGACGCCAAGCTCACGCGCGGCCACGGGTTGCCGGCGCGCTATGTGATCCACGCGGTCGGGCCCGTGTGGTACGGCGGCGGGCGCGGCGAGGCGGATCTGCTTGCGTCCTGCTACCGGCGCGCGATCGAGCTGGCCGAGGAGGTCGCGGCAACGTCGATCGCGTTCCCGGCGATCAGTTGCGGCATCTATCGCTATCCGGCCGAGGAAGCCGTCGAGATCGCGGTCGGCACCGTCGCCGAAATGCTGCCGCAGGCGCCGAACCTCGCACGCGTGGTGTTCGCGTGCTTTTCTCCCGACATTTACGACCTGTATCGCGCACGGCTCGCGCGGGCGTGACGCGCCTCGCGGTTCCGGGTGCGCCGCGCAAGCGTCATGCGCCGCCTTCGAAGCCGGCCTGGCGCCACGCCTCGAACACGACCACCGCGACCGTGTTCGACAGGTTCAGGCTGCGGTTGTCCGGCCGCATCGGCAGGCGTACGCGTTGTTCGTTCGGGAAGCGCTCGAGCAGCTCGGCGGGCAGGCCGCGCGTTTCCGAGCCGAACACGAACCAGTCGCCGGGCAGGAACGCATGATCGTGGAAGCGGCCCGAGCCGCGCGTCGTGAACGCGAACATCCGCGCGGGATCGGGCGTTTCCGCCGCGATGAACGCATCCCAGTCGCGGTGCACGCGCATCTGCGCATACTCGTGATAGTCGAGGCCCGCGCGGCGCATCCGCGCGTCGTCGAGCGGGAAGCCGAGCGGCTCGATCAGGTGCAGGCGCGCGCCCGTGTTGGCGCACAGGCGGATCACGTTGCCGGTGTTCGGCGGAATTTCGGGAGCGACGAGGACGACGTTGAACATGTTTCGGTCTGGCTGGGCCGGCCGGGGCGGCGCCATGTGCGCGTTCCCGGCCGGCCGGTTCGTGGCGGCCGCCGCCGTGTTCGGGCGGCTGGCCTCTCTATCTAATTAATCCCTGGCGGTGCGCAGCGCAACCAGATTCGTCACGCGCGCGGCGCCCGCCGCCTTCAGCGCGTGCGCGGCGGCCGCAAGCGTCGCGCCGGACGTCATCACGTCGTCGACGAGCGCGACGTGGCGGCCGGCGACGCCACCCGCCACCGCGAATGCTGCCATCACGTTGTCGCGCCGTGCGTGCCGGTCGAGCCGCGACTGCGGCGCGGTATCGGCGACCCGCGCGAGCAGCGCAGCATCGGCGCGCACGCCGAGCCGCCGCGCGAGCGGGCGCGCGATCGCCCACGCCTGGTTGTAGCCGCGCGCGACGAGCCGCCGGTGCGACAGCGGCACCGGTGCCACCAGGTCGAAGCCGCCGGCGCCGGGCGTATCGTCGACCAACCGGGCGAGCCGCGCGGCGAATTCGGTGCCGAGCGCGAGTTTCCGGTGAAACTTCAGGCCGCGTGCGAGCCCGTCGAGCGGCGCGCAGTAATCCGCCAGCGCGAGCGTCGCATCGAATGGCGGCGGCGCCGCGCGGCACGCGTCGCACCGGTATGCGGTAACGCGGCCGTTGCGAGCGCCGCCGCGTTGCGAGGGCAAACGCGGTGGCCCGATGCCCAGCGGCAGCGCGCAGAGGTCGCAGCGCAGCCGCGCTTCGTTCCAGTAAGCGGCGTCGCAAGCGCTGCAAATCACGGCGTGTGACAAATTGCCGCACAGTGCGCAGCGATTCGGCAGCGCGACCGCGGCGACGCGCGCTGCCAGCGCGCGAACCTGCGACAAAGCGACGCGCATCGTGCGTCGGGCGGAACTGCGGATCATCGCAACACTCCTGACACCCCGCCTCAATGAAGCCCGCGGGGCGAGCGAGTATACTTCGGGCTCTTCGCCAGTGTGCCCGACATGTCCCCAGCTTCGACTTCAACCGGCCGTCCGGCCAATGACGCAAGGCGCCTGCGGCGGATCTTCGACCGCCGTGCCGCCACGTTCGATGCGGTCGCGTTCCTGCCGCGCGAGATCGCGCAGCGCATGAACGAGCGCCTCGAATACATCAAGGTGAGCCCCACAGCCGTGCTGGACGCGGGCTGCGGCCCGGGCGACGACCTGCCGGCGCTGCGCGCGCGCTTTCCCGAGGCGCCCGTATTCGGCGTCGACCTGTCCGGCGCGATGCTCGCGCAAGCGGGGCAGCGCGAGGTCGAGCAGGCGAGCTGGCGCCGCTGGCTGCCGGCCTCTCTCGGCCGCGCACTGGGCCAGCGCGGCCCGCGCGTCGCGCAGGCCGATTTTGCCGCGCTGCCGTTCCCGGGCGGCGCGTTCGACCTGATCTGGTCGAATCTTGCGCTCCACTGGCATTCGCGCCCGGACGCGGTGCTGCCCGAATGGCAGCGCGTGCTGCGCGTGAACGGGCTGCTGATGTTCAGCACGCTCGGCCCCGATACGCTGCGCGAGCTGCGCGCGGCCTGCGCGGACGCCGAAGCGGCACTCGGCATGGCGCCGCCCGCCCCGCGCGTGATCGATTTCGTCGACATGCACGACCTCGGCGACATGCTCGTCGAGAGCGGCTTCGAGATTCCCGTGATGGATCAGGAAGTGCTGACCGTCACCTACAAATCCCCCGGCTCCCTGCTGGCCGACGTGCGCCGCTGGGGCGCCTATCCGTTCGACCGCGACGCGCCGCAGCGCGCGACGCGGCGCTTTCGCGCGGCGCTCGACGACGCGCTGGAGGCCCGCCGGCGCGCGGACGGCACGATTCCGCTGACGTTCGAAGTGATCTACGGCCACGCGTGGAAGGCCGTGCCGCGCACGACCGCCGAAGGGCACGGGATCGTGCGCATCGAGGACATCGGAAAGGGGCGTCCGAAGAATCGGTAAAGCGGTAAAGAGGGGTTTTGTTATGTCTGAAATTAGCGGCGCAAAGCGGGGTCGAATTGTCGCCTGAAATGGCCGGAAAGCTTGTCGCGCTTGGCTCCCGGGCCGATAGTCGCTTGCTTGTGGATGCCATTGAACCCGCCTATAATGCGTCAGCTTGTCGTCCCGGGGTCCCCGCAATACGGGGCGACGAGTCCGATGCAGGCATGCATCGCATGCCATTCGCGTGAGGCGGCGATGGAAGCAGCGAGGGTTTTGGCGGAGACGACGAACGGCGAGCCGGTCCTCGAAGACTGGCTCATGAAACGCAACTGTTCGGCGTCGCCGCGCCAGTTCGTGCTGTTTTACGCGTCGCTCGCGGGCTTCTCGCTGGTGATTGCGACATTGCTGATGTGGCAAGGGGCTTGGCTCGTCATGCCCTTCACCGGAATCGAGTTGCTGGCTGTGGGTGTCGCATTTGCGATCTATGCTCGCCATGCGGTCGATTACGAACGCATCAGGCTGTATCCGCACCGGCTCGTGATCGAGCGGATGGATGCGGAGCGGCTCACGCAGATCGAATTCAACCCGCGCTGGGTGCGGGTCGAGCCGGGTGCGACGCCACGCGATCCGATTCGGCTGGTATCGCGCGGGCAGACCGTCGTAATCGGGCAGCATCTCGCGCAGTACAAGCGCGCGCAGTTCGCCGACGAACTGCGCGTATCGCTCAGGCGCTGCGGCTGACGAGGCGCGGGCACCGGCGGATAGGGCCGGTAGCTTGCGACGGGGGAGGGTTTGAATGGAAATTTTGGGTAAGGATGCTATGAAAACAATCAAGCGAGCCCTCGCGGGCGTGCTGGCATGCAGCGGATTGCTCTTTGCCGGTGCGGCCCTGGCGGTCGGTGATAGCCCGGGCGGCCCCCGTGTCAACGAGATCAACTTTCAGCCGCCTGTCACGAAGATCGCCGAGGAGCTCTACGATCTCCACACGATGATGCTCATCCTGTGTACGGTGATCTTCGTCGGCGTGTTCGGCGTGATGTTCTATTCGATCTTCGCGCACCGCAAATCCAAGGGCCACAAGGCCGCCAATTTCCATGAAAGCACGACCGTCGAGATCATCTGGACGATCGTGCCGTTCGTCATCGTCGTGCTGATGGCGCTGCCGGCGACGAAGGCCGTCGTCGCGATGAAGGACACGACGAACGCCGATCTCACGATCAAGGTCACCGGCTACCAGTGGAAGTGGGGCTACGACTACGTGAAGGGCCCGGGCGAGGGCATCGGCTTCCTGTCGACGCTCAGCACCCCGCGTGACGAAGTGATGGGCAAGAAGCCGATCACCGACACCTATCTGCAGGAAGTCGACAACCCGCTCGTCGTGCCGGTCAACAAGAAGATCCGCATCATCACGACCGCGAACGACGTCGTCCACTCGTGGTACGTGCCCGCGTTCGGCGTGAAGCAGGATGCGATCCCCGGCTTCGTGCGCGACACGTGGTTCAAGGCCGACAAGGTCGGTACGTTCCGCGGTTTCTGTACCGAGCTGTGCGGCAAGGAGCACGCGTACATGCCGGTCGTGGTCGAAGTCCTGTCGGATGACGACTACGCGAAGTGGGTCACCGCGCAGAAGGCCAAGCTGGCCAGCGCCGCAGTCGATCCGAACAAGGTCTACACGATGGCTGAACTCGTCGCGCACGGCGAGGAGGTCTACAAGGCGAACTGCGCGGCCTGCCATCAGGTGAGCGGCAAGGGCCTCGGCGCGTTCCCGGCCATGGACGGCAGCCCGATCGTGAACGGCCCGATCGCCGGCCACGTCGAGCGCGTGCTGCACGGCAAGGGCGCGATGCCGTCCTGGGCGTCGCTGTCGGATCTCGACATCGCGTCGGTCATCACGTACGAACGCAATTCGTGGGGCAACCACAAGAACGACCTGCTGCAGCCGAAGCAAGTGGCCGACGCGCGTAACGGCAAGATGCCGGAAGACGCGGCGGGCGCAGCGGCAGCGGCACCGGCGGAAGCCGCTTCGGCGGCGGCGCAAGCCGCGTCGGGCGCAGAGCAGCCGGCCGCAGCGGCCTCGGCCGCACTGTCGACGATCTACTTCGAGACGGGCAAGAGCGTGCTGCCGGCCGACGCGAAGGCGGCGATCGCCGCCGCGGCCGACTATGCGAAGGCGCATCCGGACGCGAAGCTCGCGCTGTCGGGCTTTACCGACAAGACGGGCTCGGCCGACGCGAACGCCGAACTGGCGAAGCATCGCGCGCAAGCCGTGCGCGACGCGCTGAAGGCAGCAGGCGTGGCGGAAGACCACATTATTCTCAAAAAGCCGGAAACGATCACGGGCGGGGCTGACGCGAAGGAAGCCCGGCGTGTCGAGATCGGCCCGGCGGCTTGACGTGTCGCTGAGTTAGTCGACGTATTCGCATTAGGAGATTCTCATGTCTAGCATCGGGCACGACGTAGCCGCGGACCACGCGCACGACGACCACGCGCACGAAATGCCGCACGGCTGGCGGCGCTGGCTGTTCGCCACCAACCACAAGGACATCGGTACGCTGTACCTGTTGTTCTCGTTCATCATGTTCCTGTCGGGCGGCGTGATGGCGCTCGCCATCCGGGCCGAGCTGTTCGAACCGGGCCTGCAGATCATGCGTCCGGAGTTCTTCAACGAACTCACGACGATGCACGGCCTGATCATGGTGTTCGGTGCGATCATGCCGGCGTTCGTCGGCTTCGCGAACTGGATGATTCCGCTGCAGATCGGCGCCTCCGACATGGCGTTCGCGCGGATGAACAACTTCAGCTTCTGGCTGCTGCCGGTCGCGGCCGTGCTGCTGGTCGGTTCGTTCTTCGCGCCGGGCGGCGCGACGGCCGCCGGCTGGACGCTCTACGCGCCGCTGTCGACGCAGATGGGCCCGGGCATGGACTTCGCGATCTTCGCGGTCCACATCATGGGCGCATCGTCGATCATGGGCGGGATCAACATCGTCGTGACGATCCTGAACATGCGCGCTCCGGGCATGACGCTGATGAAGATGCCGATGTTCGCGTGGACGTGGCTGATCACCGCTTACCTGCTGATCGCGGTGATGCCGGTTCTGGCAGGCGCGATCACGATGGTGCTGTTCGACCGCCACTTCGGCACGTCGTTCTTCAACGCGGCAGGCGGCGGCGATCCGGTGATGTACCAGCACATCTTCTGGTTCTTCGGCCACCCCGAGGTGTACATCATGATTCTGCCGGCGTTCGGGATCGTGTCGCAGGTGATCCCGGCGTTCGCACGCAAGACGCTGTTCGGCTATAGCTCGATGGTGTACGCGACGGCCTCGATCGCGATCCTGTCGTTCATGGTCTGGGCGCACCACATGTTCGCAACGGGCATGCCGGTCACCGGCCAGCTGTTCTTCATGTACGCGACGATGCTGATCGCGGTGCCGACGGGCGTGAAGGTGTTCAACTGGCTCGCGACGATGTGGCGCGGCTCGATGACGTTCGAAACCCCGATGCTGTTCGCGATCGGCTTCCTGTTCGTGTTCACGTTCGGTGGTCTCACGGGCCTGATGCTCGCGATGGCGCCGCTCGACATCCAGTATCACGGGACCTACTTCGTGGTGGCGCACTTCCACTACGTGCTGGTGGCCGGCTCGTTGTTCGCGCTGTTCTCGGGCTGGTACTACTGGGCACCGAAGTGGACGGGCTGGATGTACAACGAGACGCGCGGCAAGATCCACTTCTGGGCGTCGATGATCTTCTTCAACCTGACGTTCTTCCCGATGCACTTCGTCGGTCTCGCCGGCATGCCGCGTCGCTACGCGGACTACCCGGCGCAGTTCACGGACTTCAACCAGGTGGCGACGATCGGCGCATTCGGCTTCGGCCTCGCGCAGGTGTACTTCCTGTTCGCGGTCGCGCTGCCGGCCTACCGTGGCGGCGGCGAGCTGGAAAAGGCGTCGGACAAGCCGTGGGATGGCGCGACGGGCCTCGAGTGGACGGTGCCGAGCCCGGCTCCCTTCCACACGTTCGAGCAACCGCCGCACGTCGAGTAAGTTTCACAGTGCGCTCCGCCGCTGCCTGCCGCGCAGGCCGGCGCGGCGGGCGCCGAACCGAAGTGTCAGATGAACCGGAATCCACAACAAAGACGAACGCCCGAGCAGATCCGCGCGGGCAACAAGCGGCTCGGCCTCATCCTGCTCGTCATCGCCGCCGTTTTTTTTGTGGGTGTCGTGATCAAGCAGTGGTGGCTGTCCACTCACTGATGCAGCAACAGACGCAGTAGCGAGGAAGTTGTCGTATGTCGAAGCCGGAAGAGGGCGCCGTCGATCGCGCGTTCAATCGTTCGATGCTGGTGAAGCTCTTCGTCGTGGCCGGGCTGATGTTCGGTTTCGGCTTTGCGCTGATCCCGATGTATCGGGCGATCTGCCAGATCACCGGCATCAACAACCTGGTGCAGCGCGATGTCAGCGAGCGCGAGGTGAAGAATTCGCAGGTCGATACCAGCCGTACGGTGTCGATCGAGTTCGATGCGAACGCGCGCGGCCCGCTCGGTTTCAAGCCGGAGCACAACAGCCTCGACGTGCATCCGGGCGAGCTGACGACGATCGTGTACGACGTGACGAACGGGCAGGGCCGGCCGGTCGTCGCCCAGGCGATTCCGAGCTACGCGCCGAAGCAGGCGACGGAGTTCTTCAAGAAGATCGAGTGCTTTTGCTTTACGCAGCAGACGCTGGCCGCGAACGAGTCGCGCAAGATGCCGGTGGTGTTCGTGATCGATCCGAAACTGCCGAAGGACGTGAAGACGATCACGCTGTCGTACACGTTCTTCGAGCTGAATACGCCGGCCACGCCGGCGCCGGCGCCGGGCAAGACCGCGGCGCAGGGCGCGGCGAAGCCGGATGCATGACGACGGAGGCGGGGCGATGACGGGGGACAAGCGGGGCGGGTCGTTCGGCCAGGCATTGAAAGCGGTGCTGTGGTCGTTCTTCGGGGTGCGCAAGCGGCGCGACCTGGAGGCCGACGCGACGCAGCTCAATCCGCTGCACGTGCTGATCGTCGCGTTGTTGGCAGCCGGTGTGTTCATCGGCGTGCTGATCCTGATCGTGCGTGCCGTCGTGGGCTGAAGCCCGCGGCCACGAAAGAAGAATGCAGTGCGCGGCGCCACGGCGGCGCGTGCAGGAAGGAGCGGCGGTGGTCACGCCGCGCAAGAAATAAAGCCGGAGCGGTTTCCGGTACACAAATTGGACAGAAGTGGAGAATCAAGCATGAGCGGTCAAAACCAGACCCCGTACTATTTCGTGCCGCATCCGTCGCAGCATCCGATCAGCGCGGCCATCGGCCTGCTGGTCATGCTCGGATCGACAGCGCTGTGGATCAACGGTCACGACTGGGCGCCGTTTACGGCGCTGCTCGGCCTGCTGTGGTTGCTCTTCACGCTGTATCACTGGTTCGGCGACGCGATCGCCGAATCGGAAGGCGGTCATTACGGCAAGAACGTCGACAAGTCGTACCGCTGGAGCATGAGCTGGTTCATCTTCTCGGAAGTCATGTTCTTCGGCGCGTTCTTCGGCGCGCTGTTCTATGCGCGTGAAATCGCGCTGCACCAGCTCGGCAGCCTCGACTACAAGCTGATCTGGCCGGACTTCTCCGCCGTGTGGCCGAACGAAGGCCCCGCCGCGCTCGCCGGTCACTTCAAGACGATGGGCCCGTGGCCGATCCCGACGCTGAACACCGCGTTCCTGCTGTCGTCGGGCGTCACGCTGACGATCTCGCACCACGCGCTGCGTGACGATCATCGCAAGAAGGCGATCGCGTGGCTCGCCGCGACGCTCGTGTTCGGTATCTGCTTCCTGTTCCTGCAGGGCTTCGAGTACTACCACGCGTACAACGAACTGAACCTGACGCTGAACTCGGGCGTGTACGGTTCGACGTTCTTCCTGCTGACCGGCTTCCACGGCTTCCACGTGTTCCTCGGCGGCACGATGCTCGCAGTGGTGCTGGTGCGGATGATCCGCGGCCACTTCAAGCCCGATCACCACTTCGCATTCGAAGGCGCCGCGTGGTACTGGCACTTCGTCGACGTCGTCTGGCTCGGCCTGTACGTCGTCGTCTACTGGCTGTAAATGGAACAACGGCCCGCGCAGCAATGCGCGGGCCGTTTTCATTGGGTCGGCCGGGCAGCGTGACTGCCGGCCTTCACCCTCCGGGCGCCGCCGCGACTCAGTCAGGCGGCGCTTTTGCTTGGTGCGGCGGCCATGTGGCGAAATGTCACAGCGGCCGCGGCGGCAAATCGGTCAACGCCCGATCGGCAGGCCGGTCGAATGGATCCAGCCCATCCAGTTCGCGATCAGGATGAGCAGGAACAGCGACACCGACAGCCCGACGCGGGTGGCGAGCGACCAGACCATGCGTTTCGTATGGCCGCGGTCGTGCATCATGAAGTAGAGCGCCGAGCCCATGCTGGCAATGATGAGGACGAAGGCGATGGGAACGAGTATGTGCATGACACGAACCGGACGACGGCAATTCGAAAGGAAGAGGATAATTATCGCACCTCGCTTGTCAGCATGTGCCGGGCGGGCCGCATGATGAAGATCCGCTGGCTGCCCGCGCTGCTGATCCTCGTCGTCGTCGCGGTCACGATCCGTCTCGGTTTCTGGCAGCGCGAGCGCGCGCACCAGAAGGAAGCGCTGCAGGCGAGCATCGAGCGCTACGAGCAGGCGGCGCCCGTCGACGTCGGCGCGCAGCCGATGCCGCTCGCGTCGATCGAGTTTCATCGCGTGCGTGCGAAGGGCCGTTTCGTGCCCGAGCAAGCCGTGTTTCTCGACAATCGGCCGTATAACGACCAGCCGGGTTTTTACGTCGTGATGCCGTTTAAACTCACGGGCGGCGGCGTCGTGCTCGTGAACCGCGGTTGGCTGCCGCGCAATATTTCCGATCGCACGGCGATCGAGCCGTTCGCGACGCCCGCGGGCGACGTCGAGATCGTGGGCATCGCGCGTGCTGACGCGTCGCGCGCGTTCGAGCTCGGCGAAGGCGGGTCGGCCGCGCACCAGAAGATCCGGCAGAACCTGGACGTCGCCGCATATGCGAAGGAAACGGGGCTGCCGCTGCAGCCGTTCGTGATCCAGCAGACGAGCGACGACGGCGACAAGCTCGTGCGCGACTGGCCGGCGGCGACGACCGGCGTCGAGCGCAATTACGGTTACATGTTTCAGTGGTGGGCGATGGCGGCGGCCGCGCTCGGCTTCGGCCTGTACGCCGCGCGGCGTGCGGCGAAGAAGTCGGCCGGCGCGTGAGTGCCATGCCAGGACGCGGCGCCGGCGCCGCGGGTTCGTTTCGAGAGGTCTGATTTGTCCATGCAATCTTCCCGTCAGGGTCCGGCCGCTGCGCCGTCGCCTGCGGCCCGCAAGCGCGGCCGCTGGATGCTCGTGCTGCTGGGTCTCGTGTGCGCCGCGCCGATGATCGCGTCGTACTTCACCTATTACGTGATCAAGCCGAAGGGCGGCTCGACCAACTACGGCACGCTGATCGAGCCGCAGCGCCCGATCCCCGCGGATCTGCAGGTAACCGACGAAACCGGCAAGACCGTGCCGCTGTCGTCGCTGCGCGGCGTGTGGCTGTTCGTGATGACCGACAGCAGCGCGTGCGACGAAGCCTGCGTGAAGAAGCTCTATTTCATGCGCCAGATCCGCGTCACGCAGGCAGGCGAGCGGCACCGGCTCACGATGGTGTGGCTGCGCAGCGATGCGGGCGCGACGCCGCAGAAGGTGCTGGACGCGTACCCGGACACGCGCCGTCTCGTCGCCGATCCGGCCGCGGTGGCCGCGTGGCTGCCGGCCGACGCGGGCACGAAGGACAGCGACCACATCTACATGGTCGACCCGAACGGCAACCTGATGATGCGCTTCCCGAAGGATCCGAACCCCAGCAAGATCAAGTCGGACGTGACGAAGCTGCTGAAGTGGTCGAGCATCGGCTAAGGCAAGACGAGAGGCATTGAACCGATGGCGTATCTACTGCAACTCGGCCTGATCGGCTTCTGCATCGCGCTGCTGCCGCTGTCGTACGTGTGGGTGAAGGCCGACGACAACAAGTTTCGCAAGCTGGTGTGGATCACCACCTTCCTGACGCTCGACCTGGTGATGTTCGGCGGCTTCACGCGGCTGACCGATTCGGGGCTCGGCTGCCCGGACTGGCCCGGCTGCTACGGCACGTCGTCGCCGTTCATCGCGCACGCCGCGATCACGGCCGCGCACCAGGCGATGCCGACGGGCCCCGTCAGCATGTCGAAGGCGTGGATCGAGATGATCCACCGCTATTTCGCGATGGCGATCGGCGTGCTGATCATCGCGCAGGTCGTGATCGCGTGGTCCGCGCGGCTGCGCCGCCGCCCGCTGCACGTGTCGCCGTGGTGGCCGACGAGCCTGCTGCTGCTGATCCTCGTGCAGGGCGCGTTCGGCGCGTGGACGGTCACGATGAAGCTGCAGCCGGTGATCGTCACGATTCACCTGCTGCTCGGCCTCACGCTGCTCGGCACGCTCGGCTGGCTCGCGGCACGGCAGACGCCGCTGCCGTCGCATGATCCCGAAGCCGGCCGCTATCGCGCGGCCGCGCTCGCGGCGCTCGTGCTGCTCGTCGTGCAGATCGCGCTCGGCGGCTGGGTGAGCACCAACTACGCGGTGCTCGCGTGTACCGACTTCCCGACCTGCAACGGCCAGTGGATCCCGCCGATGGACTTCCAGCACGGCTTCCACCTGTGGCGCGCGCTCGGGATGACGAAGGACGGCGAAGCGATCACGCAGGACGCGCTGGTCGCGATCCACTGGACGCACCGCACGTTCGCGTTCGTCGTGGTCGCATACCTGGTCGCGTTTGCGCTGAAGATGCGCCGTTTCGAATCGCTGCGGCGGCCCGCGAACGGCGTGCTGCTGGTCGTCCTGCTGCAGTTCGTGACGGGCCTGACCAACATCGTGCTGCAGTGGCCGCTGCCCGTCGCCGTTGCGCACAACGGCGGGGCCGCGATCCTGCTGCTGCTCGTCGTCATGTTAAACTTTCGCATCCTTTCAAGCCGCCCCGGCCGTGTCGCGCAGCCTGCGCGCGACGCCGCCCCGGCGTGACCGCCCCCATGCAAAGCACCCTCTCCCAATCGCCCGGTAGCCGGTTTTCGCAGTACATGGCATTGACGAAGCCGCGTGTCACGCAGCTCGCGGTGTTCTGCGCGGTGATCGGCATGTTCCTCGCGACGCCGGGCATGGTGCCGTGGCACGTGCTGATCGGCGGTACGGTCGGCATCTGGCTGCTGGCCGGCGCCGCGTTCGCGATCAACTGCCTCGTCGAACAGAAAATCGACGCGATGATGCGCCGCACCGCGTGGCGCCCGTCCGCACGCGGCGAGATCACGACCCCGCAGATCCTGCTGTTCTCGGCCGTGCTCGGCAGTGTCGGCGCATGGACGCTCTATACGTTCACGAACCCGCTGACGATGTGGCTGACGATCGCCACCTTCGTCGGCTACGCGGTGATCTACACGCTGCTGCTCAAGCCGATGACGCCGCAGAACATCGTGATCGGCGGTGCGTCGGGCGCGATGCCGCCGGCGCTCGGCTGGGCCGCGGTCACCGGCGCGGTGCCGGGCGACGCGTGGATCCTCGTGCTGATCATCTTCGTGTGGACGCCGCCGCATTTCTGGGTGCTCGCGCTCTATCGCCGCAAGGACTACGAGAACGCGGGGCTGCCGATGCTGCCCGTCACGCACGGCGAGAAGTTCACGCGGCTGCACATCCTGCTGTACACGGTGATCCTGTTCGCGGTCACGCTGATGCCGTTCATCTCCGGGATGAGCGGGGCCGTCTACCTGACGAGCGCGGTGCTGCTCGGCGCGGTGTTCCTCGCGTATGCGTGGAAGATCCATCGCGACTACTCGGACGAACTCGCCCGCAAGGCCTTCCGCTACTCGATCGTCTACCTGTCGCTGCTGTTCGCCGCGCTGCTCGTCGATCACTATGCACGCCCGCTGCTCGGCGTGTAACCGCACGGTTTGAACGCAATGCTCCAATCACGGTTCGGGCGCCGCGCGCGCCAAGGCTGGATGCTCGCATGCGCATTCACGGCAGCGCTGCTGCTCGCCGGATGCGACAACGCGCCGAAATTCCAGAATCTCGACATCACCGGCAACACGCAGTTCGGCAGCGACTTCTCGCTGCCCGATACGGCCGGCAAGGTGCGCACGCTCGCCGACTTCAAGGGTCGTGCCGTCGTGATGTTCTTCGGCTATACGCATTGCCCGGACGTCTGCCCGACGACGATGGCCGAGTTGTCCGAAGCGCTGAAGCAGCTCGGGCCCGATGCCGCGAAGCGCGTGCAGGTGCTGTTCGTCACCGTCGACCCGGAGCGTGACACGCCCGCGCTGCTCGGCCAGTACGTGCCCGCGTTCGATCCGTCGTTCATCGGCCTGCGGCCGGCCGACGAAGCCGCGCTGAAGAAGGTCACGAAGGATTTCCGCGTGTACTACGCGAAGGTGCCCGGCAAGACGCCCGGCAGCTACACGATGGATCACACGGCCGCGAGCTACGTGTTCGACCGCGACGGCAAGCTGCGCCTGTTCGTGCGCGACGGCCAGGGCCCCGGCCCGTGGGTCCACGACCTGAAGCTGCTGGTCGAGTGACCGGCAGCCGCCGGGCGCCCGGCCCGGCGATCACGTGACGGCCGCTTCGCGCCGTCACGCTTTCCCTCTCTCTTCGTTGTTTGCATGCGCCGCCCGTCGGGCGGCGTAGCGGCCTGCGCGCGCATCGCGCGGAGGTCGCGCAGGCGTTGCGTTACGGCAGTGCGGGCACGTTGAAGCCGGATGCCGCACGCGTGATCCGGAATTCCGTCACGCGATACGTGGCGAGCCCCTCGGTGACGAACGGATCGGTCTTCAGGATCGCATCCAACTCGTCGCGATCGATGCGGGCCGCGAGGATCACGCCGCCCTCGCGCGGTACCTTCGGCCCCGCTGCGATGAAGATGCCCTTGTCGAACTGCGGCTGCAGGAATGCGCGATGGCGTTCGAGTGCGTCGTCGATGCGCTCGAGCGATGCGGTGTAGTGAATGTCGATGACGTACATGGGGCCCCCGGAATGACACCGGCGCTTCGTGTGCCGGCCAGCCGGTCTTTTTAGCACAGCGGACGCGGACTGTCGCGCCGGCGGTCGCGGTGCGGTGCGGGCGGCATGTCGATCGCCGGTTTGCGGCGCCGGCCCGTATTCAAGTTGTAAGCCTCGGTGCCGTAAATGACTGGGCAAGCGTTTGCGCGCGGCAGGCCGTTCGCGCGCAGCGTGCGCATCGACATCGACAAAGGCACGCAGATGAGCAGAATGAGTTTGAACCGCAAGCTGTGGCTCGCGCTTGCGCTGGTATGGATCGGTCTGCTGGGCGTCGGCGCATGGAGCGCGTACGAGACGCGCGCGACGATGCTCGCCGAACGCAAGGCAGGCATCGCGAATCTCGTCGATTCGGCGGCCGGCATCGTGAAGGCGTATCACGCGCTCGCGCAGAACGGCGCGCTGCCCGAGGCCGACGCGAAGCGCGACGCGCTCGCGAGCCTCGCCGCGATGCGCTACGGCGATGCGGGCTACGTGTTCGTAATGGACTCGAAGCCGGTCGTGCTGATGCATCCGACGCTGCCGAAGCTGGTCGGCACCCAGGTCGGCGACTATCTCGACCCGGACGGCAAGCCGCTGTTCGTCACGATCCTGAACGCCGCGAAAGAAACCGGCAGCGGCTTCGCCGAGTACCGCGGGCGTCTGCCGCACAGCGAGACCGCCGTACCGAAGATCAGCTACGTCACGCGCTTTGCGCCGTGGGACTGGAACATCTCGAGCGGCGTCTTCCTGAAGGACATTGACACCATTTACTACCGGACGCTGCTCGGCCACCTCGCGGTCGTGCTCGTGATCGGCTTCGTGATCAGCGCGGCGATGCTGGTGATCATCCGCAACGTGCGCAGCAGCCTCGGCGGCGAGCCCGACGAAGCGGCCGCGCTCGCCGCGCGCATCGCGCAGGGCGACCTGACGCAGCCGGTGCCGGTGCGTGCGGGCGACCGCACGAGCATGATGGCCGCAATGCACGACATGCAGGCACGGCTGCAGGCGACGATCGGCGGGATTCGCCAGTCGGCCGGTTCGATCGCGTCGGCGAGCCGCCAGATCTCGGCCGGCAACGACGACCTGTCGCAGCGCACCGAGGAGCAGGCCGCATCGCTGGAAGAAACCGCCGCGAGCATGGAGCAGCTGACTGCGACCGTGAAGCAGAACGCCGACAACGCGCGGCAGGCGAGCGGGCTCGCGAACAGCGCATCGGAGATCGCGCGCACGGGGAGCGACGTCGTGAACCGCGTGATCGGCACGATGGGCGAGATCGACGACAGCTCGCGCAAGATCGCCGACATCATCGGCGTGATCGAAGGGATCGCGTTCCAGACCAACATCCTCGCGCTGAATGCGGCGGTCGAAGCCGCGCGCGCGGGCGAACAGGGCCGCGGCTTCGCGGTGGTCGCGGGCGAAGTGCGCTCGCTCGCACAGCGCAGCGCGACGGCGTCGAAGGAGATCCGCGAGCTGATCGTCGACTCGGTCGAGCGCGTGCGCAACGGGTCGGCGCTGGTCGGCCAGGCCGGCACGACGATGGGCGAGATCCTGCAGGCCGTCGCTCGCGTGACCGACATCATGGGCGAGATCGCGGCCGCGTCCGAGGAGCAGGCGAGCGGCATCACGCAGGTCGGGCGCGCGGTTACGCAGATGGATCAGGTGACGCAGCAGAACGCGGCGCTCGTCGAGGAGGCCGCCGCGGCCGCCGCGTCGCTGCAGGAACAGGCAGCGCGGCTGCGCGATGCGGTCGGCGCGTTCCGGGTGGGCGGCCAGGTGGGCGAGCCGGCGTTCGAGACGAAGGCGGCCGCCCGGGCAGCGGTGGCGTGACGCGCTCGGGCCGATGCGCGGCTCGCATGAACGCAACTAACGGCCAAGTCGCGCAGCCCCCGCCAGCACCGCTGCGGTGCATACCCATATGAGCGGGATGTATTTCACTTCCCGCTGTTCCTGTGACACCATTTGCCCCTTCCTGCGAGTCGGGGCATACCCGTATCGCGCCCCATTTCAGTCAAGCAAGAAAGCGAGAAACAGATGAAGCGTCGCAGTCTCCTGAAGGTATTTTCCGTGCTGGCCACCGGCGCCGCGCTGACGTTGTCGGCCGGTGCGCACGCCGAAGACAAGGTGATCAAGGTGGGCACGGTCGCCGGCCCGGATGCGGAAGTGTGGCAGCTCGTGCAGAAGGTCGCGAAGGAGAAGGAAGGCCTGAACGTGAAGGTCATCGAGTTCAACGACTACGTGCAGCCGAACGCGGCGCTCGACTCGGGCGACCTCGATGCAAACAGCTTCCAGCACCAGCCCTACCTCGACAGCCAGGTGAAGCAGCGCGGCTACAAGCTGGTCACGGCAGGCCTGACCTACATCTCGCCGATCGGCGTGTACTCGAAGAAGTTCAAGTCGCTGAAGGACCTGCCGCAGGGCGCGAAGCTCGCGGTGCCGAACGATCCGTCGAACGAAAACCGCGCGCTGCTGCTGCTTCAGACGCAAGGCGTGATCAAGCTGAAGGCCGGCGCGGGCACGGGCGGCAACAACGCGACGGTGCTCGACATCGCCGAGAACCCGAAGAAGCTGAAGATCTCCGAACTCGACGCCGCGCAACTGCCGCGCGTGCTGTCGGACGTCGACGCGGCCGTGATCAACACGAACTACGCGCTCGCCGCCAACCTGCAGCCGACCAAGGACGCGATCGCGCTCGAATCGCTGACGAGCCCGTATGCAAACGTGATCGCCGTGCGCGCGAAGGACAAGGATCAGCCGTGGGTGAAGAAGCTGGTCAAGGCGTACCAGTCGCCGGAAGTACGCGAATTCATCAAGAAGCAGTTCAAGGGCTCGATGGTCGCGTCGTTCTGAACGCCGCACACCGGTCGGACCGTTGAACGCAAGGGGCCTGCATCGCGCAGGCCCTTTTTCATTGGCGCGGCCGATCGGCGACGGCCGCGCGGTGTGGCGCGTTCAACGCCGCGTCACATCTCGCCGCGCCGTGAGCAGATCGACATGATCTGCTGGATCGCATAGTTGTCGCGCACGCCCGGCAGCGACTGCACGACACACTCGTGAAAACGCCGCTCGCGCGGCAGCAGCATCGCGTTGTTGCGATACAGCGCGTCGCACGAGCGCTGGATCAGTTGCGCCGCCGCACCGTTGCGGCTTTCGCGCAGCGCATTGAGCATGCAGTCGTCGTATTGCGCACTGCCGTCGGTCAGCGCGAACGCCGCGCCCGGCAACGCCAGCGCGACGGCCGCGAATGCGATGGCTCTGACTCCCCGTTTCATGTGCCCTCCGATGGCGTGGATGGGGTCGGTCGACAGCATAACGTAAAGCCGCGAGCGCGGCTGACGCGTTGCGCCGAGGCCGACGGAAACCGCCGCCGGCCGGGCTTCGCGCGCGTTCGCGGGCTTCGGCGGGCGCGGCGATCCGGGGCATGCCGCGAAAGCGCGGAGTCAGGCGGTGGTCTGCGGAAATGGTATCCTCGTGCGTTCGCCGCTGCGCGCTTTCCCGGAGCGTGCGCGGGCCGTTCGCCAGCGCGTCGTACGCATGGCGGCGCCCGCCCGACGGCGGCGGAAATCCATCATCCAGAACCGACACAAATACGGGGGAGACACACCCATGAAGCGTTTCAAGACTTTCGCGATCCGTTCGATCACGGCCGGCGTGGCCGCACTCGCGTTGGCCGGCGCCGCGCATGCACAAACCGTCAAGGTGCTGTCGATCGTCGACCATCCGGCGCTCGACGCGATCCGCGACGGCGTGCGTGCCGAACTGAAGGCGGAAGGCTACGGCGACGACAAGCTCAAGTGGGAATACCAGAGCGCGCAGGGCAACACGGGCACGGCCGCGCAGATCGCGCGCAAGTTCGTCGGCGACCAGCCCGACGTGATCGTCGCGATCGCGACGCCGGCCGCGCAGGCGGTGGTTGCATCGACGAAGAGCGTGCCGGTCGTCTATTCGGGCGTGACCGATCCGGTCGCCGCGCAGCTCGTGAAGGGCTGGGGCCCGTCGGGCACCAACGTGACGGGCGTATCCGACAAGCTGCCGCTCGATCGCCAGGTCGCGCTGATCAAGCGCGTCGTGCCGAAGGCGAAGACGGTCGGGATGGTCTACAACCCGGGCGAGGCGAACTCGGTCGTCGTCGTGAAGGCGCTCGCGGAGATCCTCGCGAAGCAGGGCATGACGCTGAAGGAAGCGGCCGCGCCGCGCACCGTCGACATCGGCCCGGCCGCGAAAAGCCTGATCGGCAAGGTCGACGTGATCTACACGAACACCGACAACAACGTCGTATCCGCGTACGAAGCGCTCGTGAAGGTCGCGAACGAAGCGAAGATCCCGCTCGTCGCCGGCGACACCGACAGCGTGAAGCGTGGCGGCATCGCGGCGCTCGGCATCAACTACGGCGACCTCGGCCGCCAGACGGGCAAGGTCGTCGCGCGCATCCTGAAGGGCGAGAAGCCGGGCGCGATCGCGTCGGAGACGAGCAGCAACCTCGAACTGTTCGCGAACACGGGCGCGGCCGCGAAGCAGGGCGTGACGCTGTCGCCGGATCTGCTCAAGGACGCGAAGACGGTCATCAAGTAAGCCGCGGCCCGACCGCCGCGCTTGCGGGCCCGATCCGGGCCTGAACGACACCGCCGGACGGGCGGCTCCCACCCGGGGCCGCCCGTTCGCTTCGCCCGGCCGTACACGTGAGGCCGGGAAGCAACAGGATTTCCCCATCATGTCTCTGTTCTCGTTTCTGGGCGCACTGGAGATCGGCCTGATCTTCAGCCTCGTCGCCCTCGGGGTGCTGATTTCATTCCGCATCCTCAACTTCCCCGACCTCACCGTCGACGGCAGCTTTCCGCTCGGCGGCGCCGTCGCCGCGACGCTGATCTCGGCCGGCTACGACCCGTTCAGCTCGACCTGCATCGCGATCGTCGCGGGCGCGGTGGCCGGCTTCATCACCGGCTGGCTCAACGTGCGCCTGAAAATCATGGACCTGCTCGCCAGTATCCTGATGATGATCGCGCTCTATTCGGTGAACCTGCGGATCATGGGCCGGCCGAACGTGCCGCTCATCACCGAGCCGACGATCTTCACCGTGCTGCAGCCCGACTGGATGCCCGACTACGTGCTGCGCCCGGCGCTGCTCGCGATCGTCGTCGTGGTCGCGAAGCTCGGCCTCGACTGGTTCTTTTCGTCGCAGCTCGGCCTTGCGATGCGCGCGACCGGCGCGAACCCGCGGATGGCGCGTGCGCAAGGCATCGCGACCGGCCGTGCGACGCTCGCCGGGATGGCGCTGTCGAACGCGCTCGTCGCGCTCGCAGGCGCCTTGTTCGCGCAGACGCAAGGCGGTGCGGACATCTCGATGGGGATCGGCACGATCGTGATCGGGCTGGCCGCCGTGATCATCGGCGAGACGCTGCTGCCGGCGCGCCGGCTCGTGCTGACGACGCTCGCGGTCGTGCTCGGCGCGATCGTCTACCGCTTCTTCATCGCGCTCGCGCTGAACAGCGAATTCATCGGGCTGAAGGCGCAGGATCTGAACCTCGTGACGGCCGCGCTCGTCACGATCGCGCTGGTGCTGCCGGCGACGCGCAAGAAACTGTTCGCGCGCAAGAACGGAGGGGCCTGACATGCTGTCCGCACAAGACCTGAAACTCACGTTCAATCCCGGCACGCCGATCGAGACGCGCGCGCTGCGCGGGCTGTCGCTCGAGATTCCCGACGGCCAGTTCGTCGCGGTGATCGGCTCGAACGGCGCCGGCAAGTCGACCTTCCTCAATGCGGTCAGCGGCGACCAGGCCGTCGATGCGGGACGCATCTCGATCGACGGCACCGACGTGACGCGCAAGGCCGCGTGGGATCGTGCGCACCTCGTTGCGCGCGTGTTCCAGGATCCGATGGCCGGCACCTGCGAGGCGCTGACGATCGAGGAGAACATGGCGCTCGCGATGGCGCGCGGTGCGCGGCGCGGCTTCCGGGCCGCGCTCGACCGGCCGTCGCGCGAGCTGTTCCGCGACAAGCTGCGGCTGCTGAACCTCGGGCTGGAAAACCGGCTGACCGACCGGATCGGGCTGCTGTCGGGCGGCCAGCGGCAGGCGGTGAGCCTGTTGATGGCGTCGCTGCGGCCGTCGCGGATCCTGCTGCTCGACGAGCACACCGCCGCGCTCGACCCGAAGACGGCCGCGTTCGTGCTGGAGCTGACCGCGCGCATCGTCGCCGAGAGCAAGCTGACGACGATGATGGTCACGCACAGCATGCGGCAGGCGCTCGACTACGGCGACCGCACGGTGATGCTGCACCAGGGGCAGGTCGTGCTCGACGTGTCGGGCGACGCGCGTCGCGGGCTCGACGTGCCGGACCTGCTGCAGATGTTCGAGAAGGTGCGCCACGAGCAGCTCGACGACGACGCGTTGCTGCTCGGCTGACGGGCGGCCGGCGGGCCGGCGCGGTGCGGGGTGTTGCATCGTGCCGGTTCGCCGGCGGGTTGGCGTGCAGGCCCGGCCGGGCGACACGATCCGGCCACGCCTGCTCCGGTGCGGCGTAACATGACGGCCGCGCCGGCTTTCCCGTCGTTTTTCCTCTGAAGAAAACCGGTTTTGCACCGGTGCTGTGCGACGCGAGCGCATTGCCATATACTGTATATCCATACAGTTGTGGGTGGCATCATGCTCGCATCCTCCATTTCTCCCGAATCTCTTCATCCGTCGCTGTGGCGCGGCTCGCAGCTCGCGCGCGGCGGTCCGCGCACGATCGAGACCGGCTTCGCGCCGCTGTCGGCCGAGCTGCCGGGCGGCGGCTGGCCGGTCGGCGGGCTCGTCGAACTGCTGGCCGCGCAGCCAGGCTGCGGCGAGATGCGGCTGCTCGCGCCCGCGCTCGCACGCACCGTCAGCGCCCGGCGGCCACTCGCGCTCGTCGCGCCGCCGCAGTCGCCGCATGCGACCGCGCTCGCCAGTCTCGGCGTGCCGTCCGACGCACTGCTGTGGCTGCGTGCCGGCAGCCACACCGATGCGTTGTGGGCTGCCGAGCAGGCACTCAAGACCGGTTGTTGCGGCGCGCTGCTGCTGTGGCAGGACGCGCGGCCCGATGCGCTGCGGCGCCTGCATCTCGCGGCCGCGCGCACGGGCGACACGCTGTTCGTGATGCTGCGCCCGCTGTCGGCCGAGCGGCAACCATCGCCGGCCGTGCTGCGCGTCGCGCTGTACCCGGTGCCGGGCGGCGTGTCGCTCGACATCGTCAAGCGGCGTGGCCCCGCCCGCAGCGAGCCGCTCGTGCTCGACCTGCCGTCGCCCATCGTGGAGAGCCGCTATGCGCGTCTTGCTCGGCATCCATCTGCCGCGCCTGCCGCTCGACGTGTGCGTCGCGCTTCCGTCTGACGGCGAGGCGGGCGAGGCTGGCGGCGCAGGCTGTGCGGTGCTCGAGCAGGGTGTCGTGCTGATCGCCGACGCGGCCGCGCGCCGGCAGGGCGTGCGCGCGGGCATGAAGCGCGGCGGCGTGCTCACGCTCGCGCCGCACACGCAACTCGTCGAACGCGATCCCGCGCGCGAGGCCGATGCGCTGCGCGCGGTCGCGCTCGCGTTGCTGCGCTTCTCGCCGTGCGTCGCGCTCGGCGACGAAGCCACGCTGCTCGTCGACGTCGGCCCGAGCCTGCGCCTGTTCGGCGGGTTGCCGTCGCTGTGCCGCCAGGTACGTGCGACGCTCGCGGCGCTCGGCTATGCGGCACGCCTGTCCGCCGCGCCGACCGGGGGCGGCGCGTGGCTGCTCGCGCGCGTGTCGGCTCGTGCGCGCATCCGGCGCCGCGTCGCGAGCCCGGCCTCGCTTGCCCGTGTGCTCGACAGGCTGCCCTGCGTGCTGCTGCCCGACGCGCGTCCGTATGCGGGCTGGTTCGACGGCCTCGGTTGCCGCACGCTCGCCGATCTGCGCGGGCTGCCGCGCGCGGGGCTGCAGCGTCGTTGCGGTCCAGCGCTGCTGGCCGCGCTCGATCGTGCGTATGGCGACGCGGTCGAGCCGCTTGCATGGATGGCGGTGCCGCCCGTGTTCGACGTGCGGCTCGAATTGCAGGAGCGCGTCGAATACGCCGAAGCCGTGTTGTTCGTTGCGCGGCGGCTCGTCGTGCAGCTGTGCGGCTGGCTGGCCGCGCGGCAACTGTCGCTGGCTGCGATGACGTTCGATCTCGAACACGAGCGCGGTTGCCAGGCCGTACCGCCGACGCCGCTCGAGCTCGCGTTCGCGTCGCCGGTGCGTGACGAGGCGCATTTCATGCGGTTGCTCGGCGAGCGGCTCGCGCGCGTCGAGCTGCCGGCCGCGGTGATCGCGGTGCGTCTGAAGGCCACGCGCGTCGAATCGGTCGCGCCGCCGGCCGACGATCTTTTCCCCGAGCCGGGCGGCACGAAGGAGACGCGTGCGCGGCTCATCGAGCTGCTGGCCGCGCGGCTGGGCACGGACAACGTATTGCGTGCGGCGCCCGTCGCTGATCACCGGCCCGAGGCCGCGAACCGCTGGCTGCCGCTCGATGCGCAAGCGGGCAAGCCGGCCGGCGGGCTGCCGGCCGTGCCGCCGCGTCCCGCGTGGTTGCTGGCCGAACCGCTGCCGCTGCTGATGCGCGGGGAGCGGCCGGTATTCCGTACGCCGCTCAGGATGATGTCGTCACCCGAGCGGATCGAAGCGGGGTGGTTCGACGGTCAGCTCGTCGCGCGCGATTACCACGTCGCGCAGGACGAAGAGGGCGCGTGCTATTGGGTGTTCAGGGAGCGGACGAGCAGCCAGGCGAATCCGCACTGGTTCCTGCACGGCCTGTTCGGGTGAACGACGATGATGGCGGATTTCAGCGGGCTGCCCGATTACGCGGAGTTGTTCTGCCGTTCGAACTTTTCGTTCCTGCATGGCGCGTCGCATGCGGAGGAACTGGCCGAGCGTGCGGTCGAGCTCGGCTATCGCGGCATCGCGATCACCGACGAATGTTCGCTCGCCGGCGCGCCGCGCATGCACATCGCTGCGAAGGCGAAAGGGCTGCCGCTCGTCATCGGTTCGTATTTCGACATCACGCCGGACGAAGTCGCGCCCGGCCAGGATCCCGGCCCTGGTGCGTTCGGGCTCGTGCTGCTCGCGCAGAATCGCGAGGGCTACGGCAATCTTTCCGAGCTGATTTCGTGGCGGCGGATGGCCTCGCCGAAGGGCACTTACACGCTGACGTCGCGAATGCTGTCGAGGCCGCCCGAAGCATTCGCACACCTGCGCGGGATGCCCGACTGCTTCGCGATTCTCGTGCCCGCGTATCCGGTGCGTGCTGATGTACTCGATGCGCAGGTCGCGTGGTTTCGCGCAACGTTCGGCGAGCGTGCGCGGCTCGGGCTCGTGCAGTTGCAGCGGGCGCTGGACGGCCCACAGCGCGAGGAGATTCGCGAGGCCGGTGAGCGGCGACGCGTGCGGATCGTCGCGCTCGGCGACGTGACGATGCACGTGCGCTCGTGCAAGCCGCTGCAGGACGTGATGACGGCGATTCGCGTCGGGATGCCCGTCTCCGAATGCGGGTACGCGCTTGCGCCGAATGCAGAGCAGCATCTGCGTACGCGCGGGCGGATCGCGAAGTTGTTTTCGGCGGACGAGATCGAGGAGACGTGCGCGATGCTCGATGCGTGCGATTTCGAGCTCGATTCGTTGCGCTATGAGTATCCCGACGAGATCGTGCCCGAGGAGCATACGCCGACGAGCTACCTGGAACAGGAAACCATGGCGGGCGCGGCCGATCGTTATCCGCAGGGTGTTCCCGAGAAGGTCGAAAAGCAGATCCGCCATGAACTCGACCTGATCGCGAAGCTGAAATACGAGCCGTTCTTCCTGACCGTCTACGACATCGTCAAATACGCGCGCAGCCAGAACATCCTGTGCCAGGGCCGCGGCTCGGCTGCGAACTCGGTCGTCTGCTATTGCCTCGGCATCACCGAGGTCGATCCCGACCAGAGCACGATGCTGTTCGAGCGCTTCATCAGCGCGGAGCGTGGTGAGCCGCCCGATATCGACGTCGACTTCGAGCACCAGCGACGCGAGGAAGTGATCCAGCATATCTACAAAAAATACGGCAAGGATCGCGCCGCGCTCGCGGCCGCCGTATCGACGTATCGCCCGCGCGGCGTGCTGCGCGAAACCGGCAAGGCGCTCGGTGTCGATCCGATGCTGGTCGATCGCGTCGCAAAGGGGCATCGCTGGTTCGACGGCAGCCGCGACCTGCTGCAGCAATTCTCGTCGACCGGGCTCGACCCGCAAACGCCGCTGATCCGCACCTGGGCCGAACTCGCCGCCCGCTTGCTCAACTTCCCGCGCCACCTGTCGCAGCACTCGGGCGGCTTCGTGATCAGCCGCGGCAAGCTCACGCGGCTCGTGCCGGTCGAGAACGCGGCAATGGACGGGCGGCGCGTGATCCAGTGGGACAAGGACGATCTCGAAGCACTCGGGTTGATGAAGGTCGACGTGCTCGCACTCGGCATGCTGTCGGCGCTGCATCGCGCATTCGACATGCGCACCGCGTGGCGCGGGCCGCCGGAGCCGGGTGGCGAGCCGTTCACGCTGAAGCACATTCCGCAGGATGATAAGGCGACCTACGACATGATCTGCCGTGCCGACACGGTCGGCGTGTTCCAGATCGAATCGCGCGCGCAGATGTCGATGCTGCCGCGCCTGCGTCCGAAGACTTACTACGATCTGGTGATCGAGGTTGCGATCGTGCGGCCGGGGCCGATCCAGGGCGGGGCCGTGCACCCCTATCTGAAACGCCGCCAGGGACTCGAAAAGGTCAGTTATCCGAAGGAGGACCTGAAGCCTGCACTTGAACGTACGTACGGCGTGCCGATCTTTCAGGAACAGGTGATGCAGATCGCGATGATCGCGGCAGGCTTCACGCCCGGCGAGGCTGATGAACTGCGCCGCGCGATGGCCGCGTGGAAGCGCAAGGGCAATCTCGAGAAATATCACAGCAAGATCGTCGACGGGATGCGCGAGCGCGACTATCCGCCCGACTTCGCCGAACAGATCTTCGAACAGATCAAGGGCTTCGGCGATTACGGTTTCCCCGAAAGCCACGCAGCAAGCTTCGCGAAACTCGCGTACGCGAGCAGCTGGCTCAAATGCCACGAACCGGCGATCTTCCTCGCCGCGCTGCTGAACAGCCAGCCGATGGGTTTCTACCCGCCGTCGCAGCTCGTGCAGGACGCGAAGCGGCACGGCGTGCGGGTGCTGCCGATCGACGTGACGCAAAGCAACTGGGAAGCATCGCTCGAAGCGCTGCCCGACCAGCCGCCTCCGCACGGCCAGCCGGCCGTGCGGCTCGGCCTGTCGCTCGTGCGCGGCCTCGGCGAAGCCGCCGCACGCCGCATCGAAGCCGCCCGCACGGCGGCCGGCCCGTTCGACAACGTCGATACCCTCGCGCGTCGCGCGCAACTCGAACGCCGCGATCTCGAAGCGCTCGCCGCCGCGAATGCGCTTGCGACGCTCGCCGGCCATCGCCGCGATGCGCTATGGCAAGCGGTTGCCGCCGCCCCCGAACGCGACCTGCTCGCGACCGCGCCGATCGACGAACCCGAGCAGCCCGCACTCGGCGCGCCGTCGGAAGCCGACGACATCCTCGCCGACTATCACACCACCGGCCTCACGCTGAACCGCCACCCCGTCGCGCTGCTGCGGCCCGAACTGCGCGCGCGGCGGCTGTCGTCCGCGGCCGAATTGCACGACCGCCCCGACGGCCGGCTCGCGCGTGCGTGCGGGCTCGTGACCGCACGGCAGATGCCGGGCACCGCGAAAGGCGTGATGTTCATGACGCTCGAGGACGAAACGGGCTGCGTGAACCTGATCGTCCGGCCCGAGCTGCTCGCGCGGCAGCGCCGCGAAACCCTTGATTCGCGGCTGCTTGCCGCGTCCGGCGTGTGGCAGGTCGCGAGCGACGTGAGGCATCTCGTCGTGCAGCACTTCGAGGATCTGACGCCGCTGCTCGGCGGCTTGCGCACGTCGAGCCGCGAATTCCACTGACGCGACCGGCGCGCGCCGCCGAACGCGCGGTGCCTCGCCAACCGTGCATACCAGTCGGCTCAATTGGTCCTATCCAGGTCTCATATTCCCGCCTAAAACCCGGACGAACCGCGTACCGGAACTGTCCCCTTGCATACCAATCCGGGTAAATCCCTATCCCGTACTTCGTTGTAAACAAAGGGTTTATGAGGACTAAAACGCTTGCCGGGCAAGGCTTACGGCGATTTCGGCATAGCTAATACCAGTTCGTTGACTGGTATTATGGTGGTTATATAATGCGTTCACTTTCGACGGTCGTGGATCGTCGTCCGACACCCGGAGGCACATGGAAACCGGCTGGTCCGAACTGGCGCCCGATCCCCTCAGCGACACGCCGCTTTATCTGCAGCTCGCCCGCAACCTGGCGAGCGCGATCCACGCCGGCGCGTGGCGGGCCGGCGAGGCGCTGCCGTCGGAGCGGCTGCTGTCGGTGTCGGTCGGCGTGTCGCGGATCACGGCCCGTCGCGCACTCGCGCTGCTGGTCGAGCAGGGGCTGATCAAGCGGGCGCGCGGGGCGGGCAGCTTCATCACGCCGCGCGTCGCCGATCCGCTGTCGCGTCTCGTCGGCTTCACAGCGAAGATGCAGCAGCGCGGCTTCGTGCCCGATTCGGTGTGGCTGTCGCGCACGCTGCGTGCCGCAAACCGCGACGAGATCACGCGGCTCGGCCTCGCGCCCGGTGCGACGGTGGCGCGGCTCGAACGGCTGCGCCGCGCGGACGGCATCGTGATGGCCGTCGAGCACTCGACGCTGCCGGCCGCGGTGGTGCCCGATCCGCAGGCGCTCGGTGCGTCGCTGTACGAATACCTCGAAGCGCGCGGCATGACCGTCGTGCGCGCGCTGCAGCACTTTCGCGCGGCGAACGCAACGCACGCGATCGCGAAATGGATGGCGGTGAAGCCGGGTTCGGCACTGCTGGTGATCACGCGGATCGGCTACGGCGCCGACCAGCGCGCGATCGAAGTGAGCGAAACGTATTGCCGCGACGATTACTACGACTTCGTCGCCGAACTGAAACGCTGACGCGCGAGACTGCCCGCGCGCGACACGCGTGAAGCAACGACACGGATTTGCAAATCACGACGCGGATGCCCGCGTCACCAGATCATCAAGAGAACGTCATGCTGACTGGAAACATCCTTACCCCCGACGGCTGGATTCACGGTTCGCTCGATAGCGAGAACGGCCGCATCACGACCCTCGACGGCAAGCCCGTCGATCCCGCGACGAACGACGCGCCCTACATCCTGCCCGGCTTCATCGACCTGCACGTGCACGGCGGTGGCGGCGCCGACGTGATGGAAGGCGGCGACGCGATCGAGACGATCGCCCGCACGCACGCGCAATTCGGCACGACGAGCCTGCTCGCGACGACGATGACCGCGCCGCGCGACGAACTGATGCAGGTCGTCGCGAACCTCGGCACCGTCGCGCGCACCCGCACGCCGGGCGGCGCCCGCGTGCTCGGCGTGCACCTCGAGGGCCCGTACATCAACCCCGGCAAGCTCGGCGCGCAACCCGACGCGGCCGTGTCGGCCGTGCTCGACGAAGTGCTGAAGTACCTGTCGATCGCACCGATTCGCGTCGTCACGCTCGCGCCGGAAATCGCCGGCCACATCGAGATCATCGGCGAGATGGCCGCGCGCGGCGTGCGCGTGCAGCTCGGCCATTCGCTCGCGACCTACGACGACGCGGTGGCCGCGCTCAAGCACGGCGCATGCGGTTTCACGCACCTGTTCAACGCGATGTCGCCGCTGCATCACCGCAACCCGGGCCTCGTGGGCGCGGCGCTTGCCCACGCCGAATACGCGGAAATCATCCCCGACCTGCTGCACGTCCACCCGGGCGCGATTCGTGCTGCGCTGCGCGCGATCCCGCGCCTGTACGTCGTGACCGACAGCACGTCCGCAACCGGCATGCCCGACGGCGAATACCGGCTCGGCAGCCAGCACGTGACGAAGTGCCTCGGCGGCGTGCGCCTCGCCGACGGCACGCTCGCCGGCAGCACGCTGACGATGGACCAGGCGCTGCGCAACCTCGTGTCGCTCGGCCTGCCGATCGCGGACGTGTCGAACCGGATGTCGCGCTACGCGGCCGACTACCTCGGCGTCGCCGATCGCGGCCGCCTCGAGCGCGGCGCATGGGCCGACCTCGCGGTGTTCGACCGCGACCTGAACCTCACCGCGACCTACGTCGAAGGAGAATCGATTGTCGAATATGCTTAAGGAAGCGCGCGAGTCCGCCCAGGTCGTCGCCGCGCAGCTCGCCGACACCACGCGCGTCGAAGCGCTCGCCGGCCAATTGCTCGACCACCCGCCGGCCGTCGCGCTGACGGTCGCACGCGGCAGCTCGGATCACGCCGCGAGCTATTTCGCGAGCCTGACGATGAGCCGCCTCGGCGTGCCGGTCGCATCGCTGCCGATGTCGGTCGCGACGCTGCAGCAGGCGCCGCTGAAGGTGCAGGACCAGCTCGCGATCGCCTTCTCCCAGTCGGGCAAGAGCCCCGATCTCGTCAATACGATGGCCGCGCTGCGCGAAGCCGGCGCGCGCACCGTCGCCGCGGTGAACGTGCTGCCGTCGCCGCTCGCCGACGCGTGCGAGCACCAGTTGCCGCTGCTTGCCGGCCCCGAACTGTCGGTCGCCGCGACGAAGAGCTATGTCGCGATGCTGTCGCTGTCCGCGCAGATCGTCGCGTACTGGCAGCGCGACGCCGCGCTGATCACCGCACTGCGCGGCCTGCCCGACGTGCTCGCGCAGGCCGGCCGGCTCGACTGGTCGCAGGCGGTGGCCGCGCTCGCGGGTGTCGAACGGATGATCGTGATCGGCCGTGGCCTGGGCCTCGCGATCGCGCAGGAAGCCGCGCTGAAGCTGAAGGAAACGTCCGGCATCCAGGCCGAGGCGTTCTCGAGCGCCGAAGTCCGTCACGGCCCGATGGAGCTGATCGACCGCGACTATCCGCTGCTCGTGTTCGCTCCGCCGGGGCCCGAGCAGGCCGGCCTGCTGCAGCTTGCCGCAGACATGCGCGCCCGCGGCGCCGCCGTGCTGCTCGCGGCGCCCGCCGGCATACCCGGCGCGACGCTGCCGCTTGCGCAGTCCGCCCATTCGGCGCTCGACCCGATCGCCGCCATTCTTTCGTTCTACGTGATGGCGGCGGATCTCGCCGTTGCGCGCGGCCGCAATCCCGACACGCCGCGCCACCTGAACAAAGTCACCGAAACGCACTGATAGCCGAGACCGCCGATGAGACGCGCCGAGGAGTCCCAGTTGAAGAGCCCCACCCACGATCAGATCGTCCTGCTTTCCCCGTTGACGGGGCCGATCGTCGCGCTGGCCGACGTGCCCGATCCGGTGTTCTCCGGCGGGATGTTCGGCGACGGCATCGGTATCGACCCGCTCGCGGGCCAGCTCGTCGCACCGTGCGCGGGCGTCGTGTCGCATCTCGCACGCACGGGCCACGCGGTGACGATCACGACGCCGCAGGGCGCGGAAGTGCTGCTGCACATCGGCATCGATACCGTCGAGCTGAACGGACAGGGTTTCATCGCGCACGTCGAGGCGGGCGCGCGTGTCGAGGCGGGCACGCTGCTGATCGAGTTCGACCAGGACGCGGTGGCGCGCAGCGCGCATTCGCTCGTGTCGGTGATCGCGATCGCCAACTCGGATGCGTTCGAGGTCGTCGATCGTGCCAGCGGCTTCGCGACGGCCGGCAAGACGCCGCTGCTCGTGCTGCGCGGCAAGGGCGAAGCGGCCGTGCAGGCGGCGCAAACCGGCGCCGCGGCGCAGAACGAAGTGCGCCGTGAAATCGTGCTGGCGCAACCGGGCGGCCTGCATGCGCGGCCGGCCGCGCGGGCGCGCGAAGCCGTGCGCGGGTTCGACGCGACCGTCGACGTGCTGTTCGACGGCCGCAAGGCGTCGATCGCGAGCGTCGTCGGCCTGCTCGGCCTCGGCGCCGGCGAAGGCGCGACGGTCGAGCTCGTTGGTCGCGGCGCCCATGCACAGCAGGCCGTCGATGCGGTCGAGCACGAGCTGCTGCGCGAAGCGCACGGCGAAGTCGAGGAGCAACCGGCGCGGCTGAAGTCGCCCGCGCCGCAGACGGTCGCACGCAACGTCGGTGCCCCTGTCGAACCCAACACGCTCGCAGGCGTGTGCGCGGCGCCCGGCATCGCGGTCGGCACGCTGGTGCGTCTCGACGATGCGGAAATCGTGCCGCCCGAGCAGGCCGCCGGCACGCCGGCCACGGAAAGCCGCCAGCTCGACCGGGCGCTGAAGGCGGTCGACGCCGAACTCGCCGAAACCGTGCGCAACGCATCGGCGCGCGGCGCGGTCGGCGAAGCGGGCATCTTCGCGGTGCACCGTGTGCTGCTCGAGGACCCGACGCTGATCGACGCGGCGCGCGACCTGATCAGCCTCGGCAAGAGCGCAGGCTTCGCATGGCGCGCGACGATCCGCACGCAGATCGATACGCTGTCGAAGCTCGACGATGCACTGCTTGCCGAACGCGCGGCCGACCTGCGCGACATCGAGAAGCGCGTGCTGCGTGCGCTCGGCCATACGAACGGCGCCGCGCGTGTGCTGCCCGACGAAGCGGTGCTCGCGGCCGAGGAATTCACGCCGTCCGACCTGTCGTCGCTCGATCGCCAGCGCGTGACCGCGCTCGTGATGGCGCGCGGCGGTGCGACTTCGCACGCGGCGATCATCGCGCGGCAGCTCGGCATCCCGGCGCTGGTTGCGGTCGGCGATGCGCTGTACGCGATTCCGGACGGCACGCAGGTCGTCGTCGATGCGAGCGCGGGCCGGCTCGAACACGCACCGACCGCGCTCGACGTCGAGCGCGCGCGGCACGAGCGCCAGCGTCTGGACGGCGTGCGCGAGGCGAACCGGCAACTGGCGGGTGAAGCGGCTGCGACGGTCGACGGTCGCGCGATCGAGGTCGCCGCGAACATCGCGACGCTCGACGACGCGAACACCGCGGTCGACAACGGCGCCGACGCAGTCGGCCTGCTGCGCACCGAGCTGATGTTCATCCATCGCCAGGCCGCACCGACGGCGGTCGAACACCAGCAGAGCTACCAGTCGATCGTCGACGCATTGCAGGGCCGCACGGCGATCATCCGCACGCTCGACGTCGGCGCCGACAAGGAAGTCGACTACCTGACGCTGCCGCCCGAACCGAACCCGGCGCTCGGCCTGCGCGGCATCCGTCTCGCGCAGGTGCGCCCCGATCTGCTCGACGATCAGTTGCAGGGCCTGCTCGCGGTGAAGCCGTTCGGCGCGGTGCGCATCCTGCTGCCGATGGTGACCGACGCGGGCGAGCTCGTGCGGCTGCGCAAGCGCATCGACGAATTCGCGCGTGCGCAGGGCCGCACCGAGCCGATCGAGGTCGGCGTGATGATCGAGGTGCCGTCGGCCGCGCTGCTGGCCGACCAGCTCGCGCAGCACGCGGATTTCCTGTCGATCGGCACCAACGACCTGACGCAGTACACGCTCGCGATGGACCGCTGCCAGGCCGATCTCGCGGCGCAATCCGACGGCCTGCATCCGGCCGTGCTGCGCCTGATCGACATCGCGGTGCGCGGCGCCGCGAAGCACGGCAAGTGGGTGGGCGTGTGCGGCGCACTCGGCGGCGATCCGCTCGCGGTGCCGATCCTGGTGGGCCTCGGCGTGACCGAACTGTCGGTCGACCCCGTATCGGTGCCGGGCATCAAGGCGCGTGTGCGCCGTCTCGATTACCAGTTGTGCCGTCAGCGCGCGCAGGATCTGCTCGCGCTCGATTCGGCACAGGCGGTAAGGGCAGCAAGCCGCGAGGTCTGGCCGCTCGACTGAGCGTCGACGGCAGGTTCGCGACCGGTTTCAAGACGAAAGCAATTAGGTCAACGACGATTAATGACGAGACAAGGATTGGAGGACTGAATGAACGGGAATCCGTTTCTGAAAATACAGGGCCTGGGCCGGGCGCTGATGCTGCCGATCGCGGTGCTGCCGGTTGCCGGCATCCTGCTGCGGCTCGGCCAGCCGGACGTGTTCAACATCAAGATGATCGCCGACGCCGGCGGTGCGATCTTCGACAACCTGCCGCTGCTGTTCGCGATCGGCGTGGCGGTCGGTTTCGCGAAGGACAACAACGGCGTGGCAGCGCTCGCGGGCGCGATCGGCTACCTGATCGAAACCGCGATCATGAAGGACATCGATCCCAAGCTGAACATGGGCGTGCTGTCCGGGATCATCGCGGGTGTGGTCGCGGGGCTGCTGTACAACCGTTATAAAGACATCAAGCTGCCGGACTACCTCGCGTTCTTCGGCGGCAAGCGGTTCGTGCCGATCATCACGGGGCTGGTCTGCGTGATACTCGGCATCGCGTTCGGGTACGTCTGGCAGCCGATCCAGCATGCGATCGACGCGGCCGGCCAGTGGCTGACGACGGCGGGCGCGATCGGTGCGTTCGTGTTCGGCTTCCTGAACCGCCTGCTGCTCGTCACGGGCCTGCACCACATCATCAATTCGCTCGCGTGGTTCGTGTTCGGCAACTTCACGCCGCCCGCCGGCGGCGAGATCGTGCACGGCGACCTGCACCGCTTTTTCGCGGGCGACCCGACCGCGGGCACTTTCATGGCCGGCTTCTTCCCGATCATGATGTTTGGCCTGCCGGCCGCGTGTCTCGCAATGCTGCACGAAGCGCCGAAGGAACGCCGCGCGATGGTGGGCGGCCTGCTGTTCTCGATGGCGCTCACGTCGTTCCTGACCGGCGTGACCGAGCCGATCGAATTCAGCTTCATGTTCCTCGCGCCGGTGCTGTACGTGATCCATGCGGTGCTGACGGGGCTGTCGCTCGCGATCTGCCAGATCCTCGGCGTGAAGCTCGGCTTCACGTTCTCGGCCGGCGCGATCGACTACGTGCTGAACTACGGGCTGTCGACGAAGGGCTGGATCGCGATCCCGCTCGGCATCGCGTACGGCGCCGCGTACTACGGGCTGTTCCGTTTCTTCATCCGCAAGTTCAACATGGCCACGCCGGGCCGTGAGCCGGCATCGGCCGATGCGGCCGAGCAATCGTACGCATCGGGCGGCTTCGTCGCACCGGCGGCCGGTGCCGCGGCTACGGCTGCCGCGCCGCGTGCGCAACGCTACATCGCCGCGCTCGGCGGGGCAGGCAACCTGTCGGTCGTCGACGCGTGCACGACGCGCCTGCGCCTGACCGTCGTCGATCCGGAGAAGGTGTCGGAGCCGGAGCTGAAGTCGATCGGCGCGCGCGGCGTGCTCAAGCGCGGCGGCAACAGCGTGCAGGTGATCATCGGGCCCGAGGCCGACATCATTGCAGACGAGATGCGTGCCGCGATCGGCAGCGGCGCGGCAGGGGCGGCATCGACGGCGACGGCCGCCGCCGCACAGCCTGTCACGGGCGCGGCCGCCGGCCCGCTCGATCCGGAGCCGACGCGCTGGCTCGCGGTGTTCGGCGGTGCGACCAACGTCGTATCGCTCGATGCGGTGGCCACCACGCGCCTGCGTGTGGTCGTGCGCGATCCGTCGGCGGTCGATCGCGATCGTCTCGGTGCGCTCGACGTCGCGTGGGTGTCGCTCGACACGTTCCACATCGTCTGCGGCAACGCGGCCGCACGCTATGCCGAACAGCTCGGTGCGCGCCTGCCGCCGTCGGGCAGCGGGGCGGCTGCTCAACCGGCCTGATGCGGATGCGATGAAGCCGTCCAGATCCGCGCTGCGGGTTCGGGCCGGCCGGCAAAACGAAAACGGCTTGCGATGCGTCGCAAGCCGTTTTTCCTTGGTGCGGGCGACGGCGTGACGCGTTCGCCTGCGTCGCGCCGTCGCGCCGTCGCGCAGCCGTGCAACCGCTCAGCCGGTCACGGATTCGTCAGCGTGAAGGTCGGCTTCCGGTAGCCGACGCCGGCCCGGTCGAGCTTCGGCAATTCGCGTTGCGTGAGCAGCGTCGCGAAACCTGCCCAGTCGCGCTGCAGTGCGGCCGTGTCGACGTGATGCGTGTCGCCGCGCTTGAAGCGCACGCCGGCCGCATACGGCAGTTCCCAGTCGGCCCGGTGCCATGCGCGCTCGGCGAGCGCGAGCAGCCGCGGATAGGCCATGTATTCGAGGAAGGTGTCGTTGCGCATCACCTCGCCCCACGCCTGCCCCTGCATGCCTTCGATGCGCGGCGCCGGGCCCGTGCCCGTGACCTCGAACGCGTTGCCGTCGCGGTCGCCCATCACTTCGGCGTTCTGCGGCAGGTTCTCCGGTGCGAGCGAGAACACCTTGTACTCGTCCGTCGCGTGCGAGCCCCAGTAGTAGCCGCGCTCGCGCGGGTTGAGCGTGTACGGGAAGTCGAAGTACAGGTAGTCGGGCAGCGCGAGCACCGTCAGGTAGCCCTTGCCGCTCAGGTCGCGTGCGCTGTCCGATGCGCCCCAGAAGATCGTGTCCCACAGCGACACCATCACGTGGCGCGTGCTGAAGTCCTGCGGCCCGTTCGCATGCTTGATGCCGTCCTGCCACGCGGCCATCGTGTCGATCCCGTTCGCGTTGACCGCCGCGCTCACCTGTTGCGCGAAACGCGTCGGCAGCTCGTCGATCGACTTGATCTCGCCGCGCTGGAGCAGCGCCGTGCACGCGGGCGAACGCGCCCACGGCTTGTCCTGCGCGGCGAGGTCGATGCGCCCCTTGTTCGGGTCGGTGCCGTTCAGCGGCTGGAAGCCCCCGCCGAGGAAGATGTTCTTCGCCTCGTCGCCGCCGTAGTGCCAGGTGTGAAGCGGCGCCTGCGCGTCCGTATGCATCGCCGCGATCTCGCGGATCACCTTCGACGCGAAATTGAGCGCGCCCGGCACGCACGGGTTCAGGTCGCTGCGCCGGTCGTAGAACTGCACCGTCGTCAGGTTCGACGTGTCCTGCGGATCGAGCAGCCGGTATGCGTTCGCTTCCTGCTCGCGGCCGGCCGCATGCAGCCGCTTGTAACGTGCCTCCATCGTCACGACGGCCGCGCGCGCATGCGCGGGCATGTCGATCTCCGGGATGATCTCGACGAAATGCGCGGCTGCGTAGCGCACCAGCGACACGTAGTCGTCGCGCGTCAGGTAGCCGCCGCCGGAGCGGTTGTCCGGGCCGGAGCCGAGCTGCGGCAGCAGGCAGCGCGTCTCGCTCGGGTCGTGGCAGCGGCGTCCCCCGATCTCGGTGAGTTCGGGCAGGCCGGGAATCTCGATGCGCCAGCCCTCGTCGTCGGACAGATGCAGGTGCAGGCGATTGAGCTTGTACGCGCTCATCTGATCGATCAGGCGGCGCAGCGTCGCCGGATGCTTGAAGTTGCGCGCGAGATCGACGTGCATCCCGCGATGCGTGAAGCGCGGTGCATCCTCGACGAGCATCGCCGGGATCGCGCCGCCGCCAACGGGCGCGAGCGAGTAGAGCGTCTGCACGCCGTAGTAGAGGCCGGCGCGATCGTACGCTTCGATGAACGCACCGCGCGGCCCGATCGCGAGCCGGTAACCGCCCGGCGTCGCGATGTCGGCCGGCAGTCGGCGCGGCGCGACCACACCCCATACCGGCACGCGTGCACCGTCGAGACCGAGTGTGCTTGCGCGTTCGCGCAGTGCCGCGACCTGCGCGTCGGGCAGGTTCGGCAGCGCGAGCTCGACGCCGCGCAGGTCGAGTGTGCCGGGCAGCGGCTGCTCGCGCTTCACGCTTGGCAGCGCGCGGCTCGCGTCGGGCCGCGCGGCGACGGGCGGCGCATTGCCGGTCGAGTTGTTCTGCGCGTCGGCCGGCAGCGATTCGACGTAGCGCAGCTCGTCGTCGGTGTCGTTGTAGCGGAGCACGGCGGCCGGCGCGCCATCGACGACCACGTACGGGCGCGGGATCACGTCGCTGTACCGCAGCAGCCAGTATTCGGCGACGAACGGCAGCTCGATGCGCTCGCCCGGTGCCAGCCGCACCGAGCCCGGTTGCGGCGTCAGTTCGTACAGGTCGCCGGTGAGCCGCCGCAGCGCGAAGCCGGGGCGGTCGATCCGCAGCAGGCGGCGGATGCTGTGCAGGTAGAGCTTCCAGCCGCCGTCGGCGATCGCCTGATGGCCGCGGTTCTGCAGGATCAGGCGGCCGGTCGCGCAGGCCGCGCCGTCGGCGCCGAGATCGGCGCACGGCACGCCGGACGCGGCCGCGTGATTGTTGTCGACGGCGACGCGCAGCGCGAGTCCGTTCGACAGCAGCGCCGCGAGATCGGCCGGCGGCACGGGTGGACGGACGGTGCCGGCCGTTGCGACCGCCGCGCTCGACGCCGGCAGCGCGCCGGGCGCGACCGGCGACAATGCCGCGATCAGCAGGCCGGCAAACAGGGTGGACAAGGTTCGGTTCATGCGGACTCCTGAGACAAAAGGGGGCGTAGCGGCGTCACGGGATGACGTCGCTGCGAACGGGTCTTGCAACGGAGCTGCGGGGACAACAGGGTGCGCGGGCGATGCGGCTGCCCGCGCTGTGTCGGCACGCGGGCGCGTGCGTTACGGAACGGGTGGCGGGCAGGCGTGCCGGTCGGATCGGCGCGGGCGGGTGTGCGTCCTCATCGGCGGCGCACGGCAGCGGCTGCTGCTGATGTTGATGTCGTGATGACGTGCCCATGGGCCAAGGCGCGTGCGCGGCCTGCACGGTCGAAGACGGTCGCGCTCGCCGACGGCGCACAACTGGCCGCCGCGTGCAGACGACGAGACGGCGCGCAGTCGCGCGCCTCATACGGGATTCGCATGTCTCCCCCACCCGGAAGGATTCGGCCTGTCAGCGGCCGTGTCCAAAGATCTTATGAAACCTTTTATTGGTATTCAAGTGGTATCAATCTGGCGCTAAATTGGCATCGGTGTGACGGGCCTGTCCGGCCGGCCCCGGGCGAAAAAAAACCTCGCGCGAGGCGAGGTTCCTTCGGGATGGCGGCGGCGCGATCGGCCGCGCGCGTCAGTCGTGGCGAACGCGTGCTTCCTGCGTCTTCTGCCGCGCTTCGAGCCACATCGCATTGACGATGCCGAACGACAGCGCGACGCCGATACCGAGAATCCAGCTGAAATACCACATGATCCGACTCCTTGCGAAACGGTGGGCGGGGGCACATGCGCGCCCCGGCCCGGTTCAAAGCATCAATACATCGAATGCTTGTTCTCTTCGATCACCTCGCGCGTGACCTTGCCGCGCATCACGCGGTACACCCAGCTCGTGTAGAGCAGGATGATCGGCAGGAACACGATCACCGCGAACAGCATCACCTGCAGCGTCATGTGGCTCGACGTCGAATCCCATACGGTCAGGCTGCTGCGCGGGTCGAGCGACGACGGCATGATGAACGGGAACATCGAGAAGCCGGCGGTGAGGATCACGCCCGTGATCATCAGGCCCGTGCAGAAGAACGCCGTCTTTTCCTGCTTCGAGCCGGCGAGCAGCAGCGCGAGCAGGCCGCCGGCGATCGCGACGACGGGCGCCGCGATCATCCACGGATACTCGCCGTAGTTCGCGAGCCACAGGCCCGAGCCGGCTGCGACGTCCTTGAGCAGCGGGTTCGCGACGGTGTCGGTCGGTGCGGCGTGCGTGATGTGGAAGCCGCCGATATACGACGCGATCAGCACGCCGGCCAGCACGAACAGCACGACCGCGAGGAACGACGCTACGCGCAGTGCGACCGACGCGCGGCGCGCGATCACGCCTTCCGTCTTCATCTTGATGAAGGCGGCGCCGTGCGCGACGAGCATCGTGAGGCTGACGAGCCCGCACAGCAGCGCGAACGGGTTCAGCAGCGCCCAGAAGCCGCCGTAGTAGGTCACGCGCAGGTCGCTGTCGAACTTGAACGGCACGCCTTGCAGCAGGTTGCCGAACGCGACGCCGAACACCAGCGCCGGCACGAAGCCGCCGACGAACAGGCCCCAGTCCCAGCCCGCGCGCCAGCGCGGGTCCGGCCGCTTGCTGCGGTAGTCGAAGCCCACCGGCCGGAAGAACAACGCGAACAGCACGAGCAGCATCGCGAAGTAGAAGCCGGAGAACGACGCGGCGTAGACGAGCGGCCAGGCCGCGAACATCGCGCCGCCGGCCGTGATCAGCCACACCTGGTTGCCTTCCCACGTCGCGCCGACCGTGTTGACGATGATGCGGCGTTCCTCGTCGGTCTTGCCGAGGAACGGCAGCAGCGCGGTCGCGCCCATGTCGAAGCCGTCGGTGACGGCGAAGCCGATCAGCAGTACGCCGACGAGCAGCCACCAGATCAGCTTGAGAGTTGCATAGTCCATAGCGATTCCTTGTTCGGTTGCGACAGCGTGCTCAAACCGCGGCCCGCTCGCCGGCGGCGGCGAGTTCGTGGTGATAGCGGCCGGTATGCAGCGACGACGGGCCGAGGCGTGCGTACTTGAACATCAGCTTGATCTCGATGACGAACAGCGCGGTGTAGAACGCGATGAAACCGGCGAGGCTCAGGTACAGATCCGTTGCCGTCAGGCTGGACGCGGACAGATGCGTCGGCAGGATGCCCGCGATCGTCCACGGCTGGCGGCCGAGCTCGGCGACGACCCAGCCGAATTCCGCGGCGAGCCACGGCAGCGGGATCGCCCACACCGCATAGCGCAGGAACCAGCGGCGGTTGTCCTGCAGCAGTTGCCGGCGCGCGCAGAACCAGAACGCGGCGACGAAGGTCGCGAGGAACAGGAAGCCGAGGAACACCATGATCCGGAACGAGAAGAACACGGGCGCGACCGGCGGGATCGTCTTCTTCGCGGCGGCCTTGATCTGCTCCGGCGTCGCATCGATCACGTTCGGCGTGAACTGCTTGAGCATCAGTCCGTAGCCGAGATACTGCTTGTGCTGGTCGAACAGCGCGCGGGTCGCGTCGCTCTTGTCGCCTTCCTTGATCTTCTGCAAGGCGCCGTACGCGACCATCCCGCTCTGGATGTGTTCTTCACTGTGCTTCGCGAGCTCGCGCAGGCCGATCACCGGCTCGTCGATCGAGCGCGTCGCGATCAGGCCGAGCGCGTACGGGATCTTGATCGCGTAGTCCGTGCGTTCTTCCTTCTGGTTCGGGATCCCGATCAGCGTGAACGATGCCGGTGCCGGTTGCGTTTCCCATTCCGATTCGATCGCGGCGAGCTTCATCTTCTGCACTTCGCCCGTCGTGTAGCCCGACTCGTCGCCGAGCACGATCACGCAGAGCGTGGCCGCGAGGCCGAAACCGGCTGCCACTGCGAACGAGCGCAGCGCGAAGTCGACGTCGCGCTTCCGCAGCAGGTACCAGGACGAGATGCCGAGCACGAACATCGCAGCCGTCACGTAGCCGGCCGACACGGTGTGCACGAACTTCACCTGCGCGACCGGGTTGAACAGCACGTCGAACAGGCTCGTCAACTCCATGCGCATCGTCTGGTAGTTGAACTCGGCGCCGACCGGGTTGTTCATCCAGCCGTTCGCCACCAGGATCCACAGTGCGGACAGGTTCGAGCCCAGCGCGACGAGGAACGTGACCATCAGGTGCTTGACCTTCGACAGGCGGTTCCAGCCGAAGAAGAACAGGCCGACGAAGGTCGATTCGAGGAAGAACGCCATCAGGCCTTCGACCGCGAGCGGCACGCCGAAGATGTCGCCGACATAGTGCGAGTAGTACGACCAGTTCGTGCCGAACTGGAATTCGAGCGTGATGCCGGTCGTCACGCCCATCGCAAAGTTGATCCCGAACAGCTTGCCCCAGAACTGGGTCATGTCCTTGTAGACCTGCTTGCCGGTCATCACGTATACGGCTTCCATGATGACGAGCAGCCAGGACAGGCCGAGCGTCAGCGGCACGAACAGGAAGTGGTAGAGCGCCGTGATGCCGAACTGCAGACGCGACAGATCGACGACTTCGCTACTTATCATGGTGGTCTCCCTCGGTGGATGCAGGCGCCGGTACCGAGAGCAGCTTCTCGGCGACGGCGGCAGGCGGCAACGACATGTGCTCGGCCTGCGGATGATTGAAGAATGCGTATTTGAGCGACATCAGGAGGATCAGCTTGACGATCAGCACCAGGGTGATGTCGCGGGCGAGGGTCGGGCCGCGTGCCCACGCGGCAATGCGCGCGCGCCAGCCGATCGTTCCGGCCGGCCGCGGCGGAGGCGCAGGCTCTTTATTGATCGAGATCAAGGTGATTATCCTGAATCGATTTAGGTGCGATTTGGGGCGACTTTACGTCGGATTTATGACGGCCGTGAAGCTGTTTTAATCCTTTTGCGCCTGACATGCCAATTTTAAAATGACGGCTTTCCGATGCCGAGTGCTGCGCTGCGGCAGACCGTCGCGAAACACGGGCCGAAACTTGAGGCAGATCAAGGTTATGCGGAAGGGGCCCGCAAACGGCCTATTACCTGACGAATCAGGTCAATTAATCCGCACTGAAACGGGCCGAAAAACGTACGAAGAAGCGAATGAGAAGCAGCGGAAATGACGGGCGAAAAAAAACCGCTGCCGGTCGGGCAGCGGTTTTTGATGAAGCGCTCTAAATCGCAGCGATTTACGCGTATTCGGCGAGGGCAGTGCGCATCTTTTTCATCGCGCTCGCTTCGATCTGGCGGATGCGTTCCGCCGACACACCGAACTCGGCAGCGAGATCGTGCAGCGTCGAGCCGCCCGAGCCGTCGTCGTCGACGTGCAGCCAGCGTGCCTCGATGATGCGGCGGCTGCGCGCGTCGAGTGCGCCGAGTGCCTGCGCGATGCCGTCCGTCTGCAGCGTGTCGCGCTGACGCGCGGCCAGCACGGCGGTCGGTTCGTTGTGCGAGTCGGCCAGGTAGGCGATCGGCGCGTACGATTCCTCGCCGTCCTCGACCTGCCCTTCGAGCGCGATGTCGCCGCCCGACAGGCGCGTTTCCATTTCGGTAACGTCTTCGCGCTTGACGTTGAGTTCCTTCGCGAGGCCGTCGATTTCCTCGGGCGTCATCGCCTGCAGGCCCTTCTTGTGGCTGCGCAGGTTGAAGAACAGCTTGCGCTGCGCCTTGGTCGTCGCGACCTTCACCGTGCGCCAGTTGCGCAGGATGTACTCGTGGATCTCTGCCTTGATCCAGTGGATCGCGTACGACACCAGGCGCACGTTTTGCGCCGGGTCGAAGCGCTTCACCGCCTTCATCAGGCCGATGTTGCCTTCCTGGATCAGGTCGCCGTGCGGGAGGCCGTAGCCGAGGTAGTTGCGCGAGATCGACACGACGAGCCGCAGGTGCGACAGCACCAGGCGGCGTGCCGAGTCGAGGTTGTTGCTTTCGCGGAATTCGGTCGCGTACTGGCGTTCCTCTTCGACCGTCAGCAGCGGAATGCGGTTGACGGCCTGGATATACGCGTCGATGTTGCCGAGCTGGCCCGGCAACATCGATTGGGCTGCGAGCGCCAGCGAGCCTGCCGATGCGGCCTTGGCCGGCGTCGGGCTCAGGGTGTTCGGGAGGGTCAGGGCGTTGCTCACTAAAAACTCCTTTGGAATCAGGGACAAACCCCCGGTCTCGGATGAGATTCCGGGAGCCATCTTAGCACTCCCGGAAACCGAGTGCTAATTCCTTAGAGCAAGCGTGGGCATCGGAGTTCCCGTTTTTCTATCGAGCAAGTCGAGTCGATAGTCTATTCTGCGACAGAGGGCGCGGAGCGAAGTTCCGTAAGCCGTTGTTTCTGATGGGAATCGGTAGACGATTTCAATTTTTGTCGTTTTGGAAGCAAGCCATTTCGCTTTGTGATGCCGATCCGAAAAGTCCTTTACCATACCATTCAGTTCGCTCGAGCCGGCCGAAGCGGCTGGCTCCATTCAACCCCCAAAGTTGGAGTGACAGATGAACAATAAGAAGAATCGCCGGCCCCGCAGCCGGCTTGCGCTGCACGCGATGCTGGCGGCGTCCCTTCTGGGCGGATCGGGCGCGGCATGCGCGGATCGATGGGGGATCCAGGCGGGCGGCGGTTTTTCGGATCGCCACGGGGTCGACAAGGCCGACCTCGGCGTGGTGTGGGATCCGGGCTGGAACTGGTGGGAAATCGGCGGCTGGCACTTCGCGTTCGTCGTGGAAGGGCATGCCGGCTACTGGCACACGGGCGGGAACGTCCACGGCAACATCGGCGAATTCGGCGTGACGCCGATGTTCCGCTTCATCAAGAGCGCCGGGGAGGTCCGCCCGTTCATCGAGGCCGGCGGCGGCGTCAGGCTGCTGACGCACCCGACGATCTCGGATCGCTTCTCGATGGGCACCGCGTTCCAGTTCGCGCCGACGGCGGGGGTGGGCGTGCAGTTCGGCCAACGGCAACAGTATCAGGTCGGCTACCGTTTTGAACATGTGTCTAACGCGGGTATCAAAGAGCCGAATCCTGGTATAAATTTCCACCAGTTCTACTTGCAGTACAACTTCTGATCCGCACGCCCGCGCACGGCGTGCGCGTTGCCGAGGAGTCAGGCGATGGCGAAGGTGGTCGATGCGATCCGCGCGCTCGAGCGCGATCGGTTCCGGGCGATGGTGGACGGGGACGGCGAGGCGCTCGACACGCTTTTGTCGGACAAGGTGTTCTTCGTGCACACCAACGGCAAACGCGAAACCAAGCAGCAGTTCATCGACGCCATCGTCGCCGGCCGCCGCCGCTATCGCCAGATCGAAATCCAGTCGCAGGACGTGCTGCCCGTCGGCGATGAAACCTGCGTCGTCACCGGGCGCGCGTTGATCGAGATGGAAACGAACAACGGCGGCCTGGTCTTCCCGATTGCCTATACCTCGGTCCATACCCACGAGCAGGGCCGCTGGAGCCTGTTCGCGTGGCAGGCGACGCGGTGCGCGACCGAGACATGAGCGCGCGTGGCGTTCCTTTTCATGTCCCGACCGAAGCGGCCTTCTGGGCCGCTTTTTACTGCCTCGTGCGGCGCGGATCGCGCGGCGCACGGGCGGTCACGCCCCGCTCGCTGACGTTTGAACCCTGAAACCGAACCGGGCGCTCAGGCCGCCGCGCGGCGATCCGCGCAGTGCCAGGCCGAGCGGTTGATCGCGCTGACGACCGCATCGAGCGCGGCGCTCGACGCATCGGCATGCAGGCCGACGCCGTGCCGCAGCGGCGCATCGCCGACCCGGCAGCCGACCGATACCGCGATCCGTCCGTCCGTCGTGCGGGTGTGTTCGCACGACGCGACGTTGATCGCCGCGCCGGCGGCCGCCGCGAATCCCGCGGCCAAATGTCGCACCGCCTCGTCGGGCGGGGTATCTGCCGCGGGCGCTGCCGCGATCTCGCGGTTCTGCCAGCGCGCGCCGTTGCCGTGTCGCGCGGCCGGCCCGTCGGTGTCGAAGAATTCGCGCGCGAACAGCGCGCAGATCGCATCGCCCGTCACTTCCTCGCCGGACGCGTCGGCGAGCGTCTGCACCGCGCGGCTGAATTCGATCTGCACGCGGCGCGTCGGCGTGAAGCCCATCCCGCGTTCGAGCAGGAACGTGGCGCCGCCCTTGCCGGACTGGCTGTTCACGCGGATCACCGCGTCATAGCTGCGGCCGAGGTCGGCCGGGTCGATCGGCAGGTACGGCACTTCCCAGGCCGCGTCGGGGCGCTGCTGCGCGAAGCCCTTGCGGATCGCGTCCTGGTGCGAGCCCGAGAACGCGGTGAACACGAGGTCGCCCGCGTACGGGTGGCGCGGATGCACCGGAATCTGGTTGCAGCGTTCGACGACGCGGCGCACCGCGTCGATGTCGGAGAAATCGAGGCCCGGATCGATGCCCTGCGTGTAGAGATTCAGCGCGAGCGTGACGAGATCGACGTTGCCGGTGCGTTCGCCATTGCCGAACAGGCAGCCCTCGATGCGGTCGGCGCCCGCGAGCAACGCGAGTTCGGCCGCCGCGACCGCGGTGCCGCGATCGTTGTGCGGATGCACGGACAACACGATGCTGTCGCGGTACGCGAGGTTGCGGTCCATCCACTCGATCTGGTCGGCGAACACGTTCGGGCTGGCGGCCTCGACGGTGGCCGGCAGGTTGACGATCATCTTGTGATCGCGGGTCGGCCGCCAGGTTTGGGCGACCGCGTCGCAGATCTCGCGCGCGAACGTCAGCTCGGTCATGCTGAAGGTTTCCGGCGAGTACTGGAAGGTCCACTGCGTGTCGGGGCGCGCGGCGGCGTGTTCCTTGATGATGCGCGTGCCGTCGATCGCGAGCGCCTTCACGTCGGCCTTCGACATCCCGAACACGATGCGGCGGAACGACGGGCACACCGCGTTGTACAGGTGCACGATCGCGCGTGGCACACCTTCGAGCGCATCGAACGTGCGGGCGATCAGGTCCTCGCGCGCCTGCACGAGCACTTCGATCGTCACGTCGTCGGGAATCCGCTTGTCGTCGATCAGCTTGCGGACGAAATCGAAGTCGGTTTGCGACGCCGACGGAAAACCGACTTCGATCTCCTTGAACCCGATCGCGACCAGCATTTCGAAGAACTCGAGCTTCTGCTCGATGCTCATCGGCTCGATCAGCGACTGGTTGCCGTCGCGCAGGTCGGTGCTCATCCAGACGGGCGCGCGCTCGATGGTGCGCGACGGCCATTTGCGGCCATTGAGGCGGACGGGCTCGAACGGACGGTACTTGTCTTGCGGATTGCGCTGCATCTTCTGGACCTCGGGTCTCAAGTCGCGAGCGAAGACGGGCGGCATGGGCGACGGTTGGCGCTGCCTCGCTCCGCGGCACGTGAACGCGCTGCGGATGCGGATGATCTTCGCGAGTCGGCCGACGGATAGACGGACGAATGCTGACGACTTCGGGTTGTAAAAACTACGAGAGGGGTACTGCGAGGAACTGCTGGGAGGGACCGTGCGGACAGCACACGGCGCTACGACAGCCTTAGGCTAGTCGTAGCGATAGCGGCCGCGCTAGGCGGCCGGAGGTAATTCGGAGGGTGTTCGGAAAGGAACGCATGAGGACAACTCTATGCCAGGATGCGCTCGCGTGTCAAATGCCCTGCGATCGGGGCCGGCTCGCGAGCGCGCCTTCAGCGTGCGATACGGGCGATCTGGACGATCGTCGCGACCTGCCGGGCGACCGTGTCGGGCACCGGCACTTCGCCGCGCAATACGGCGTCGGTCCACGCGGCCGTCGTGGCCGCATCGCGCGATTCGGGCAGCGCGACAGAGGGCGCGTCGGTCGACGAGCGTTCGGCCTCGATCAGCGTGTCGCACACGCCGTCGTGCAGCCAGTCGACCTGCACCTGGCGCCGCGTGTCGGCAACGGCTTCGCCCTCGGTGCCGCGCGCCAGCAGCGCGCCGCCGAGCGCGGCGTCCGGATGGTCGCGGAACAATTGCGCCAGGCTGTCGCGGTACGGCGGGTGCGTGTAGTTGACGAGCCGCAGGCCGGCCGGCGCGAACGGCTGCAGGATCTTCACGAGCGTGTGCGTCGAGTTGCGCACGCCGAGCACGCTGCGCATCGACAGCAGGCGGGCGATGCGCGGCGCGAGCACCTCGATCGACGCGAACGCGACGCGGCGCTCGGCGAGCATGTCCTCGATTGCATCGTGCGACGTCGACGGCGCGATCGACAACGCCGAGAAGATCTCCGCGCTCGTCACGCGGCCGGGATCCCGCTCGACGCCATGCACGAGCACCGGCACGCCTTCGCGCGCGAGCAGCAGCGCGAGCAGCGGCACGAGGTTCGGTTGCTTGCGCGCGCCGTTGTAGCTCGGGATCGACACGGGGCGGAACGCGGCATCCTGCACGTGCACCGGCTCGAACGACGCCTGCGCGGCGGCGAGCATCGCGGCCAGCTCGTCGGCGGATTCTCCCTTCAGCCGATAGGCGATCAGGATCGCGCCCAGTTCGACGTCCGACACGCGCGCGTCGAGCATGGCGCGATAGAGCTCGAACGTGTCCTCGGCGGACAGGGCGCGCGCGCCGTTCGGGCCGCGCCCGATTTCCTTGATGAAGCGGGCGCAAGGGAACGGAGCGGCGGCGGGATCGTGGGAGGCGGTCATCGGGGCGTGGGGCGGGCGGCCGGCGTCGGGCCGCGCTGTGAGCGGTGAGGAATGCCCCGAGTATCGCACGGGTGCGGCTGTCGCCAGGCGAGGCCGCGCGGCGCGCTACACTCTGATTCCCGGCGATGCGCGCCGGCTGCGCCGCGCCCGTGCCGTCGCCGGCCGAATACGACTACGAGAGACATCCCATGAAGCTTTACAGCTATTTCCGCAGTTCCGCGTCGTACCGCGTGCGGATCGCCCTGAACCTGAAGCAGCTGCCGTTCGACTATGTCCCCGTGCACATGCTGCGAGACGGCGGCGAGCAACTGAAGGACGCGTATCGCGCGCTGAATCCGGATGCGGTCGTGCCGACGCTGACCGACGGCGACGCGACGCTGCAGCAGTCGCTGGCGATCATCGAATATCTCGAGGAAACCCATCCGGAACCGGCGCTGCTGCCGAAGCAGCCGGTCGATCGCGCGTATGTGCGAGCGGTCGCGCTGCAGATCGCGTGCGAAATCCATCCGCTCAACAACCTGCGCGTGCTGAAGTACCTGAAGCACACGCTGCAGGTGCCCGAAGAAGCGAAGAACGCGTGGTACCGGCACTGGATCGAGGCGGGCTTCGACACGCTCGAGACGCGCCTCGCGAGCGATCCGCGCACCGGCAAGCTGTGCTTCGGCGACACGCCGACGCTCGCCGACGTGTGCCTCGTGCCGCAGGTGTTCAACGCGAACCGCTTCTCGATCGACACGACGCGCTATCCGACGATCCAGCGGATCGTCGACCATGCGTCGACGCTCGATGCGTTCAAGGCCGCCGAGCCCGGCGTGCAGCCCGACGCCGAATGAGCGTGCCGCGCCCCGGCCACGCATGACCGGGCCCGCATGAAAAAGGGCGCCCGAAGGCGCCCTGTGCGATGCGTGCAGGCGATGTTCAGCCGAGCAGCGCGTCCGCGAATTCGACCGCGCTGAACGGCTGCAGATCCTCGACCTTTTCGCCGACGCCGATGAAGTAGACCGGCACCGGACGCTGACGCGCGATCGCAGCGAGAATCCCGCCCTTCGCGGTGCCGTCGAGCTTCGTGACGATGAGGCCGGTGAGGCCGAGCGCGTCGTCGAATGCCTTGACCTGCGTGAGCGCGTTCTGGCCGGTGTTCGCGTCGATCACCAGCAGCACCTCGTGCGGCGCGCCGTCGTGCGCCTTCGAGATCACGCGCTTCACCTTCTTCAGCTCTTCCATCAGGTGGAGCTGCGTCGGCAGGCGGCCGGCCGTGTCGGCCATCATCACGTCGATCTTGCGCGCGCGCGCTGCGCTGACCGCGTCGAAGATCACCGCGGCCGGATCACCGCTTTCCTGCTGCACGACCGTCACGTTGTTGCGCTCGCCCCAGACTGCCAGCTGTTCGCGCGCGGCCGCGCGGAACGTGTCGCCCGCGGCCAGCAGCACCGACTGGTCGAAGCTCTGCAGATGCTTCGCGAGCTTGCCGATGCTGGTCGTCTTGCCGGCGCCGTTCACGCCGGTGATCATCATCACGAGCGGCTGCGCGCGGCCGAGCATCAGCGATTTCTCGAGCGGCGTCAGCAGCTCGACGAGCAGGTCGTGCAGCGCGGCCTTCACCTGCTGCGGGTCGGTCAGGCGGCCGGTGCGCACCTTTTCGCGCAGCGCGCCGAGCAGGTACTCGGTCGCGTCGACGCCCGCGTCGGACATCAGCAGCGCGGTTTCGAGCTCCTCGTACAGATCCTCGTCGATCTTCGTGTTGACGAACACGCCGGTGATGCTCGAGCCCGTCTTCGCGAGCCCCGTTTTCAGGCGCGCAAGCCACGATTTCTTCGCGGTGGCGTCCTGCAGCGGCGGCGGGACGATCTCGACCGTCTCGACGACTTCGTCGCGGCCGTCGTTGGTCGGCGTGACCGTCATCACGACGGCCGGCGCGGCCGGTTGTGCGGGCGCTTGCGGCACGTCGGCCACAGGCGGGGCCTCGACCGCGGGCGCGTCGGACGGCTCGTCCGTTTGCTGCGCGTCGGCCGATTGCGATTCCGCCGGATCGGGCTCCTGCGTTTTCTTGAATCGTTTGAAGAAGCTGAACATGGTCTGACGTCGGGAAGAGGGCGGGCCGCCGTGAGGGGCGGGCACCGGACGGGCCGTTCTGCGTTCGCGCGGGCGCGGCGCACGGCGGCCGAAACCGTGCATTTTATCAGTGCGGCGTGGCGCTCGCGCCAGTGTGCATCGCCGCTGTGGTAACGTGCGCCTGTTTGGCGGTGCGCCCCCGCGCGCGCCCGGTCCCTCCGTCGTCGATATTCCGTATGTCCCGTTCCTCTCCCGGCCGCCCGGCGGCCCCTTCCGGCCGCGGCAAGCCGCACACGATCCGCATCATCGGCGGTGACTGGAAACGCACGCCGCTCGCGGTGCTTGACCTGGACGGCCTGCGGCCGACCCCCGATCGCGTGCGCGAGACGCTGTTCAACTGGCTCGGCCAGGATCTCGAGGGCCGGCGCTGCCTCGACCTGTTCGCGGGCACCGGCGCACTGGGTTTCGAGGCCGCGTCCCGCGGCGCGGCGAGCGTCGTGATGGTCGAGCGCCATCCGCGCGCGGCGCAGCAGCTGCGTGCGATCAAGGACAAGCTCGGCGCGCGTGCGGTCGAGGTCGCGGAGGCGGACGCGCTGCGGCTCGCGGCCGGGCTCACACCGGGCGCGTTCGACGTCGTGTTTCTCGATCCGCCGTTCGACGATCAGGCCGTCCTCGAGCGCGCCATTGCGCTGGCGGCGCCGCTCGTCGCGGCGGGCGGCGCGCTGTACGTCGAGACGGGGGCGGAACTCGATCCGGCCGCGCACGAGGCGCTCGCAGGCTGGCAGGTCGTGAAGCACGGCAAGGCCGGTGCGGTTCACTATCATTTGCTGCGGCGCGAAAATGATGAATAATGCGCGTTCCATACGAGGCGGCGCGCCGCAAAGGCGACGTATGCCCATCTCGGCAGCGGCGCGTGCATCGCACGGCTGCCATCCCGTTTGCGTGATGACAGGAGGAGCGACATGGTAGTCGCCGTGTATCCCGGTACGTTCGATCCGCTTACGCGCGGGCACGAAGACCTCGTGCGGCGTGCGTCGAGCATTTTTGATACGCTGGTGGTCGGTGTCGCCGACAGCCGCGCGAAAAAGCCGTTCTTCTCCCTCGAAGAACGTCTGACGATTGCGAACGAGGTGCTCGGCCATTATCCGAACGTGAAGGTGATGAGTTTCACCGGCCTCCTGAAGGATTTCGTCCGCACCAACAATGCGCGCGTGATCGTGCGCGGCCTGCGCGCCGTGTCCGATTTCGAATATGAGTTCCAGATGGCGGGGATGAACCGCTACCTGCTGCCCGACGTCGAGACGATGTTCATGACGCCGTCCGATCAGTACCAGTTCATCTCGGGGACGATCGTGCGCGAAATCGCGCAGTTGGGCGGCGATGTCAGCAAGTTCGTGTTTCCGTCCGTCGAGAAGTGGCTGACCGAGAAAGTCGCTGCGATCGGAGGCCCTGCCGCGTAATGCGGTGCCGGCCGGTTTCGTTGCGAAGCCGGCCGCCGGCCTGAAGAAGTGAGATCAGTATGGCTTTGATGATTACCGACGAGTGCATCAATTGCGACGTGTGCGAGCCCGAGTGCCCGAACGGCGCGATTTCGATGGGCCCGGACATCTACGTGATCGACCCGAACAAGTGCACCGAGTGCGTCGGCCATTTCGACGAACCGCAGTGCCAGCAGGTGTGTCCGGTCGAATGCATTCCGCGCGATCCGCAGCATGACGAATCGCACGCGCAATTGATGGAGAAGTATCACGCGTTGATCGCCGATAAAGGCGACGACGCGTCGTGACCCCGTAGTGGCGCGCGCGCTCGAGTCCTTCGGCACGCCCGTCACGCATTCGGATCGGCGCCGCCCGGCGCCGGTTCTCTCGTTCAGGTCAGCAGTTCGCGCAACGCCGCGACGAGCGCGTCGCATTCGGCATCGGTGCCGACGGTGATGCGCAGGTGCTGGTCGATCCGCGGCAGCCGGAAGTGCCGCACGAAAATTTCCCGTTCCTTCAGTTTCGCCGCGATCGCGCCCGCGTCGTGCGCGGGATGGCGCGCGAACACGAAGTTCGCGGCCGACGGCACGATGTCGAAGCCGAGCGCGTCCAGTGCATGCGTCAGACGCGTCCGGCTGTCGATCACGCGCCCGCAGGTTGCGTTGAAATAATCGATGTCTTCATAGGCGGCCTGCGCGGCAACTTGCGCGAGCCGGTCGAGCGGGTACGAGTTGAAGCTGTCCTTTACGCGGTTCAGCGCGTCGATCAGCGCTGCGTCACCGAATGCGAAACCGACGCGCATGCCCGCGAGCGAGCGCGCCTTCGACGTGGTGTGGACGACGAGCAGGTTCGGGTAGCGGTCGATCAGCGTAATCGCGGACTGCGCGCCGAAGTCGACATACGCTTCGTCGATCACGACGACCGACGACGGATTCGCGGCTGCGATCCGCTCGACGTCGGCAAGCGGCAGTGCGCGCCCGGTCGGTGCGTTCGGGTTCGGAAACAGCACGCCGCCGGCGTCGTCGAGATAGTCGTCGACGCGGATCGAGAAGTCGTCCGCGAGCGGCACGATCGACGTCTGGACGCCGTACAGGCGCGCATAGGTCGGATAGAAGCTGTACGTGATGTCGGGGAAGCGCAGCGGCCGGTCGTGCTTGAGCAGCGCCTGGAACGTGTGCGCGAGCACCTCGTCGGAGCCGTTGCCGACGAACACCTGCTCGGGCTCGATGCGGTGATGGGCCGCGACCGTTTCGCGCAGCGCGCGCGCAACCGGGTCGGGATAGCGACGCAGCGTGTCGCCGGTCTCGCCGAGTTCGCGTGCGATCGCCGCGACGACGCGCGGCGACGGCGGATAGGGATTCTCGTTGGTGTTCAGCTTGACCGGGTGTGCGAGCGCAGGCTGCTCGCCCGGCACGTAAGGCACGAGTTGCTGAACGATGTTGCTCCAGTAACGGCTCACCGCTTGGCTCCTGTCGGGCAAAGCGACCAGATTACCGCATGTGCGCGCAGGGTGGGGC
>NZ_SCNZ01000123.1:0-1128 GCF_005502655.1 Burkholderia sp. 4NA327C6 | reverse complement strand
CCGTTCATCACGATGCCGCAGCCGCTGCAACTGCTGCAGCGGCATCTGCTGAAACACCCGGGCGGCGATCGCGTCATGACGCAGGTGCTCGCTGCGGTGCGCGAACACGGGCTCGATGCGGTGCTGCTCGCCGTACAGGCTGCGCTGGATTCAGGACGCCCCAGCGCAGAGCACGTCCTGAACGTGCTGAGCCGGCTGAAGGCGCCCGTCACGAATGGCAGCCTCGCCACGACGAAACTCCAGCTCAAGGAAGAGCCCGCGGCCGACGTGAGCCGTTACGAGACGCTGCGCGCCAACCCACCGGAGGATCGTCATGTCTAACGATATCGCGGCCCAGCTCAAGGGTCTTAAACTGCACGGCATGGCGAGCACGTGGCCGGAGCTGCTCGCGCAGTCGCGCCACACGGACTTCGAGCCGGAGCGCTTCATGAAGCAGCTGTTGATGGCTGAAACCGCCGAACGGCAGGTGCGCTCGATTGCCTATCAAATGACCGCTGCGCGCTTCCCGGCCCACCGCGACCTGAAGGGCTTCGACTTCGCGCAGGCACACGTCGACGAAGCGCTGGTGCGCGAACTGAGCGAGCTGTCGTTCCTCGAAAGCGCGCACAACGTCGTGTTCATCGGTGGTCCGGGCACTGGCAAGACGCACCTCGCCTCAGCGATCGGAATCGAAGCCGTACAGCGCCACGGCAAGCGTGTGCGCTACTTCTCGACCGTCGAGCTGACCAACGCCCTGGAGCAGGAGAAGTCCATCGGCAAACAAGGCCAGGTCGCCCACAAGCTGATGTACGTCGATCTGGTGATTCTCGATGAGCTGGGCTATCTGCCGTTCAGCCAGACCGGTGGTGCATTGCTGTTCCATCTGCTCTCAAAGCTTTACGAGCACACGAGCGTCGCGATCACGACCAATCTCAGCTTCGGCGAGTGGGCGAGCGTGTTCGGGGATGCAAAGATGACGACAGCGCTGCTGGACCGCGTCACCCATCACTGCCACATCGTTGAAACGGGCAATGAATCGTGGCGCTTCAGGACCAGTTCTGCCAAGGCGAAGACGACAAGAAAGAGAGCAGCAAAACCAGCGGGTAACGAAGAGTTATCCACACCGGAATAGATGTACTACGCTGTCTC
>NZ_SCNZ01000122.1:0-1203 GCF_005502655.1 Burkholderia sp. 4NA327C6 | reverse complement strand
TATTAGCCGGGACTTGATCTGACAGGTAGTCGGGCCGACAAAGAACGAGTCATCAATGGGGGATGAGTTTCTCCTTGGCGAGATCGAGCGAATCGAGGAAAGTGCGCATCGGCGTCTTGCCGTAACACCAGCGCCCCTGATGCTCTCGTTCATTGTTGTACTGGTCGAGCCACGCATCAAGGTCCGTCTGCAAGGTGGCGATCGAGTCGTAGATCTTCTTGCGGAAGACGATGCGATAGAACTCGTTGAGCATGGTCTTGTGCAGCCGTTCGACGATCCCGTTGGTTTGCGGCGACTTGGCCTTGGTTCGGGTATGGTCGATGTCCTCCAAGGCCAGATACAGCTCGTATTCGTGATGCTCGGGGTTGCCGCAGTATTCGGTGCCGCGGTCTGTCAGCACGCGTAGCAGCGGAATGCCAAAGCCGTCGAAGAACGGGACAACGCGATCGTTGAGCAGGTCCGCCGCCGGCAAGGGTGTCTTGCGATCGTAGAGCTTGGCGAACGCAACCTTCGAGTAGGTATCGACGAAAGTTTGCTGGTAGACACGGCCGACGCCCTTGAGGCTGCCGACATAGAACGTATCCTGCGCGCCGCAGTAGCCCGGACATTCGGACTCGAATTCGCCGTGCACTTCCTTCTCGTGCTTGGCTCGTTCGAGCGCGACGAGCTGCGCCTCGGTCAGCACCAACCCCTCCTGGGCGGACTTGGCTTCCAAGGCCTTCAGGCGCTTCGGCATGGTCTCCAGATCGTGGCGCAACCAGATGCTACGGACGCCTTGGGGCGAGACGGACAGAGCATGCCGTTTGAGGACCTCGTTGGCGATACGCACCTGACCGTAGGCTGGCAATTCGAGGGCCAGTTCGACAACGGCGGCCTCGACCTGCGGATCCACGCGGTTCTTGAGCAGCGGCCGGTGGTGGGAAATCTCCTGCAGCGCAGCTTCACCGCCTCGATCGTACAGTTCCTTAAATCGGTAGAAGCTGTCGCGCGAGTAACCCATCACGCGACAGGCCTGGCTGACGTTGCCGAGCTGCCGGGCCAACTCGAGTATGCCGACCTTGGCACGAATTACCTTCTGCTCCTGAGTCATGGTGGACTCCTTGCTGTTCGCGGCGCGCATTGCCGCTGCGGGCTACGCCCTTCGCGCTAATGCGCGCCAGCATGAAAAACCAACCACTGTCAGATTTAGTCTAGTCCACCGCA
>NZ_SCNZ01000121.1:0-1238 GCF_005502655.1 Burkholderia sp. 4NA327C6 | reverse complement strand
CTGACCTGCCCCCTGCAAACAGGGCCAGCCGGAGTCTAGTAAAGTTCGTTTTCGGAGAAGAAGACGAACATGAAGAAGCGCTTTACGGAACAGCAAATCATCGGGTTTCTGAAGGAAGCCGAGGCCGGTATGCCGGTCAAGGAACTGTGCAGGAAGCACGGGTTCAGTGATGCGTCGTTCTACACTTGGCGTGCGAAGTTCGGCGGCATGGAGGTCTCGGAAGCCCGCCGGCTCAAGAACCTCGAGGTGGAGAATGCCCGGCTGAAGAAGCTGCTGGCCGAAGCAATGCTCGATATGGAAGCGTTGAAGGTCGTCGTCAAGGGAAAGCCCTGAGCCCGCAAGCCAAACGCGAAGCAGTATCGGCGATTCGGGGGAAGGTCAACATCTCCGAGCGCCGCGCCTGCCGGCTTGTCGGGCTTTCTCGCAGCGTGCTGCATTACGACGCGAAGCCAGACCACGAGAATGAGGTGCTAGCGGCGCGTCTGGTGGAGTTGGCACACGAACGTCGTCGATTCGGCTACCGCCGATTGCACGCCCTAGTGGAACGCGAAGGCACGCACGCCAATCACAAGCGCATCTATCGCCTGTACCGTGAGGCAGGGCTGGCTGTGCGGCGCCGTCGCAAGCGCCACGGCGTAATGATTGAGCGCGAGCAACTGGCATTGCCGGGCGCCCCCAACGAGGTGTGGTCAATCGATTTCGTGATGGATGCGCTTTCCAACGGCCGGCGCGTGAAGTGCCTGACCGTCGTCGACGACTTCACGAAAGAGGCTGTCGACATCGTTGTCGACCATGGCATCTCAGGTTTGTATGTCGCTCGGGCATTGGACCGCGCAGCTCGCTTCCGTGGCTATCCCAAGGCGGTGCGAACAGACCAGGGCCCCGAATTTACGAGCCGCGCGCTTGACCAGTGGGCGTATGCGAACGGCGTCGCTCTGAAGTTGATTCAGGCGGGCAAGCCAACGCAGAATGCGTACATCGAATCGTTCAACGGCAAGTTCCGCGACGAATGCCTTAACGAGCACTGGTTCACGACGCTCGCGCATGCTCGGGCAGTCATCGCGGCATGGCGTCAGGACTACAACGAGCAAAGGCCGCACAGCGCACTGAACTACCTTGCGCCGTCAGAGTTTGCGGCGAAACATCGGGCAACCGCGGATACTCCTGCCGCTTTCCAGGAGTTGGTTTAAAGGGACTTTGCTAGAAGCCCATTGGCCCTATTGATGGGGGCAGGTCAC
>NZ_SCNZ01000120.1:0-1266 GCF_005502655.1 Burkholderia sp. 4NA327C6 | reverse complement strand
CTGCGCGCAAGGATCGTGACCTGGCTACCCAGCCGGGCGAAGGCTTGCGCCAGTTCCAGCGCCACCACCGACGAGCCGATGACGGCCAGGCGTTCGGGAATGGTGTCGCTGACCAAGGCCTCGGTCGAAGTCCAGTAGGGTGACTCTTTCAGGCCCGGAATCGGCGGCATGGCCGGACTGGCACCCGTGGCGACCAGGCAGCGGTCGAACATCACGACGCGCTCACCACCCTCGTTCAAACTAACGATAAGGCTCTGGTCGTCCTTGAAACGCGCTTCACCGTGCAGAACGGTGATGGCTGAATTGCCGTCCAGGATGCCTTCGTACTTGGCATGACGGAGTTCTTCGACACGGGCCTGCTGCTGGGCCAGCAGCCGCTCGCGCAAGATCGTCGGCGGTGTGGGTGGCATGCCGCCGTCGAATGGGCTTTCCCGGCGCAGATGGGCGATGTGGGCGGCGCGGATCATGATCTTGGACGGCACACAACCGACGTTGACGCAGGTGCCGCCGATGGTGCCGCGCTCAATCAGCGTGACCTGCGCGCCTTGCTCGACGGCCTTCAGTGCTGCCGCCATCGCGGCTCCACCGCTGCCGATCACGGCGACTTGCAACGGGCGCTCGCCGCCGCTGCCCTTGTCGGCGGCACCCATCCAGCCGCGCACCTTGTCGAACAGCCCAGTGCGGTTGTCGGTCGGCGGGGCATCGGCGAGCATCGCTTTGTAGCCCAGGCCAGCCACGGCGGCGGTCAGTGCGTCCGGCGCTGTGCCTGGATCAAGGGCGAGCTGGGCCGCGCCCTTGGCATAGGACACTATGGCAGATTGGACGCCGGGTACTTTTTCCAGCGCTTCCTTGACGTGCGCCGCGCACGAGTCGCAGGTCATGCCGGTGATTTTTAGATGGGTCATGCGACAGATCCTTTTTCGTTTGTGGTAGCAGACAAGGGCGTCAGATGTGCTGCGCTGCCGTTTTCAGTGCCTCACTTCTTGACGCTGGACGGATAGCCTGCGTCTTCGGTGGCCTTGGTCAGCTTCTGCACGCTGGTCTTGGCATCATCGAAGGTGACAACCGCTTCGCGTGTCTCGAAGGTCACGTTAACTTTGCTGACGCCTTCGACCTTGGAAATCGCCTTCTTGACGGTGATCGGGCAGGTGGAGCAGGTCATGCCAGGCACGGACAGCGTGACGGTCTGAGTGGCGGCGAACACGGGGGCAACGAAAGCGGCGAGAGCGAGGGAGGCAAACAGCTTTTTCATGATGAACTCCTGAT
>NZ_SCNZ01000119.1:0-1330 GCF_005502655.1 Burkholderia sp. 4NA327C6 | reverse complement strand
TGGAGTTGCCCCTGTAACTCAGGACACGCGGACACCGTTAGGTTGATGACACCGCATTACGCCTGAACTCGCGAGGCGAGCGGTATTTCAGGGCTCTGTGCGGGTGGCGCTCATTGTAGTGTTCAAACGCGATAGCCAGACGCGAGAGCGCTGTTGGTGCGTCAGGCTTGTCCATATAGGCGACGTAATCGTGCTTCATGGTCTTCACGAACGATTCGGCCATGCCATTGCTCTGCGGCGAACGGACCGGCGTGGTCAGCGGCTCAAGACCCAGTTCGCGAGCGAAGCTGCGCGTGCGGTGGTCGATGTAGGCCGAGCCGTTGTCCGTCAGCCATTCGATGGACTGCGCGGCCTGCGTGGTGCCGAAGCGCTGTTCGACGGCGGCCAGCATCACGTCGCGCACCACATCACCGCTATGCCCGCCGGTCGTCGCTGCCCAGCTAATCGCCTCGCGGTCGCAGCAGTCCAGCGCAAACGTCACGCGCAGCGGCGTACCATCGTCGCACCGGAACTCGAAGCCATCGGAGCACCAGCGGGTGTTGCTGCGGTCCACGGCAACGCGACCGTCATGTCGCCGCTTGTCTCGCCGCACGCCAGGGCGGCGCAGCAGCAACTGATGCTCCCGCATGACCCGATACACGCGCTTGGCGTTGATGCACGGCGCACCGGTCTGCTCCCGACTGCGGCGCAGCAGCGCCCAGACACGCCGGTAGCCGTAGGTCGGCAGATGCGCCACATGGGCCTGAATCTCCTCGACCAGCCCGGTATCATTGGTCATGCGGGCACGGCGACCATCGCGCCAGTCAGACGAGCGAGTTCGCTTCACCGCCACGGCAGAGCGCGCCACGCCGAGAACTTCGCAGACCGTCTTCATCGGTCGTCCCCTGGCAGCAAGGGCGAGCGCGCAATCAGGTTTTTTGAACGGCCCCATTCCACGGCTTCTTTCAGGATTTCGACCTCCAGCGTCTTCTTCCCGAGTAGCCGTTGCAGTTCCTTGATTTCCTTGATGGCGGCGGCCAGCTCAGATGCCGGCACAACGGTTTCGCCTGCCTTCACCGCCGCCAGACTGCCTTCCTGGTATTGCTTGCGCCAGCCGAACACCTGGTTGGCATTGACGCCGTGCCGACGTGCAACGGCCGACACCGACGCTCCCGGCTCCAATGTTTCCTGCACGATGGCGATTTTTTCTTGCGCCGTGCGCCGACGACGGCGCTCCGGCTCGGTCAGAATTTCGATGCTTTCCACGTAATGACTAGGCTTACTGATAGGCACAAGACTATCCCTTATTTTAAGAGAGTCCTCGTGTCCTCAGATACGTGGGGCCGCTCCA
>NZ_SCNZ01000011.1:0-193192 GCF_005502655.1 Burkholderia sp. 4NA327C6 | reverse complement strand
TCCCCCGCCCTCCAATCCCACGAGCCCGCCCCCGTCTTCCGGCAGCAATGCGTGCACGACGCAGCAGGCCGCCGTGCAGATGGCGGCGCAGACCGCGCCGACCGAACCGCCGATCGATCACCTGATCGTCAAGCTGAAGACGCTGACGGCCACGCGTGCGATGTCGGCCATCGACAACGGGACGCGGCTCGACGCGGTGATCCAGCGCTCGATGACGCGCTGGACGGCGCCGGTCACCGGCAGCGCACGTGCCTATGCGAGCGCGGTCGGGCAAACGCCGGTGAACGTGCAGGTCGAACGGACGATCTCGAACGGCGCGACCGTGCTGTCGCTCGGCCAGCGCATGGCCGCCACCGACGCAGCCGCGCTCGCGCAGGCATTCGCAGCCGATTCGGACGTCGACTACGCGGAACCGGATCATCCGATGCAGATCCGCGACACGCCGAGCGACCCGCTCTACAGCCAGCAGTGGTACCTGTCGGACCCGACCGCCGGCGTCAACCTGCCGCCAGCGTGGAGCGTGACCAAGGGTTCGCCGACCGTCGTCACGGCCGTGCTCGACACGGGCTACCGGCCGCACGCCGACCTCGTCGGCAACCTGCTGTCCGGGTACAGCTTCATCAGCAACGTCAACACCAGCAACAACGGCCTGACCCGCAGCTCCGACGCAACCGACCCGGGTGACTGGGTCACGCAGCAGGAACTCGACAACGCAAACGGCCCGTACTATCACTGCGCGAGCCAGCCGAGCGACAGCAGCTGGCACGGCACCCGCGTGATGGGCGTGATCGGCGCGACCGCCAACAACGGCACCGGCATCGCCGGCGTGTCGTGGCTCGGCCAGATCCTGCCGGTGCGCGTGCTCGGCAAGTGCGGCGGCACGACGAGCGACATCGCCGACGGGATGCGCTGGGCCGCCGGCATCGCGGTGAACGGCGTGCCGAACAACCCGCGCCCCGCGAAGGTCATCAACCTGAGCCTCGGCGGTGTCGGCGCGTGCAGCACGACGTTCCAGCAGGCCATCGACGACGTGACCGCGAAGGGCGTGACCGTCGTCGTCGCCGCCGGCAACGACGGCCTGTCGACCGGGCTCGACCAGCCCGCGAACTGCCGCGGCGTGATCAGCGTCGGCGCCACCGACGCGACCGGCCGCCGCGCGTCGTTCAGCAACTTCGGCCCCGATGTCTCGCTGAGCGCGCCGGGCGTCAACATCCTGTCGACGTCGAATACCGGCACGACGACCCCGGGCTCGGACACCTACGGCCTCGCGAACGGCACGAGCCTCGCCACGCCGCAAGTGACGGGGGTTGCCGCGCTGATGTTGTCGGTGAACGGCAACCTCACGCCCGCGCAGATCCAGCAGAAGCTGCAGGGCGGCACGCGCACGACCAAGCTCGCGGCCGGCACGTCGTGCACCGCGATGCCGGCCGGCTCGGGCATCCTCGACGCAGGGGCCGCCGTCGCATCGGCCAACTGATACGCCACCCTTCTGCCTCGCCCCGGCCGCGCGCATGCCGATATCGCATGCGCGCGGCCGTTTCATTGGCGCCGATCCGACGGCGCGCCGTGCACGCATCACCCCGATTACGTTTCTCGAAATAACGACTGACAAAAGGGTTGACGCTTCGCACAGCGACCCATTACCATCGCTCCCGTCTAATTACATGGAGTGTTCTGTGAACACCGATGCGAGTTGTAGTTGGTCCTTGACCAACTTGACTGCTGCCTGAGGAAAACGCGCAGAGCCTCGTCTTCTGCCGCATCCCGGGAAGCAGGATGCGGCGTCCTTCCGGCCTGACTTGACTGGCCAGATCTCCCGCCGAATTTTCATTGTTGTCGAATGCACGCGATGCGCCGTCGCGCGCGTGCGTTCGTGTTGCGCGCAGCGTCAGCCGCGCGCGCTTTCCGTTCGCGTGCCGTCCGGCCGCGCGCCTTCGTGCGTGCGTCGCTGTCGATCGCCCGTGCCGATTACTCGCAACCGACAGGAGTGCAGATGAACTCAGACGACAGTAGTCGATTACCGCTCGCCGGTGCGACGCTGCGCACTGCCCCTCCGGCCGCACCGCACGCGCCGGCGAGCGTTCCCGCCTTCACCGATCCACAGCCGATCGCGCCTGACGCGACGCGGCGGGGAGCGTTCGTGCGTCGATAACGTCACGGCCGCTCCCCGCCCGCCGCCTCGTGCGCAAGGAGCGACTCATGACAACACGACACAACACATCGCAAAAGAAACAGCGCGGCTTCATCAAGGCCGGCGCCGGCCAGCAGAACGACCCGCGCATCATGCGCGCCGCACAGGAAGCGGCCCGGCCGCTCGAAGACACGCTGAAGTCGCTGAACACCAGCACGCGCGGCCTCACCTACGACCAGGCCGCCGATCGCCTGCAGCACTACGGCCCGAACGAAATCGCGCACGACAAGCCACCGCACTGGACGCGCCAGTTGCTGCTCTCGTTCCACAACCCGTTCGTCTACGTGCTGCTGGTGCTGGCCGCCATCAGCTTCTTCACCGACGTCTACTTCGCGGCGCCCGACGATCGCGACTACGTCGGCATGACGATCCTGCTGACGATGGTCACGATCAGCGCGCTGCTGCGCTTCGTGCAGGAATTCCGTTCGCTGCGCGCGGCCGAGAAGCTGAAGGCGATGGTCCGCACGACCGCCACCGTGCAGCGTGCCATGACCGACACGTCCGAACCGACACGCCGCGAAGTGCCGATGCGCGAAGTCGTGGCCGGCGACATCGTGCACCTGTCGGCCGGCGACATGATCCCGGCGGACGTGCGCCTGCTCGCATCGCGCGACCTGTTCATCAGCCAGGCCGTGCTGACCGGCGAGGCGCTGCCCGTCGAGAAGTACGACACGCTCGGCGCGGTCGCCGGCAAATCCGCCAGCACGCGCGCAGCCGACTCCGCGACCGATACGTCTGCATCGCTGCTCGATCTCGAGAACGTCTGCTTCATGGGCACCAACGTCGTCAGCGGCACGGCGACGGCCGTCGTCGTCGCGACCGGCGAGGACACCTACTTCGGCTCGCTCGCGCGCAACGTCGTGAGCCACAAGCGCATCGAGACGAGCTTCGACCGCGGCGTCGCGAGCGTGAGCTGGCTGCTGATCAAGTTCATGTTCGTGATGGTGCCGATCGTGTTCATGATCAACGGGCTGACCAAGGGCGACTGGCTGAGCGCGCTCACGTTCGCCCTCGCGGTGGCCGTGGGCCTCACGCCCGAGATGCTGCCGATGATCGTCAGCGCGAACCTCGCGCGCGGCGCGGTTGCGATGGCGCGCCGCAAGGTCGTCGTCAAGCGGCTGAACTCGGTGCAGAACTTCGGCGCAATGGACGTGCTGTGCACCGACAAGACCGGCACGCTGACGCAGGACAAGATCATCCTCGAACATCACCTCGACCTGTCGGGCTACAAGGACGAGGAGATCCTGCGGCTCGGCTGGCTGAACAGCTTCCACCAGAGCGGCCAGAAGAACCTGATCGACATCGCGGTCGTTGCGCGTGCCGACGAGATCGGCGAGCGCGTGAAACCGCAAGGCTACAAGAAGATCGACGAACTGCCGTTCGACTTCGTGCGGCGCCGCCTGTCGGTCGTCGTCGAGGACACGCACGGCACGCACCTGCTGATCTGCAAGGGCGCGGTCGAGGAAATGCTGGCCGTCTCCACGCACGTGCAGGATGAGGACGGCGTGCGCCCGCTCGACTTCGTCGCGCGCAAGCGGCTGCTCGAACAGGCCAGCGCCTACAACGAGGACGGCTTCCGCGTGCTCGTGCTCGCGACGCGCACGATCCCGCGCGGCGACGAGCGCCAGCAATACCGCACCGCCGACGAACACGACCTCGTCGTGCGCGGCTTCCTGACTTTCCTCGATCCGCCGAAGGAATCGGCCGCGCCGGCACTCGCCGCGCTGCGCGAGAACGGCGTCGCGGTGAAGGTGCTGACGGGCGACAACCCGATCGTCACGATGAAGGTGTGCCGCCAGGTCGGCCTCGAACCCGGCAAGCCGATGCTCGGCACGGAAATCGAGGCGCTCGACGACGCGACGCTCGCGGAAGTCGTCGAACGCACGACCGTGTTCGCGAAGCTCACGCCGCTGCAGAAGGCGCGCATCGTGAAGGCGCTGCAGGCAAACGGCCACACGGTCGGCTTTCTCGGTGACGGCATCAACGATGCGCCCGCGCTGCGCGACGCCGACGTCGGCATCTCGGTCGACAGCGGCGCCGACATCGCGAAGGAAACCGCCGACATCATCCTGCTCGAAAAGAGCCTGATGGTGCTCGAGGAAGGCGTGATCAAGGGCCGCGAGACGTTCGGCAACATCCTGAAGTACCTGAACATGACCGCAAGCTCGAACTTCGGCAACGTGTTCTCGGTGCTCGTCGCCAGCGCATTCCTGCCGTGGGAGCCGATGCTCGCGACCCAGCTGCTCGTGCTGAACCTGATCTACGACACGTCGCAGATGCTGCTGCCGTGGGACAAGATGGATCCCGAGTTCCTGAAGAAGCCGCGCAAGTGGGAAGCCGGCAACATCAGCCGCTTCATGCTGTGGGTCGGGCCGACGTCGTCGGTGTTCGACATCACCACGTACATCCTGATGTGGACGGTGTTCGGCGCAGGTGCGATGTATCACCTGAACGGCGGCACCGGCGGCCAGATCGTGATGAACTCGGGCTGGTTCATCGAGAGCCTCGTGTCGCAGACGCTCGTCGTGCACCTGCTGCGCACGCAGAAGATCCCGTTCCTGCAGAGCACGGCCGCGCTGCCGGTGCTGCTGTCGACGTTCACCGCGATCGCGATCGGCTGCTGGCTGCCGTTCTCGCCGTTCGCGGAGTCCCTCGGCTTCATGCACCTGCCGGGCACCTTCTGGCTGTGGCTCGCCGCGACGATGGTCGGCTACATCCTGCTCGCGCAGATCGTCAAGACGATCTACGTGCGGCGCTACAAGCAGTGGTTCTGAACGTCTTCGCCTGACGGCCTGCCGTCCCGCGCCCTCGGCGTGGGCCGGCAGGCTCGCCACGCACCACGGGTGACACGATGAAAAGAATGCTTCCGCTCGCAGCCGCGAGCGCCCTCCTCGCGCCGTTCGATGCCCTCGCCACCCATCCGCTCGTCAGCGACGACACGGGTACGCAGGGCAACGCGAACTGGCAGTTCGAATTCAACGCGGAGGAAACCTCGAAACAGGAAGAAAACGGCCGCCACCAGCTGTGGAACGCGACGCTCACGCGCGGGTTCGGCGAACACGCCGATCTCTACGTGAACGCGCCCTACACGCATCTGCAGACCCGCACCGACGAGAATGGCGCCGGGGTCGGCGATGTCGAGATCGGCATGAAATGGCGGTTCGTCGAACGCGGCCCGCTGTCGATCGCGCTGAAGCCAAAACTGACGGCGCCCACCGGCAACGACCGGCGCGGGCTCGGCACCGGCCGCGTGGGTGCCGGTGCAACGCTGCTCGCGCAGCTCGACGTTGCGCGATTTTCGTTTCTCGCGAACGCGGGCATGACCTACCAGCCGAATCGCCAGGGCGACCTGACGTCGATCTGGGCTGTGTCGGGCGCGGCGATCTACAAGGCGACCGACAAGCTGCAGATCGTGGCCGACATCGGCACGTCGCGCCACACGGCGAGCGGCGCCGGCGCGAATCCTGCATTCGCGATCGCAGGCGCGATCTATTCGCCGAAGCCGTGGCTCGATCTCGACATCGGCTACCGGCGCGGGCTGAACGACCAGACCTACGATCATTCGGTGATGGGCGGCGTGACGGTGCGGTGGTAATGCACCGGCAAGCCGCATCGAGCCGCATACTGAACCGCAAGACGACGGGCCGCTTTCAGCGGCCCGTTTTTCATTGTGCGTCGTTCGCGCCAAACAGTTGCGCGCACACCGCGCGCCCTTCGTCGGTCAGCGCGGCGCTGCCGGTACCGTCCTCGTTCAGTGTCGTCGCGCTCAAGCCCGCGGCGTCGAGCTGCGTCAGCACGCGGCGCAGCGTGCTCATCGGCAGTTGCGTGCGTTTCGCGATCTTCGGCAACGACCAGGTCTTGCCGGCCGGATCGCTCGCGGCTTCGTTCAGCGTCGCGAGCGTCGCAACGAGTGCGGGGTCGAGCGGGGATTCGTCGGATTCAGAAGTCATGGGGGCGGTCGGTGAGCGAGACTGGGGCTTGCGTTCGGGTGTCCGGCACGCGATCGGGCGAACGCCGCCGGCCGAGGAGACTATACCGCTTCGTCCGTCATGCATTCTTGATCGCGGCACGCATGAACGACACGAAGCGTGTGGTGACGGGGTCGTCGCGGTCCGACAGCCATGCGAGCCCGACGCGCCACTTCGCGTCCTTGCCGTCGAGCGGCAATACCGTCGCGTCGCGCAGCAGATATTGCGCCCGCGACGGAATGAACGCGACGCCCGCGCCGGCCGCGACCGACGCGAGCACGGACTGCACGTCTTCGGCCTGCTGCGTCACGTGCGGCACGAAGCGGCGCTCGACGCACCACCGGTCGACCTGCGCGGCCAACCCTTGCCCGCGTGCACGCTGCAACGCGATGAAGCCGATCTCGTTGAGCGTATCGAGATCGGCCGGCACGCGCTTCAGGCCGAGATGCGGCGGCACCGCCAGCGCCAGCGCCTCGTCGATCACCTTGAACGACGACAGTCCTTCGTCCGACGGCAGGCGCAGGAATCCCGCATCGAGCTTGCCCGCGCGCAACCGGCGCGTCTGCTCCGCGGACGACAGGTCGCTCAACGTGACGGCAATGCCGGGATTCCGGCTGCGAAACTCCGCGACGAGCTTCGGGACGAGCGTCAGAACCGACAGACAGATGCCCAGCCGCAAATGACCGCGCTGCCCGCTCGACAGCTCACGCGCGCGGGTAAGAATCTCGTCCGCATCGCGCACCAGCGCCTGCGCATCGGGCAGGAAGCGCTCGCCGAACGCGGTGAGCTCCGCGCCGTGCCGGCCGCGCTCGAACAGCTTGCCGCCGAGGCTCGCCTCGAGCGCGCCGATCTGCTTGCTCAGTGCCGGCTGGCTCATGTGCAGCGCATCGGCCGCGCGGCTGAAATGACACAGCTCGGTGACCGTCAGGAAGGTTCGCAGCAGTTTCAATTCCATTCTTAAAAGGAATCTTAACGATCAAAACATTCATTTTACCGATCGAATGCGATGACGTTCAATACGGACATGCCCTTTCAGGAATCGACCGTCATGTCTGCTGATCTCGTCTGTGAATGTCCGCCCGACGACACTTCGTGCGCACCGGCCGCCATCGATGAGCGCGCCGCAACGGCCGATCGCCGCGCGCCAAAACGTCGCACCGAACGCACCGACGGCCGCGGCCGCCGCTTTCGCTTCGGCGATGCGGTGGACGCGATGAGCGCGCCGAACGACGCGCCGCCGCGCCCCGTGACCGGTTCGATCGCGATCAGTTTTGCGGTGGTGTCGCGGCGCAACTGGCCGCGTTGAGCATCGTCGCTATCGACCCACGGTCGCGCCGCGTATCGTTTCATATACAGAGCGACCGCAAGCGCGCAGCCCACTGCGCCCTCGTCAAGTCGCCGACCAGCACCACCAAAACTCACCGAATCGCGCATCTTTTCCCGCCTTCAATCGTCATCGCTCCGCGATCGACCGTATAATTTTCCGCATCCCGCTGACCGCCCACGCATTCCACGCAGCCTCGCCACGCGTGAAAAGGAGACTTTCGCTTGACCGGCCTCATCGCGCGCCTGCCTCTCGCCCGGACCACCCTGTTCGTCGCCCTGTCGATGCTGATGTTCGCCTTCTCGCCGAACGCGTCGTCAACGCCACGCAACCCGCCGCCGCGTGCCGCGCACGCTCATGCGCCGGCGAAGGCCGTCAAGAAAACCGTCAAGAAGAAGCCGGCCCAGCGCAAACAGAAAGCCGTCAAGCACCGCCGCCCGCGCGTGAAGCACCAGGCGGTCAAGCGTCACGCGGCACCGGCCCCGCAGCAACGCCGCGCGAAACGTTCGAGCGCCGTGCGGCCGCGCCCGGCTGCCAAGCCGCGCCTGATGGCGAGCTGCGGCTACAGCCCGCGTGCGGTCAATTCCCTGCATTCACGCGCGGCCTACGTGCTCGACGTCGATTCCGGCACGCCGCTGCTGGCCCGCAACGCACGCACCGTGCGGCCGATCGCATCGATCTCGAAGCTGATGACGGCCGTCGTCGCGCGCGACGCCGACCGTCCGCTGAACGGCGTGCTGCGCGTCACCGCGCACGACCGCGACACGATCAAGTTCACCGGGTCGCGCCTGCAGGTCGGCTCGGAACTGTCGCGCCGCGAGATGTTCCATATCGCGCTGATGTCGTCGGAAAACCGCGCGGCCGCCGCGCTGAGCCGCGACTATCCGGGCGGGCGCGCCGCGTTCGTCAAGGCAATGAATCGCGAAGCGCGCCGGCTCGGCATGCGCCACACACACTTCCGCGAGCCGACCGGCCTGTCGCCGCACAACGTGTCGACGGCAGAGGATCTCGCGAAGCTCGTCGGCGCGGCGGCGCAGGATCCGCTGATCCGCTACTTCTCGACCGATACGTCGACCACCGTGCGCCCGGGCGACGGCGAGCTGCTGTACGTGAATTCCGACCCGCTCGTCCGCTACCGCCGCCTACCGATCCGGCTGCAGAAGACCGGCTTCATCAACGAGTCGGGGCACGGCGTCGTGATGCGCATGCGGGTGAAGGGCCGCCGCGAAACGGTCGTGCTGCTCGGTGCGCCGACCCGCGCGGGCGTCTCGAGCGATGCCATCAAGATCCACCGCTGGCTGTCCTGCTCGATCCAGTAAGCGCGCACGGGCGGCCGGCGCGTTCACCCAACGGGAGCGATGCCATGCAGGACGAATACCGCTTCAACGCATTCGGACGGCCGCTCGCCGTCGTGCGGACGAACGACGGCTGGGCCGTGTTCGATCTCGGCGCCGAAGGCAAGCGGCGCCCCGCCAATCTGCATGTTCCGCCCACGCTCGCCGCGGACGAACTCGCGCAATACCTCGGCGACCTGCTGCACGAAGCCGCGACCCCGCGATACAACGAAGTCGTCCCGATCCCGCCCCGCCGCGCGTAACTGCGCACCGGGCTGCATCTCGATCCGGCGAGCAATTCGACAGTTAAACTTGCAAGTTTGGCTGTCGTATTCTATGATCCGCCGCATGAACCCGCCACGCAAATCCGGCGTTTCCGCCGATATCGTCGCCGCCGACCTGACCCTAGCGGTCGGCCAGTTGATCCGCCGGCTGCGCTCCGAGATCGAATCCGGAGGGCTCGGCATGTCCCAGACGAGCGCGCTTGCGCGACTCGAACGGCACGGGCCGATGACGACCGCCGATCTCGCGCGCGCCGAGGCAATGAAGCCGCAGTCGATGAAGGCGACGCTTGCCAGCCTCGAGGAAGACGGTCTCGTCGAACGCGAACCGCATCCGACCGACGGCCGCCAGATCCTGTTCCGGCTGACCGCGGCCGGCCTCGACGCGCGGCTCAAGCGCAACGCCGCGAAACACAAGTGGCTCGGCGCCGCGATCGAACAGCTCGATCCCGAAGACATCGCCACGCTCGCCGCCGCGATCCCGCTGATCCGCCGCATCGGCGAGCAATGAATCCGGCCCGCGCGCCCCACGACAACCGCGCGCAGGGCTTTCTTCGCCCCTTTCACGGAGTCCCATCATGAGCGCAACCCGTCTCGACACGAACACGGCCCTCGTCGTCATCGACCTGCAGAAAGGTATCGTCGCCCTCCCCACCGCGCACCCGGTCGAACCGGTGATCGCGCGCGCCCGCACACTGCTCGACGCGTTCCGCAGCCACGGCCTGCCGGTCGTGCTCGTCAACGTCGCGGGCGGCGCACCGGGTCGCACCGAGCAACCGCCGCGCACGGCGCAGTTCCCCGCCGACTGGACCGAGCTCGTGCCCGACCTGAACCGGCAGCCGGGCGACCACCTCGTGACGAAAAAGACCTGGGGTGCCTTCACCGGCACCGATCTCGACGCGCATCTGAAAGCGGCCGGCGTCACGCAGATCGTGCTGACCGGCGTCGCGACGAGCATCGGCGTCGAATCGACCGCACGGCAGGCGCATGAACTCGGCTACAACGTCACGCTCGCCGTCGATGCGATGACCGACCTCAACGCGGATGCGCATGTGAACAGCGTCGAGCGTCTGTTCCCGCGCCTCGGCGAGACGGGCACGACGCAGGAGATCGTCGCGCTGCTCGACCGGCGCGGCGCGTGAGCGATCCACGCACCCGGCCGGCGCGGGACCAAGCGGCCGGCCGGCCCGATCCGTCGATCTGGAAGGTCAGCGCCGTCGCAACGCTCGGCTCGCTGCTGTCGCAACTCGATGCGACGATCGTCAACGTATCGCTGTCGAGTCTCGCGACCGACCTGCACGCGCCCCTCGCGACGATCCAGTGGAACGAGCGGCTACCTGCTCGCACTCACGCTGGTGCTGCCGCTGAACGGCTGGCTCGTCGACCGGATCGGCGCGAAGGCGCTGTACCTGTGGTGCTTCTCGGCGTTCACGCTCACGTCGGCGCTGTGCGGGCTCGCGTGGTCCGCACCGTCACTGATCGCGTTCCGCGTGCTGCAAGGCGTAAGCGGCGGGCTGCTCGCGCCGATGGCGCAGATGATGATCGCGCGCGTCGCCGGCCAGCAGATGGCGCGCGTGATCGGCTATGCGGCCGTGCCGGTGCTGCTCGCGCCGATCCTCGGCCCGGTCGTCGCCGGCGCGATCCTGCAGCACGCGTCGTGGCGCTGGCTGTTTGTCGTGAACCTGCCCGTCGGTGTGCTGGCGCTCGCGCTGGCCGTACGGTTCCTGCCCGGCGACCGCGACGACACGCAGCCGCGCGAACTCGACTGGGTCGGCCTCGCACTGCTGTCGCCGGGGCTCGTGCTGTTCCTGTACGGCATCGAGCGGATCAACGAAGCGCTCGGCATCGCGGCGATCGTCGCGGCCGCGCTGTTGCTCGCGGCGTTCCTGCGGGTCGAGACGCGCAAGGGCGACCGCGCGCTGATCGACCTTGCACTGTTTCGCGGCAAGGTGTTCGGCGCGGCCGCGTCGACGCAGTTCCTGTCGAACGGCGCGCTGTTCGCGGGCCAGATGCTGATTCCTGTGTTCCTGATCCAGGCCTGCGGCCGCACGCCCGGCGAAATGGGCTGGCTGCTCGCGCCGATGGGACTCGGCATGCTGGTCACCTACCCGTCGATGGGCGCACTCACGAGCCGGTTCGGCGTGCGCCGGCTGGCCGCCGCCGGCGCATTGCTCGCACTGTTCGCGACGCTGCCGCTCGTGTTCCTCGCGCTGACCGGCTACGATCCGATCCTGCTCGTGCCCGCGCTGTTCCTGCGCGGCATGGCCCAGAGCGCGATCGGCGCGCCGTCGATTTCCGCCGCGTACGCGTCGGTCGAGCGCCGCAACCTGCCGATGGCCACGACCTCGCTCAATATCGTGCAGCGCCTCGGTGGGCCGACGTGCACGACGGTCTGCACGCTGTTCCTCGCGTGGCGGCTGCAGGCCGAATCGGCGGCGAGCGGCGGCACGCAGGCAAACGCGTATGCGTGGGCCTTCGCACTGCTTTGCGTGCTGCACGCGGCGAGCTTCGTCACGACACTGCGGCTGCCGTTGTGGTCGGCCGGTGCGGGCGGGAAACCTGCCGGCGCGGCGCGCGCCGGTTCGCGCTGAACGCGGACGCTGCGTCACGCTGCGCAGCGCCCCGCGCGCGACGTCGCTATGGCAGCCACATCGGCACGATCGACACCACCTGCGCAATGGCTTCGCGTGCGTGCGGGCGGCCGCCTGGCGCCGGCTCCCGCTACACCATGCCCGGCTCCTGCGGCGCCGGCGTCGTCCCAGCGGCCTCCAGTGCCTGGTGCAATGTCGGGAAAATGCACGACGCGCCGACGATCTCCGTGATCCGGTGACGATCCATGTCCGCGCGCAGGTAGCGATTGACGCGGCCGAACAGCACACCGATCCCGCGCGCCTGCAGCATCCTGACGAGGTCGGTCAGCGTCCGTGCAGCCGAATAGTCGATGTCGGTGATCGCGCCCGCATCGACGACGAACCAGCGCGTCGGCACCGGCGCCGCCTCGACGAGTTCGGTCACTTCGGCGGAGAACAGGTGATCGTTCGCGAAGAACAGGTCGGAGCCGAACCGGTAGACGATCAGCCCGGGGGCCGTCATCGCACCGCGCCGCGTGGGTACCGGCTGCCACCGCCCGTTGCCTTCGACCGGTTCGAGCACCATCGTGTGCGGCTGGTAGCTGTGGCGCACGTGCCGCATCAGCGACAGCGCGACGGCCAGCAGGATGCCGTGCTCGACGCCGACCGTCACGACGGCCAGCGCCGTCACCAGCGCGAGCGTGAACTCGCCGGGGCTTTCCTTGCGGATCGCGGCGAGGCTGCGCACGTTGATCAGCCCGAGCGCGATCGTGAACACGATGCCGGCCAGCACCGCATGCGGCAGGTATTGCAGAAACGTGCTGAAGAACAGCAGCACCACCGCCACCACGGCCGCGAACGCAAGATGCCCGATCTGGCTGCGCACGCCCGCGCCGTCGGCCATCGCCGTCTGCGTCGGGCTGCCGTTGACGACGAACGCGCCGCCCACCGCCGCCGCGACGTTCGCGGCCGCGAGACCGAGGATGTCGGCGTTGGTGTCGACCTCCTCGTCGTACTGCTGCGCGAACACGCGTGCGGCGGCCGCACTCTGCGCAATGATCATCACGAAGCAGGACGCTGCGACCGGCACGAGTTCGAGGCACTGCTGCCACGTGACGGACGGCCAGCGCAGCGGCGGCAGCCCGCCCGCGACCGGCCCAAGCACCGCGATGCCGTGCGCGGCGAATCCGAATGCGTAGCTTGCCGCGATGCTGCCCGCGACCGCGAGCATCGGCATCGGCACGCGCGGCAGGAACCGCTTGCACGCGAGAATCGCGACGACGACGAGCGCCGCGAGCGCGAACGTCGGCCGGTTCGTATGGACGAGATGCGTGACGACGTAGTCGAGCTGCGCCAGGCTGCGTGACGCCGGGTACGGCACGGCCAACCCGAGCATGTCGCCGAGCATCGCGATCGACACCTGCACGCCGACGCCGGCGAGAAAGCCGACCAGCACCGTGCGCGACAGGAAATCGGCGAGAAAACCGAGCTTGAAGATGCGCGCGAGCAGCAGCATCGCGGCGGTCAGCAGCGCGACCGTGCCGGCCAGCGCCACATACTCGGCGCTGCCGGCCGGCGCCATCGACGACAGCCGGCTCGCGAAGATCGTCGCGGTCGCGGAATCGGCGGCCACCACCAGATGCCGCGACGCACCGAAACACGCGAATGCGACGAGCGGCAGGAACACCGTGTAGAGGCCCGTGACGGCCGGCATGCCGGCGATGCGCGCGTAGCCGAGCACCTGCGGGATGTCCATCGACGCGAGCGAAATGCCCGCGAACACGTCGCGGATCGCCCCGCCCCGGCGGATCGGGAGGATGCCTTTCAGCAGCCGCACGCCTGACGGGCGGCTTTCGTTGGAATCTTGCATGCGTGGAATGCGTGAATACGAGGTGACGTGGTTCGCGAAGTCGTTCGCGCATCGTGCCCCGGGCAGGCACCACATGGCAAGTGCGCGAAGGTGGCGCGTGTCGCTCACCGTCGGCAATGAGCCGCACGCGAAAGCGAGCGCCACACGCGACGGCACGGGCAACGCCCGCATGATTGCATGGATCGCCGTTCACGCGCATCGAGGCGCGAAGGCCCGCCTGAGCGGCGTTGCGCCGCTAACGGGCCGGCGTGCAACGCATCCGGCAACACGCGCGCGCCGCGGCTTGCGGTGACGCGCTTCCACTCCCCGCCTTCACCCGATTACAGAGGAGACCTGCGCAATGGTGAGGCAATTCGGGAGCCGCACATCCTGCATACACGACGACGCGCCCGGAACCCGATGGCACAATCACGGTCCCTTTCATGTGCCCTTCACCGGGCGCGCGCCGCACCGCGGCGCCGATTCAACGCACGAGAAGGCCCCTGTTTGCCCCTATGACCCTGAACGAATCCTGGTTTGCGCCGCTCGTCGGCATCCTCATCCTGCTCGCCGCCGCTGGCGCGATCACCGCCGTCGTCCATTTCCTGCTGTTCCGCGTGGTCGCGCGGCTCGCCCGGCTTTCCGCCACGCGCGTCGACGATGCGCTGTTCGAGTTCGGCGCGTTCAAATGGCTGAACCGCATCGTCCCCTTCGTCGTGGTCAAGCTCGGGCTCGGCGCGGTGCCCGGCATCCCCGAGACGGCCGCGCAGGCCGCCGACAAGGTACTGTTCGCGCTGATCGTGTTCCTCGTGACGATGACCGTCAGCGCGACGCTTTCGGCGCTCGAACACACGCATCGCACGTACCAGCGCGATCAGCGCGGCCAGCCGCACCTGTCGCTGAAAGGCGCGATGCAGCTCGTCAAGCTCGTGATGTTCATCACGGCCGCGCTCGTCGTGATCGGCGACGCGACCGGCAAGCAGATCGGCCTGCTGCTGTCGGGCATCGGCGCGATGTCGGCGGTGCTGATGCTGATCTTCAAGGACACGCTGCTCGGCCTCGTCGCGGGCGTGCAGCTGTCGTCGAACGACATGCTGCGGATCGGCGACTGGATCACGATGCCGTCGGCCGGCGCGGACGGCACCGTGATCGACATCACGCTGAACACCGTCAAGGTCGCGAACTTCGATCACACGATCATCACCGTACCCACGTGGAAGCTGATCACCGAGAGCTACCAGAACTGGCGCGGAATGACCGAAGCGGGCGGGCGCCGCATCAAGCGCGCGCTGTTCGTCGACGCGACGAGCGTGCGCTTTCTCTCCAACGACGAGATCGAACGGCTCGAACGCCTGACGCTGCTGAAGGATTATCTCGAGGACAAGGTCGACGCGATCGAGCAATGGAACGGCACGCTCGGCGCGGCCGGCGACTGCCCGGCGAACCGCCGCCAGCTGACGAATCTCGGCACGTTCCGCGCGTATGTCGCGAACTACCTGAAGGGCCATCCGCGCATCCGCCGCGACATGACCTGCATGGCGCGGCAGCTGCCGCTCACGGCCGAAGGCATTCCGCTCGAACTGTACTGCTTCACCGACACGACGACGTGGGTCGACTACGAGGCCATCCAGTCCGACCTGTTCGATCACCTGATCGCGGTGCTGCCGGAGTTCGGGCTGCGCGTGTACCAGCACCCGTCGGGCTTCGACATGCGGCAGATGGTCGGCGCCGCGCAAGCCGGGCTGCAGGCGCCGCATGCGGGGTGACGCATGCGGCGGCGGCCGATCGTCGGCCGCCGCCTGCCGCGCGGCCCCCTGCACTCAGCGCGCCGCCGCGCACTCCGACGCGAGCCGGCCGAGCACCTTCAACGCATCCTCGATCTGCCGCGACCACGGATAGCTGTAGTTGAGCCGGATGAAATGCCGGTAATCGGTGCTCGCCGAGAACATGTGTCCGGGGCCGACCGTGATCCCTTGCGCGAGCGCGACCGTGTACAGCTTCATCGCATCGACCTGCCGCGGCAGCTCGACCCACAGCACGTACCCGCCCTGCGGCTGCGACAGCCGTGTGCCTTCCGGGAAGAAACGCCGCACCATCGCGCTCATCAGGCTCGCCTGCTGCGCGTACTGCTTGCGCATGCGCCGCAGATGAAAATCGTAGCCGTCGTATTTCAGGTACTCGGCAATCGCGAGCTGCTCGATCGCGGGCGTGGCCAGCGTATTCAGGAATTTGAGCTTCTCGACCTGGTCGCGGTAGCGGCCCGGCATCGCCCAGCCGATCCGGTAGCGCGGCGACAGGCTCTTCGTGAATGACGCGCAATGCAGCACGAGCCCGTCGCGGTCGAACGACTTCAGCGCGCTCGGCGTCGAGTCGCCGAAGTGCAGCTCGTGATAGACGTCGCTCTCGATCGCCGGCACACCGTGCTTCGACAGCAACTCGACGAGCGCGCGCTTGCGCGTGTCGGGCATCTGGAAACCGAGCGGATTCTGGAAGTTCGGCATCACCATGCACGCGGCGATGCGCTCGCGTTCGAGGACCCGTTCGAGCGCGTCGAGATCGATGCCGTCGACCGGATGCGTCGCGACTTCCAGCGCGCGCATGCCCATCCGCTCGATCGCGTGCAGCATCGCGTAGAACGTCGGCGACTCCACGGCGATCGTGTCGCCCGGCTTCGCGACGGCCTGCAGGCACAGGTTGATCGCCTCGGTCGCGCCGATCGTCACCACGATTTCGCCGGGCTCGACCACGATCCCGCGCTCAGCGTAGCGCCGCGCGATCTGGCGGATCAGTTCCTGGTTGCCGGGCGGCAGATCGTCGATCACGCCCCAGCGCGTGCGGCGGCGGCCGATCGTCTGCGCATAGCGCGCGAGACGCTGCACCGGAAACTGCGACGCATCGGGGTAAGGCGAGCCGAGCGGCACCGCGTCGTCGCGCGCGATCGAGCGCAGCGTCGACAGCACGAGCCGGCTCACGTCCACGGCCGACGGCTCGGCGGCCGGCGCCGACATGTGCAGCTCGGCCTCGGCCGGCGCCGACGCGCGCGCGCGGACGAAATAGCCCGATTGCGGCCGGCTCTCGATCAGGCCACGGCTTTCCAGCACGAGGTACGCTCGCAGCACGGTCGTGACGCTGAGCTGCTGCTGCCGGCTCGCCTGCCGCACCGACGGAATCCGCTCGCCGGGCCGGTACACGCCACGCTCGATCTGCGCCTGGAGATCGTCGGCCAGTTGTTCGTAACGCTTCACGCGCCTCCCTTTCAACTTCCCTTCAACAATACAGTTGCGATCCGCACTGTCTGAATGGCCGCAACTGTACTCTTTTTTGGAGTGAACAGGTGTACACACAGCCGGACGGGGGCCGCGCGTACTCTGCACCCATCGACCCCGACACCCGCTGTATCATGAAAAAGAAATCCGCCACCGCGCGCATCGAACCGTACACCCACCCGGCCGCCGGCTGGGGCGCGCTGAAAGCCGTCACGATCAACCTGATCAAGGAAAAGGTCGCCGGCGGCAACTACCGCACGCTGCTGCGCCAGAATCAGCCGGACGGCTTCGACTGCCCCGGCTGCGCGTGGCCCGATCGCCAGCACGCGTCGACGTTCGAATTCTGCGAAAACGGCGTGAAGGCCGTGGCCGCGGAAGCGACGAGCAAGCGCGTGACGCCCGAATTCTTCGCCGCGCACACGGTCACCGAGCTGCTCGAACAGTCGGATTTCGAACTCGAGCAGCACGGCCGGCTCACCGACCCGATGGTGTACGACGCGCAGACCGACCGCTACGTGCCGATCGCATGGGACGACGCGTTCGAGCTGATCGCGCGCCACCTGCGCGCACTGCCCGACCCGAACCAGGCCGCGTTCTACACGTCAGGCCGCGCCAGCAACGAAGCGGCATTCCTGTACCAGCTGCTCGTGCGCCTGTACGGCACGAACAACTTCCCCGACTGCTCGAACATGTGCCACGAGGCGACGAGCCGCGGGCTGCCGGCGTCGGTCGGCGTCGGCAAGGGCACCGTCACGCTCGACGATTTCGAACACGCGGACATGCTGCTGATCTTCGGCCAGAACCCGGCCACCAACCACCCGCGGATGATGGGCGAACTGCGCGAATGCGCGAAGCGCGGCGCGACGATCGTGTCGATCAACCCGCTGAAGGAGCGCGGCCTCGAACGCTTCGCCGATCCGCAAAGCCCGATCGAGATGCTGACGATGTCCGGCACGAAGATCGCGTCGACGTTCATCCAGCCGACGATCGGCGGCGATTTCGCGCTGATCAAGGGGATGGCGAAGCGCGTGCTCGAACTCGACGACGCCGCGCGCGCCGCCGGTGCACCGCGCGTGCTCGACACCGCGTTCATCGGCGAGCATACGGCCGGCTTCGACGCATTCGCCGACGACCTGCGCAACGAAAGCTGGTCCGCGCTGACCGCCGAGAGCGGCGTGCCGTACGAACAGATCGACAGCCTCGCGCAGCGCTATGCACGCAGCGAGCGCGTGATCGCGACGTGGGGCATGGGCATCACGCAGCACAAGCATTCGGTCGCGACCGTGCAGATGCTGACGAACCTGATGCTGATGCGCGGCAACATCGGCCGCCCCGGCGCGGGCCTGTGCCCGGTGCGCGGGCACTCGAACGTGCAGGGCAACCGCACGGTCGGCATCGAGGAAAAGCCGTCGCAGGCGTTCCTCGACCGGCTCGGACACGTGTTCGACTTCGAACCGCCGCGCCACCACGGCTACGACGTCGTCGAGACGATCGAAGGGATGCTCGAAGGCCACGTGAAGGTGCTGATCGGCCTCGGCGGCAACTTCGCGATGGCGACGCCCGACACGCCGCGCACGTGGGAAGGCATGCGCCGCTGCGACCTCTCCGTGCACATCACGACGAAACTGAACCGCAGCCACCTGATCCACGGCCGCGACGCGCTGATCCTGCCGACGCTCGGCCGCACCGAGATCGACCTGCAGGACAACGTCGCGCAAGGCGTGACGGTCGAGGATTCGATGAGCATGGTCCACGTGTCGTACGGGATGAACAAGCCGGCGTCGCCGAACCTGATGTCGGAGCCCGCGATCGTCTCGCACATGGGCCATGCGCTGTTCGGCAGCGGCAAGATCGACTGGCTCGCGTACAAGGACGACTACGCGAAGATCCGCGACGCGATCGAGGCGACGCTCGACGGCTTCTACGACTACAACACGCGCATCGCGCGGCCGGGCGGCTTCCACCTGCGCGTGGCGTCGCGCGACCGGGAATGGCTGACGCCGACGGGCAAGGCGAACTTCATCGCGCACGCGCTGCCGGCCGACACGCCGATCCAGCGCGCCCGCGCGCTGCACGGCGAACGGCTGATGACGCTGATGACGACGCGCTCGCACGACCAGTACAACACGACCGTCTACGGGCTCGACGACCGCTATCGCGGCGTGTTCGGCCAGCGCCGCGTGGTGTTCGCCAACCGCGACGATCTCGCGATGTTGGGCCTTGCGGCCGGCGACTGGGTCGACATGGAAACCGTGTGGCACGACGGCATCGAGCGGCGCGCGGCGGGCTTCCTGCTCGTCGAATACGACATCCCCCGCGGCTGCATCGGCGCGTACTACCCGGAAACGAACCCGCTCGTGCCGCTCGACAGCGTCGGCGACGTGTGCAACACGCCGACGTCGAAGTCGATTCCGGTGCTGCTGCATCGCGCGGCCGCGCCGGCCTCGATCGCCGCCTGACGGAGCGCGGCGATGATCGTTCGTCCGCGCGAGCACTGGCTGCGGATGCTGCTCGTCTGGAACGGCTCGGTGCTGCCGACCATCCTGCCGCAACTCGTGCTGACGCTCGCGATCAGCCTCGTCGCGGTATGGGGCGGCGGCCGGGTGCTCGGCGAGAAGGTGCCGCTGAACCCGACGCCGTTCACGCTGATCGGCCTCACGCTCGCGATCTTCGCGGGGTTTCGCAACAACGCGAGCTACGAACGCTACCGCGAAGGCCGGCAACTGTGGGGCGGCGTGCTGACCGCCACGCGCACGCTGGTGTCGCAGGCGCTCTGCTATGGTGCGATCGACCGTGACGATGCGTCGCGACGCGCGTTCGTGCGCACGGTCGTCGCGTTCGTGTATGCACTCAAGCATCAACTGCGCGGCACCGATCCGGCCGCCGACCTGCGCGGGCTGCTCGACGATGCGGCCTACGCGCGCATCGCCGCGTCGCGGTTCCGCCCGGTCGTCATCGTGCACGCGCTGCGCGAAGCGTTCGCCGCGCGCGCCGATGCGGGCCACCTCTCCGACACGCGGCTGTGGATGCTCGACGCGCGCCTTGACGATCTCGTCGCGATGGTGAGCGGCTGCGAGCGGATTGCGTCCACGCCGATCCCGTTCTCATACGACGTGCTGCTGCACCGGACCATCTACGCGTACTGTGTGCTACTGCCGTTCGGTCTCGTCGATTCGATCGGCGCGGCAACGCCGTTCGTCAGTGTGTTCGTCGCCTATACGCTGATCGCGCTCGACGCGATCGCGCATGCGATCGCCGAGCCGTTCGGCGACGGGCCGAATCATCTCGCCCTCGATGCAATGACGCGGCAGATCGAGCGCACGCTGCTCGAGCTGAACCGCGAGCCGCTACCGGCGGAAGTGACGCCGGGCAAGGCCTATCGGCTCAGTTGATCCGGCCGACTCAATTCGACGGAGGCGCCTGTGACGGCTTCCACACCGGCTGACCCACGGCCAGGTCCTGCGGAGCGCATGCTGATGATGCAGCAGTACCTGCGCCTTATCTGACAAGGCTTCCCGCACAAACCTGCGCCAAGACCTACGCTCGCCCTTTTGGCGATGGACCGTTGCCACCCCACTTCTACCGTCCCCTTTCTATCGATCGACCTCCCCGAGAGCGGCCGTTTGCGCGTGCGATGTCTCCGTTGACAAAGCTTTGCTATGATCGTCCGCAACCCGTTGATTGGAAGTGAAAAGTGGGTATCACGTATCGTTTCATTGACGCCCCTGCGAGGGAGTCACCCGTCATACAGTGGTTTCGCCAGCTCGCCGAACCACCGCTCGAGGTGGAGACCGAGCGTTGCCGAGTCTTGTATTTTAGGGAGTCCGGAACATTGCAATACGCTGAGGACGGTTCGATCGACCCTAAAACCTCCCCGATTGTGACCGTCATTCTGCCGCGAGTAACCCACCGAGCATTGTGGACTGTCGGTGAAGTCCATTTCCGCACTGCGGCCCTACGACGCCAATACCCGAAGCTTCATCGTATCGCCAACGCGTTTCTTGCCTGGATCAGCTCGTACGAGTGTGTTTACTCTCTTGAAAATCGCTCAGGCGATTTTAGTTATTTCCTCGAGGGATCAATCCGAAACGGCGACTCCCCAGTATTCGCATTCGAACCTGGAATAACGGCGCTTAACAACGGGCAATATATGGTCGGAAATTCGGACAACGACATGCGACTAGACCAACTTTGTCGACTTCTGCGACTTAGAGGTGTCGATTGCGGCGAGAGTTAATTAAGACAAATTGAAGCGTTGTCTCGCTCCATGCAGGACTGGTGAGTTTACCTTTCGCCTTCGCCGACAACTGATCGGATGGAAACCTCCGAGCAGGTACGCTTGGGCCGCCGGTAAACTCGGGCTGCCAAAGCAACTTTTCCCGGTCTCATGAGCACGCAACCCGCAGCAGCACCTGCACCCGTCGCTCCAATGATGCAGCAGTACCTGCGTCAGGCCTGACAAGACTACAGAGAAAAAGCTACGCCAAAGCGTACGCCGCCGAATTGACGGAGGCATCTTTCCCTCTCCATGCTTGCAAGGTGTCGGTATGCCTTCGGTAACTGGATCAGAGGCGCTCGAGAAATTCGAGGAAGAGCAATACAACGATGAGGGCGCCAAGCCATCTCACCGTGACATTGAGGTTGGCAAGCTTGAGGCCCAGCGTAACCATGGAATCCGCGACGAGTTTCGTCGCATCATTGTCTTTCTGGTCTACGCCCTGCTCGGTGCCACGCAATGATGTTGTCGCAAAGTCGATCCGAAGGCCGGTGACATAGCCCGTTGCAATAGTCGGCCATTCGATCGTGTCGTCGCTGTCGTCGGGTTTGAGAAAAAGTCGGGACTGCCGTACGGGGGCAGCCGTCGCTCGTTCGGCCAAATACAAATGCCGCATTGTCAATCCCAACTCTACCGCGCCAAGCTGGCCATCCGAGCTTGCCTTCGCGAGCACCTGCAGGCAGGCGTCGGGAATATGGCAGGCGAGCCACCATTGATCGGGCTCGTCGACTTCGTCGTCGGCACGATTGAAGCCTAGTCGGGCGCTGCCGAGCGCGACGTCGGACAACGAGGTGCCCAGCTCGTCTTCCAACGCACGCAGACCAAGCCGGTCGGCCGTGGTGACGTCGCGCGCCTCAAAAGCTACCTGAAGCGTGCGCGTCGAACCTTGCGTGTCGCCCAAGATCGACAACTCCTGCCCCTCGATAGTCGCCACGCCGTGTAGCGAGGTGGAAAGTGTCGGCTGGTTGCCCATGTCCAGCGGCTCGACGAGCTGTTGCACGATCTGAAGCTGCTCCAGCTTCAACCACATGGACGTCGCCGCGTAGTACGTCTGCTTCTGGTTGTCGGACCCGACATGTTCAACGACGTGAGCCCTCTGCCCAACGGGACTCGCCGCAACCCCTTTTTCCAGAAAATTCATGACATACCCCCGCTGCCGCCCAGAACATCAAACCCCTCGCCGGCGAAACAAGGCGCGAGTGTTATCCGTCTGACCACGTGATTGGATCATCCGTGGTTTCATGTCGCTTCGCATTAGGGGAATACGTGGCATGTTGCTTCCCCCAGCCTTCGCCAACCGTGTACCGAATTGGCACGATTTCAATGTGAGCCCTCTCGAACGCATGGCGAGTGTCCAGCCGATGCGGGAGCAGTTCGGCGACGTCGGACGCTTTGTGGGGCGGTAGTCGGTGAGCATGTCTTTCAAAAAGCTGCCGATCGACGCCGCTTCCCGCACCTCACCGTCACCTGCCGATCGACTCAGGTGAACAATTGTTTCAAGCCGGCCCACCTCAATCCCACGGATATTGCGTAGTTTTGGATTGTCCCAACGAGTCAGACCTGGAGCGTTTTCATCATCGGCGAGCCCCACTTCCATTAAGACAGCGACAGCCATCGCGTAAAGCGCCGACAGGTCGCCATCGGCAATCTCGATGGCGATACCTGACATACGCGAGTCGTTTCCTGACCGGCGGCAAACCGATTTATCCGGCACAGACCGACGCTCCTTCCAAGCCACTAGCGCCCCATAGAGCCTGAGCCTACGATACACCGAGTTCCTGCGTACAGGCCATCAGGACTTCGCGAAAGCCAGAGTTCTCGCAATAACAAAATGGAAAACAGGACGCGTTCGACCGACGCAGACATTACACAACCCATTCGATACATTAAATTAACTTACAGAATGGGTGATCGCCTGGAAATCACTCTTCATAGCACCTAATACTTCACTTAATTCATAGAACGCACATTGATTTTAGTGCAAACACTCTAAACAAAGCGATTGACGATCAAAATTTTTTAACCAAGACTTAACTCGCGATATGAAAATGTCACTGTACCGTTTTAGCGCAATCCTTACTTCTCCATTCATTGAAGAGCAATTGAAAATGCAGATCAAAAACAAAATGGTACTGAAGCGGCACGACCATCTCGATTGCGCACATGGCTGCACTTAAATAATCGACCTCTCCCCGATCTTGTCGATAAAACAGTCCTGGAGCCGTTTTCACCTGTAGCACACATGCCTTCAACACCGCCGCCGCGCTTAAAGAAATAACTGACGACGCAGAAAGTAAAAATAGGGAGATATATGCGCCTCACGTCTTGGCAACAGATATGTCTCTATGTCGCAGCGGACGCAGTGCTTAACGTGGCCTCCCGCACGCTTCAAATATATTGCACATGGCATTTTGTAAAACTGCTTTTTGACCAAAGTGCACTTGGGTCCATCCTACTTGCCACCTCGATTGCGAGCTTGGTGCTTCTCCCGTTTTGGGGTGTCATGGCGGAGCGAGTCAAGAAAAGCCATATCCTGACAATAGCGGCGCTGCTTTCAGTTTTGGCAAGCATTATCAGCATATTGGCCGCACACATTTTCAAGTCCGCCAACACAAACTATCACTTATTGATTTCATTGATGCTTAGCGGTGTCGTCTCGAGTTCAGCTACTGCCGCCCTTTATCCACTGGGCACATCATTACTTCCGGAGATAACAGATCAAGAAGCTGATATTCACAAGGGAATGCGGCTAAAATCTTCAATGTTTTTCATTAATTTGCTACTCGGGCCAACATTAGCCGGACTAGCAATCGGGCGCGTCGGCGGAAACGCGGCACTTATTCTTAGCGCTGTGTCCGCAATCATCGGACTATTGCTTTCCCTCGCGTTTCTTTCAGCGTTTTCCCCGCAAATGCTCCCGAAAGGTGATCGCTCCAGCAGATTTTCGTTTTTCATTGAGCTGCAATCTGGGGTCAAGCGCGTTTTCCTTATCAAGGCAGAAAGGGCCATCGCCATCGCATCCCTTTTCGCGAACATACTTTTTGTCCCGTTTTTTTCTCTGATCCTACCGACGAAACTATTACGCAGCGGATTTTCAATGTTCGACCTGGCCATCATCGAACTTTCATTAGGAATTGGAGTTTTATTATCGTCCAGCTTGATAATCTCCAGACTTCAGAAAGTCTCTTCCGAACATACGCTCGCTTGCGGCAGCATTGCGTTGATAGGCCTGACCACATTCGCCTGCGGATTTTCTGAAAACTTCTGGGCGCTTTGCGTATTTAACATGATGCTTGGGATCGGACTCACTACATTTAATGTGACAGTGAACTCGAAGCGCGCGATTTCCATCCCTGCTGGTTATCGGTCGACGATGGAATCAACAATGCTTTTCCTGTGCACGGCCGCAGTCCCGCTCGGATTGTGGCTCGCCACACTTGGCCTCAATAGATACTCACCTGACGAAGTCATTATCAAAGGCAGCGAAACATTTATCATTGCCGTCGTTTGCATCATGTTTTCGCGTTCGCTCCGGCTGATGCTCAATGATGAAAATAGAAAGATTCCATACTACGTAGCGACTAATCGCGAACTATTTGAGCAAGGAGAGCATTGGTGAACTATAGCCCCCTCCCCTCCCAACAAGTAGCAAACGATCTTCGTCAATATTTTCGTCTCGACTTAAAGAAAGCTATGCGAGCCAACTTGGCCAATTGAGCGAATTCTTCCCGAGAATTTCCCCCGACTCACGCGTCGAACCCTCCGTCAATCCTGACGACCTCGCAGGAAGCCCTCGTGCGCGGCCGCCGTCTCCGCGATCGTCCTCAGCAACACCGCACCACGCAGCAGCGCGCGGCCGTCGTCGCTGTCGACCTCCGTCACGCGACGCAACAGCACGCGGGCTGCCGCGTCGCTGGTCCGCGCCAGCCGCGCGAAATCCGCGCGCCCGGCCCGCCCCCGCACCAACGCGACCGCCCGGCGCGCCGCCGGCTCTCGCGTCGCCAGTTCGGCCAACGCCAGCAGGCTGTCGCCGATCGTCCAGGCCGCGAGCAGATCGCGCAGGTCGCGCTCGATGAGCGTGGGTGACAAACGGCCAGCGAAACCGAGTTCGCGCCCGAGGCGGTCGGCCGTGCGGCTCAGCCAGGCACTCGCCCGCCATGCCCGTGGATTGCGTGCGATGCGAACCAGATCGTCGCGCACCGCGCGATGCAGGCGCCGCCGGCTCGTGCCGGGATCGCCTGGAAACACGAGCGCGAACACCAGCGCCCCGAACGCAATGCCGAGCAGCGTGGCGAGCGCCGAATTGAGAAAGGCCGCGTCGCCGATGCGCGCCGTATTGTCCGGCGACGTGAAATTCCAGAAGAAGATCGAGAAGCCGCTGCCGATGCCGGCGGTGCGCGGATTGCGCATCGCGATGCCCGTGCCGATCATGAACACACCGAGAATGGTCGCGAGCATCTCGAAGCCCGACACCGCCGGCAGCAGCACGAAATTGCACAGCGCACCCGCGACCGCCGCGCAGGCCGCGCCTTTCAGGAAGCCGACGGTGGCGCCCACCGAGTTCGGACGTGTCGAGAACAGCGCGCAGACCACGCCCGTGATCGCCACGAACCCGGCGCCCGACGGCCACGCGGTGAGAATCCAGAGCGCCGACGCGACCAGCACCGCGACGAACGCGCGAATCCCGTTGTGCCACGCGAGCACCGGATCGTGGTGGAACGCATAGCGCACGCGCGACGCCGGCGGATTCGGCCGGTCCAGCTGCACCTTGCCCGCAAAGGCAGCGTCGAACCCGGCAAGCAGCGCCGCCAGCCGGTCGAGCGTGAGCAGGCGCGCCGGGTCCGAGCCGGCCGGCTCCGCGACCTCGGCACGCACCGCGTCGTCCACGCGCGCACGCAATGCGATCAGCGCCGGGCCCGCTTCGCCCGTCGCGGCCATGCCGTCGAGCACCTGCGCGGCATCGGCGACCAGCGGGTCCGGCGTGCCGCCGCTGCGTGCCGCGTGCTCGTGCAGCGCCTGCCCCGCGGCTTGCGCGGAAAGCACGCCCAGCACCGCTGCGCGCAGATGCCCGATCGCGTTGCGCACCGGGGGCGCACCGGCGGCCGCATACTCGGCCGCCGTATCGAGTTCGAGCGCATCGGCGAACAGCCGGTGCACGGCCGCGCCGTTCGGCTCGCGGCGCAGCGCGCCCGCGCCGACGGCCGCCGCGCGGTCGAGATAGCGCGCGAGCCGCGTGCGGACATCGGCCAGCGGCGAACCGGGCGCGAATACCGTCTCGAATGCGGCGGCGCACAGGATGCCGACCACCACGTACAGGAAGCGCGCGGTCGCGATGTCGAATGCGTGCAGCGGCGCGGAGACGGCATCCATCGCGATGATCGCCGCCGTATAGCCCGCGAGCACCGCCGCATACGCGCGGAAATTGCGCAGGAAGGTCGCGACGCCCGCGCACAGGCCGATCCACGCGGCGAGCGCCGGCAGGAACAGTTCGGGCGTCTGCGCGAAAGCCCCGGTCAGCACGAGCGCGACGGCCGCGCCGATTGCGGTGCCGAGAATCCGGTACTGACTCTTCGACAAGCCCATCCCGCGGCTGCCCTGCGCGACGATCCACACCGTCGACGCGGCCCATTTCGGGTCGTCGAGATTCATCCGGAACGCGATGTAGAGCGCGAGGAGCGACGCGGCGGTGTTGCGCAACGCGAAGCCGAGGGCGCCGGGCGGCAGCGTGGGCCGGGCGTCGCGCAGCGCGGTGCGAACGGCTGCGAGCGGCGGCAGAGAAGGCAAGGCGAATTTCATGCGGCGAGCATACGGGGGCGCGCCGCCGCCACTAAGAGGCGCGGGCAGGATGCGTTATTGCACCGGGCAGGATAATCGCCGCCGCACGAAGCGATTCGGCCGGCGCAGGTAAGATGCGCGCAGGTCGAACACTGAAGCACCTCGTATGGACTTCGAAAGCATCCGGATATTCCTGCGCGTGGTCGAGCGCGGCAACTTCACCGCCGCCGCCACGCATCTCGACATGCCGCTCAGCCGCGTGAGCCGCAAGGTCAAGCAGCTCGAGGACGACCTCGGCGTCCAGCTGCTGTACCGCACCACGCGCCGCGTCTCCGTCACCGAGGCCGGACGCGACTACTACGAGCGCTGCCTGCGCGCCGAGGACATCCTGCTCGACGCCGACCGTCAGGCCCGTGCGCTGCGCACGGCGCCGGAGGGCATGCTGCGCGTGCTGGTGCCCTATTCGATCGGCCTGTTCGAACTGGAGCCGGCGCTCGCGGAGTTTCGCCGGCGCTACCCGCTGGTCCAGCTCGTGCTGATCTACGACAACAACCCGCTCGATCTCGTCGAACACGGCTTCGACGTGGCGCTGCGCGCGGGCGTGCTGACCGACTCCAGCTACATCGCGCGCTCGCTCGGCTGGTCGCAGGCGAAGCTCGCCGCGAGCCCCGCCTATCTCGACCGCGCCGGGCGGCCTGCCACACCGCAGGACCTCGCGCAGCACGACCTGCTGCTCGTCGGTCGCGATGCGCCCGGCCTGACGCTGCGGCTCACCAATGCGGCCGGCGAAGTGGCCGACGTGCCGGTGCGGCCGGTACTGATCACCAACGAATCGGTGACGGTACTGCGCCAGGCCGCGAGCGGCAGCGGCATCGCGCTGGTCTCGACGCACTACACGGCCCGGCGGCTCGAGCGGAACGAACTCGAAATCGTGCTGCCCGACTGGCACCGGACCGACGACGTCGAGCTGCACGTGCTGTATCCGCGGCGCGCGACGCTCGACAGCAAGGTACGCGCGTTCGTCGAATTCCTGGCGGAAGTGTTCGACGATTGGCGCACCGCACCGTAACCGGCACGGTTCGCACACCGATTATTGCAGCAAGCGAAATCGATTAATGAGCCGGCCCGTGTTGATGGCGCCTCGCCACATCGTTAGCCTGTCGCGATGCAAAACCATTCCACACGCGACGGTAGCCGCCTGAGCGCTGCCCGCAGGCGCGTCACGCGCGTCCCGCCTTCCTGACCGGCAGCATTCCACCTCCCGAAGGCCGCCACGGCTTCGTACATTCGATCGAGCAGCACGTGGCACGCGTCGGCCCCCTCTGCCGGGCCGCGTCGCGCGCGCCGTGCTCCCTTCCGTTCAGCAGTCGCGCCGTCCGTGCGTCGCTTTCGCACGCGCGTACGCGGCCGCGTGCCCGCCGCAACGGGTCGCATCCGTTCCGCCCCTTACGCTCCTTACGCAGGAAACCCATGTCCTCTCCGTCATCTTCAGCCCCGTTATCGGGCGGCCGCCTCGCGATCGGCACGATCGCGGTATCGCTCGCGATGTTCATGAACGTGCTCGACTCGTCGATCGCGAACGTCGCCATTCCGACGATCTCGGGCGACCTCGGCGTGTCGGTCGACGAAGGCACGTGGGTGATCACGATCTTCGCGGCAGCGAACGCGGTGTCGATTCCGTTGACCGGCTGGCTCACGCAGCGCTTCGGCCAGGTGCGCCTGTTCGTCACGTCGATCCTGCTGTTCGTGTTCGCGTCGTGGCTGTGCGGGATCGCACCGAACCTGCCGACGCTGCTCGCCGCACGGATCCTGCAAGGCGCGGTCGCCGGGCCGCTCGCGCCACTGTCGCAGGCGCTGCTGCTCGGCGCGTGGCCGCGGCAAAAATCGTCGAGCGCGCTGGCGCTGTGGTCGATGACCGCGCTCGTCGGCCCGATCGCGGGGCCGTCGCTCGGCGGCTGGATCACGTACGACTACAACTGGTCGTGGATCTTCTACATCAACATCCCGGTCGGCTTCTTCGCGGCCGCCGTCACGTGGATCGTGTTCCGCGACCGCGAATCGGCCACGAAACGCATGCCGATCGATACGATCGGCCTGTTGCTGCTCGTACTGTGGGTCGCCTCGCTGCAGATCATGCTCGACAAGGGCAAGGATCTCGACTGGTTCAACTCGCCCGTCGTGGTCGCGCTCGGCGTCGTCGCGCTGATCGGCTTCGCGTTCTTCCTCGTGTGGGAGATCTACGAAGCCAATCCGATCGTCGATCTGCGCCTGTTCACGCAGCGCAATTTCGCGGGCGGCACGATCGCGATCTCGGTTGCGTACGGGATGTTCTTCGGCACGCTGGTGCTGCTGCCGCAGTGGATGCAGGGCTATCTCGGCTACCGCGCGGTCGATTCCGGGCTCGCCACGGCGCCTCTCGGCGTGTTCGCGATCCTGCTCACGCCGGTCATGGGGCGCCTGCTGCCGCGCACCGATCCGCGCTACATCGCGACGCTCGCGTTCGTCGGCTTCGCGGTCGTGTTCATGATGCGCACGACCTTCTACACCGACGTGTCGCGCTGGGATCTCGTACTGCCGACGCTGCTGCAGGGCATTCCGATGGCGATGTTCTTCGTGCCGCTGACGTCGATCATCCTGTCCGGGCTGCCGCCGGAGAAGATCCCGGCCGCCGCCGGCCTGTCGAATTTCGGCCGTACGTTCTGCGGCGCGGTGGGCACGTCACTGATCAGCAACGCATGGAACGACCGCACGATCCTGCATCACGTGCGGCTCACCGAACAGGCGAGCGTCACCAACCCGACTTTCGCTCTGCACGTCGACACGACGCGTTCGCTGCTGCACCTCGGCCCCGATTCGGCACTCGCGTTCTTCAACGCCTCGGTCGATTCGCAGGCGGCCGTGATGGGGTTGAACGACATCTTCTACGTGTCGGCGATCATCTTCGTCGCGATCATTCCGCTGATCTGGATCACGAAACCGGCGCGCTCGGGCGGCGGCGATGCCGATGCGGCGGCAGCCGGCGCGCATTGATCCGCATGTGCGACGGCCGGGCCCCGTACCGCACGCGTCGGGGCCCGCGCCGCAACGTGCCGACGTAATAAAGACTTGCAATCGATACAGGCCGAAACGTCAACAGCCGGTGCCCGCTCCGCGTCCTTTGGACAAGCGCCCGTGATCCGGACGCGCAACGACAGGAGAAAACACCATGCGAACCCTTGCCCGCCATCTTGCGATTGCCGCCACCCTGATGTCGGTGCTGACCGGTACCGCGTTCGCCGACACGCCGTGGCAACAGGCGCATCCGCGCCGCGAAGAGGTCAACCAGCGCCTCGCCAACCAGAATCGCCGAATCCATCACGAAGTGAAGGAAGGTGAAATGTCGCACGCCGAGGCCGCGCGCCTGCATCGTGACGACCGCAAGATCCGCCGGGAAGAGCGGGACATGGCTGCGCAGGATCACAGCCACATCACGAAGAGCGAAAAGCACGTGCTGAACCAGCAGGAAAATGCGGTCAGCCACCAGATCGGCCAATAAGATCGACAACACCGGCAAGTGCCCATTCGCCGTCACCTGAAACGCCCGCTGCCGCGATGCGGCAGCGGGTGCTTGTTGTGTATCGAATCGTTTCAACGCCCCAGCGCCGTCAAACGCTGCGGGTATACTCCGTCGTCAGCCGCCTGTCGCATCGTCGTCCGTCAAAAACGGCCCGATTCCGGGCGGTTTCGTCGCGAAGCTTCGCGTTTCGCCTACCCCGCGCCCCAGCCTCGATACGAGACACCCGACGACCCATCATGAAACGATTCCTGCTGCTCCTTCCCGCCGCCCTGCTCGCCGCCTGCGGTTCCGCGCCCTCGTCCGACTCGGGCTCCGCGTCCGCCTCCGGCGCAGCGCCGATGATCTACGTGTCGTCGCAACGTCCGGCCTACGCGGTCGCCAACTGCCTCGACAGCCGCCTGTCGGGCACCGAGCAATCGCAGCACAACGGCGTGACCGACATCGCCATCGGCTCGAACTCGTACTTCGTCACGCTGACGCCGTCGGGCAACGGTTCGGTCATCAAGGTCGTGCGCGGCTCGGGCAACGAGCCGGCCGAGGAAGCGATGCGCTTCGCGATCGCGCGCTGCGCGATCTGATTCGAACCTGCCGATGCCGGGCGCCCGCCCGGCTCGCGGCTGCGCGCCACCCCGCCGGCGCGCACGCCGAATATTTTCATCCGGGCAGCCGTCGATGAGAGAATCGCACCCACGATTCCCTTTCAACGGAGCCCGCATGAAGCACCTGCTGTCCCGCCTGTTCGTCAGCGCCACGCTCGTCGCGCTTGTTCCGGCATTGCCGGCGCAGGCGGCCACGCCGCCCGGCATCTTCGTCGTCGCCACGCAGCTCGGCGAATTCACGACCCTCGACCCGAGCGGGATCTACGAGCTGGTGCCGTCCGAATACGTCGCGAACACCTACGAACGCCTGGTGCGCGTCGACCTGAAGGACCCGACGCGCTTCGACGGGCAGATCGCGCAATCGTGGACGGTCGGCGCGGACGGCGTGACCTATACGTTCAAGCTGCGCCCCGGCCTCACGTTCCACTCCGGCAACCCGGTGACCGCCGACGACGTCGCGTGGTCGCTGCAGCGCACCATCCTGCTCGACAAGGGGCCGGCCGGCGTGCTCGCCGATCTTGGCCTCACGAAAGCAAACGTGATGCAGAAGGTGCGCGTGGTCGATCCGCAGACCGTCGTGCTCGAAACCGACCGCAAGTACGCACCGAGCTTCGTGCTCAACGTGCTGAGCGCGTGCCCGGCATCGGTCTTCGACAAGAAGCTGCTGCTGTCGCATCAGCAAGGCAACGATCTAGGCAGCGCGTGGCTGCGGACCAACGACGCGGGCTCGGGCCCGTACCAGCTCGTCAAGTGGACGCCCAACGAGACCATCGTGCTGCAGCGCTTCGAGAAATACCGCACGCCGTACCCGATGAAGCGCGTCGTGCTGCGCCACGTGCCCGAAGCATCCGCGCAACGGCTGCTGCTGGAGAACGGCGACGCCGACGCCGCGCGCAACCTGAGCCCCGACAGCCTCGCCGCGCTGACGAAAGCCGGCAAGATCAAGGTCACGACGTGGCCGGTGTCCGCGCTCCTGTACCTGAGCCTGAACACGAAGAATCCGAACCTCGCGAAACCCGAGGTGCAGCAGGCCATGAAATGGCTCGTCGACTACGACGGCATCCAGCGCAACATCGTCAGCACGACCTACAAGGTGCATGAAACCTTCCTGCCCGAGGGCTTCCTCGGCACGTCGAACGCGCGGCCGTACAAGCAGGACGTCGCGAAGGCGAAAGCGCTGCTCGCCAAGGCCGGCTTGCCGAACGGCTTCGACGTGACGATGGACATGCCGAACGACTATCCGTACCTCGAGATCGCGCAGGCGCTGCAGGCGAACTTCGCGCAGGGCGGCATCCGCGTGAAGCTGATTCCGGGCGATGCGAAGCAGGCGATCGGCAAGTATCGCGCGCGCCAGCATGACATCTTCGTCGGCGAGTGGTCGCCCGACTACATGGACCCGAACAGCAATGCGCGCGGCTTCGCGTGGAATCCGGACAACTCCGACCAGTCGCCGACGAAGATGCTCGCGTGGCGCAACAGCTGGGACATTCCGCAACTGACGAAGGACACCGAGGCCGCACTCGTCGAGCCGTCGCCCGCGAAGCGCGCACAGCGTTACGAAGCGCTGCAGAAGGCCGTGCTCGCGAATTCGCCGTTCATCATCATGTTCGAGAAGGTCGTGCAGGTCGCGACGCGCCCCGGCGTGACGGGGCCGGAAATCGGGCCGATCAACGACCTCGTGTCATACCGCACGCTCGCGAAGTAATCGGGGCTGCCCGCGCGAACGGCCCTGCCGGCGCGCGGGTAATCGCCGCGACCGACGCGCCGGCGCTATGCCGGGCGACGGCCGGCGATCTACAATGGCCGGCGCCGCGAGGGCCGGCGGGTCCCGGCGATGGCACCCACCACCGAAGTCGCTTCGCGAAGGAAAACAGGATGCGCACGCTACAACAACTGAGACTGGAGTTCCTGCAGTACAAGATCGAACCGATCGGCTGGCTCGGCGACAGCCCTTCCCGCTTCGACTTCTATACGGAAACGGCGATCGGGTGCGACACCATCCTCGAGCTCGGCGTGTTTACCGGGCTCACCACGACGGCCTTCATGCTCGCGCAACCGAAGCGCCTCGTGTCGGTCGACATCTCCGACGAGCACTTCCGCATCCGGCACGAGCTGGAGCAGGCCGCGAAGGAACTGTCGGTCGACTTCGAATTCAGGATCGCCGACGATCTGGCGATGGAGCCGCTGGCATCCGACCTGCTGTTCATCGACACCACGCATACGTACGAGCAGACGCTCGCCGAACTGAACCGCTTCGGCCCGCTGGCACGCAAGAAGATCGTGCTGCACGACATGACCACGGCCGGCGTGTACCAGGCCGTGTTCCAGTGGCTGTGGGACAACAAGCAGTTTCATATTACGTATCACGACAGCCGCGGCTGCGGCGCGGTCGTCTGCGAGCGCCACGTCGGCTACTGAGTCGGGCACGCACACCGGGGAACGAACATGCATTCGAGCGAGCACGCGGTCTGCGTGGCGATCAACGACAACAACCGCGCCTGGTACGAAATGCTCGTGCCGTTCCTGCTGTCGCTGCGGCACACCGGCTACGACGGCCGGATCGCGGTGATCGGCTACGGCCTCTCCGAACGCAAGCGGCAGATCCTGGCGAGCCAGTCGGTCGACGTGATCGAGGCATCGGGCACGTATGCGCTGCCGGTCGGGCGCTTCATCGAGGCCGCCGAGTATTGCGCCCGCAACCCGCAAATCCGCAAGCTCGCGCTGTACGACGCTGACATCTGGTTCTGCGCGCCGGGGTTCGACCTGTTCTCGCAGATCGGCGACGACCGGATCCACGCGTGCCCCGACCCTCTGTTCTGCACGTTCGTCGTCACGCCGCTGATCGGCGAGCGGCGCGACCATCACTGGCGTCTCGTCGTCGACGAAGTCTCCGCGCGCCACGGCGGCGCGTTGCAGGCCGGGCTCGTGGCCGGGACCGCCGATGCCTGGACCCGCTACGCCGGCCACCTGCGCGACTGCATCGCGCGCATCGGCACCGATTTCCAGGAATGCTTCGGAATCGATACGACCTTCCTGCACCTGTGGAGCGCACAGGGTGAAACGGCACTGCTCGATCCGGTCCAGAACTTCGTCAGCAAGTACGGCATTCACGAAGCGTTCGACGCAAGCACCGGCACGACGACGCTCCGGTATCACGGCGAGCCGATCCGCGCGCTGCACATGACCGGCGATATCCGCTTCCTCGACCGGTGGCGCTACTACGCGAACCACACCGACGCCGCGCTGCGCGACGGCATCCCGTTCGCGCTGTCGGACGGCACGCCGGTGCAATCCGACGCGGTTGCCGCGCGCATCGCGACGACCGGCTACGTGCGCTCGGCCGGGCTGACCGTCGCGGCTGCGGCGATCGAGGAAAGCACCGGCGCCTACCTGCAGGCGATCGACGAACCCGGCGGCACGATGCTGATCGGCAGCGGGAACCACGAAATCGTGCTCACCGCGACCCGCGACATCGCGCGGCTGAACATCTACGTCACGCATCCATCCGGCTCGCCGTCGCCGCTGCTGTGCGAAGTGCTGGTCGACGGGCAGCCCCAGCGCAAGGGCACCGAACTGATGGCGCACTTCTGGTATCAGGTCGTGGCCGGCACTGTCATCACGCTGCGCTCGACGAGCCTCGGCGGCCAGCAGTGCAACGTGATCTGGCGGCTGCGCGAGGCGCCGGACATGCAGCAGTAGGCTGCCGGCCCGCGGCCGTTCAATTGAAGGCCGCCCACACCAGGTACGCATTCAACCCGACGATCACGACCGTCGCCGCACCGGCGACGATCCGCATCGGCAGTCGCATCGCATAGGCACCCATCACGTCCGCGCGCGCCGACAGCAACAGCAGCGCGATCATCGGCAGCGGCAGCACGAAGCTCAGCACGACCTGGCTCACGACCATCGCGCGCGTGACGTCGCAGCCGAGCGCGACCACCGCGAATGCGGGCACGACCGTCACCGCGCGCCGCACCCAGACCGGCATGCGGCGGTGGATGAAGCCCTGCATCACGACCTGCCCGGCCATCGTGCCCACCACCGAACTCGACACGCCCGACGTCAGCAGCGCGACGAGAAACAGCGCGCCGGCCGCCGGCCCGAGTACCGGGATCAGCGTGTGATACGCGTCGCCGATGTCGGTCATGCCCGGCGCGCTCGCGTGAAACGCCGACGACGCCATCATCACCATCGCGAGATTTACGAACCCGGCCAGCCCGAGCGCGACGACGACCTCGCGGTTCGAGAAACGCACGAGCCGCCGCCGCTCCGCATCGTCGCGCGGCGCGTTGCGATCCTGCGTGAGACCCGAATGCAGATACAGCGTGTGCGGCATGATCGTCGCGCCGATGATCCCCACCGCGATCGTCAGCGCCGCATGATCCGGAATCTGCGGGACGACCAGGTGAAACGCGGCCGCATGCCAATCTTGCGGCGCGATCAGCAGCTCACCGAGATAGCACGCGCCGATCACGCCGACCAGCGCCGCGATCGCGGCTTCCAGCGGCCGGAAGCCGCGCTTTTCGAGCGCGAGGATCGCGCCGGTCGCGAGCGCCGTCGCGATCATCCCCGTGAACAGCGACAGGTGGCACAACAGCCCGAATGCGAGCGCGCCGCCGAGGAATTCGGCGAGGTCGGTCGCCATCGCGGCGATCTCGGACGCGACCCACATGCCCCACACGACCGGCGCGGGAAAGCGGTCGCGGCACAGCTCCGCGAGATTGCGGCCGGTCACGATGCCGAGCTTCGCCGACATCGCCTGGAACAGCATCGCGATCGCGTTCGCGGCCAGCACGACCCACAGCAGCCGGTAGCCGTACGCGGCGCCGGCCTGGATGTTGGTCGCGAAGTTGCCGGGATCCATGTAGCCGATCGACGCGATCACGGCCGGGCCGACGAACGGCAGCAGCGCGGCGACGCCGGTGCGGCGCCCTTCCAGCGCGGCGCGCGCCGCGCCGTCGGTGTGCCCGGTGGGCAGGTCCGGCAGCGCGAAACCGCCGGCAGGTTTGCTCGTGACGGGAATCATGGTGAGGTTCCGTTCGAATGAGGAAGGCTTCCTGAAGTTCGGGCGTCGTGGCCGGCATGCCGCCTGCCGGCCACGGCGGCGTTACAGCGGCACGACGTCGGGACGGTTGCGCGGAAACTGCGCGATCACGTCCGGCGCGACGTTCAGGTGTGCTTCGACGAGCTGCGGCGGCGTATGCGCGAGCCAGTCGGACAGCGACACTTCCGCATAGCGGTCGGTCTTGAAAATCTCGAGGAACACCAGGTCGGTGCTGCCGGTGTTCTGCACGTAGTGCCCGAGGCTCTTCTTCACGTAGCCGACGTCGCCCGCACGGAAGTCGGCCGTCTGCGCCTTCGGCCCCGTGTCGAACACGGTCATCCGTGCGTCGCCCTGCAGGTAGTACTGCCATTCGTCCGCGTTCGGATGCCAGTGCAGCTCGCGCATGCCGCCCGGATGCACGGTGACGAGCGCCGCCGCGACCGTGGTCGACACGTTGAAGTTCGTGCTGTCCGCGATCCTCACTTCGCCGCCGCGGGTCTTCCTGACCGGCTTCATGTCGCCGAGCGAGAAGATGAACGGATGCGGCGGCGCCCCGGCCGACGATGCCGATGCGCGCTGCGCCTCCGCGAGCGGGCCCGGTTCGTCGCCCTGGAAGATCCACAGGTTGTCGAGCGGAATGTTCCTGAACGCGTCGGCCGGTACGCCGAAGTTGAGTGCGAGCACGTCGGGCGGCGTGTGCGCGATCCAGTCGGTCAGCAGCAGCGTGTTGAATTCGGACGCGCGGCCGTTATCGAACGCGAGCAGGAATTCGGCGCCGTCGGTGCCGATGCCCTGCAGCGAATGCGGCAGGCCGGGCGGGAAATACCAGAGATCGCCGGTCTTCACGTCCTGCACCGACGGCCGGCCGAGTTCGTCGAGCACCGTGATCCGGCAGCGGCCGTCGAGCATGATGGCCCACTCGGCCTGCTGGTGCCAGTGCATCTCGCGAATGCCGCCGCGGGTGAGGCGCATGTTGACGCCGGATATGGTTTCGGAAATCGCAAAATCGTCCTGCGTGACTTCACGTGCCCATCCGCCATTTTGAATACGTTTATGCGCATTATTGAATGACGCCCAGAATAATGGCATCCCGTTGATATCGGTAGCCGGCGGATCCTGAAAGGACGGGAATTGATTGGCGATTGCCGGATTTTTGGGCCCCGGGTCGGTCAGGCTCTGGCGGTTGCGCGCATTCACCGCGCCTTCCAGCGGGCGGTCCGGATTGCCGAACGAGGCAGCCTTGGCCGATACCGCGATACCCGCGGCGGCAATGGCGCCGGCCGTTCCCGCCAGCATCTTGCGTCGAGAAAGATTCGTCATGGTTTCCTCTTCATTCCTGAGATTGAGCGAATTTCCATTACGGAACACATGCCGTTTTTCGGATTATCGAAAATCGAACATCCCGTGACGCAAGTTAAATACAATTCCCGTTAAAACTTAAATGAATTATTAACCTGAATTAATGAGTAAATCTGATTCACTTTAATTTTGTAATGATTGCCAGCCCGCCAATTATTCCTGTCAGGCATATTTTGCGTTTATGCCTGACAGGAATAATTGCCCCGCCTGCCCCTCCCATCCGCCGATCACCCTTTCGACCCTATCACCTACCCTCACACCATAGTTTTTATCCGCTGGCGCGAATGATTTTGGCTTTGTTAGATGGATGACATTCGATCACCAGACGACAACGATCTAACAGCCGATGACCTGCGCGTTTGCCCGTACCGTCGAATCCCGCTATGCCGAGCTGACGCCGACCGCCAAGCGCATCGCGAGCTACATGCTCGCGAACCTCGACCGGCTCGGGCTCGAGACGGCCGACCAGATCGCGCAGCAGGCCGGCACCAGCGGCATCTCGGTCGGGCGGTTCCTGCGCAGCGTCGGCTACCGCAACCTCGACGACCTGAAGCGCGAGTTGCGCGGCGGCGGCGACCGCCCGTGGATGATCACGGACCGGCTCGACGAATACCGTCGCATCTCCGGGACGCCACCGGCCGGAGCCGGCGGCAACGACAGTGCAGGCCCGCTCGCGTCGTCGCTCGAGCGCGAGCTGGATGCGATCCGCCACGTGTACCGGCTCGCCGAAGGCCCCGTGTTCGCGCAGGTGGCCGACCGGATCGCGCATGCGGACGCCGTGTTCATCCTCGGCATCCAGTCGACGCGCGGGATCAGCAACGCGTTCAGCAGCTACCTCGAGTACCTGCGCCCGCGCGTGTTCTATTCCGATGGTCAGTCGGGCTCGTACGTCGATTCGCTGAACTCGGAATTCGAGCGGCCGTACTGCATCGTCACCGATACGCGCGCGTATTCGCGCAGTGCGCGCCGCTATTGCCAGGCGGCCGCCGAGCGCGGGCAGCCGTTCGCGCTGGTCACCGATCTCTCGTGCCCGTGGGCGCGCGACTGGCCGGCCGACCTGTTGCAGGTGAAGACCGACGTCGGCCAGTTCTGGGATTCGCTCGCGCCGCTCACCTGCCTGTTCAACCTGCTGATCACGGCCGTGGTCGACCGTCTCGGCCCGGCGATCGACCGGCGCATCGCGCGCAACCGCGAACTGCAGCACACGTTCGATCAATTCGAATCCTGAATGCGAGTGCCTTCCGAACCGCCGATGAACGCTCACCGCCTCGTTGAAATCACGCCTGCCACGCATCGCGTCGACATCGATCTCGTCTACGCGACCGACCGCAACCTGACCGGCAAGCCGATCTACCGCCACGCGCACTGCCTGCTGCTGGCGCCGGCCGAAGCCGCACTGCGCCGCGCGGTGGACATCGCGGCCCAAGCCGGCTTCACGCTGCGCATCTACGACGCGTACCGGCCGCCGCAGGCGCAGCAGGTGCTGTGGGATTGCCTGCCCGATCCGAATTTCATCGCCGATCTCGGCCGCGGCTCGAATCACAGCCGCGGCACCGCGCTCGACCTGACGCTCGTCGGCGCGGACGGCGAACCGCTCGACATGGGCACCGGCTTCGACGAGATGGTCGCCGCCTCCGGCCACTTCCACGCGGGGCTGCCGCAAGCCGTGCAGCGCAATCGCCTGCTGCTGCTCGGCGTGATGCACGCCGCCGGCTTCGCGCACATCGACAGCGAATGGTGGCACTACGAATTGCCGGGCTCACGCGCGCTGCCGCAGATCGACAATGCCGACAGCGGCCCGTGGCACCTGATGTGATGCACGTCCCCCTTCCCGTTCACGTTCGACAACCGATGGAGCGACCATGAATTTCCTGACATCCCGGCTCGTCGCGGCGCTGGCCGCCGCGTCCGTTCTCGCCGCCGTTCCGCTTTCCGCCGCGCGTGCAGAAACGCCGAAGGACATGTTCGTGATGGCCACGCTGCTCGACGAGTTCACGACGCTGGACCCGGGCGAGATCTACGAACTGGTGCCGGAGGAGTACGTCGCGAACACGTATGACCGGCTCGTGCGCGTCGACCTGCGCGACCCGTCGAAATTCAACGGCGACGTCGCGCAATCGTGGACGGTGAGCACCGACGGGCTGACCTATACGTTCAAGCTGCGCCCCGGCCTCAAGTTCCACTCGGGCAACCCGCTGACGGCCGACGACGTCGCCTGGTCGATCCAGCGCGCGGTGCTGCTCGACAAGGGCCCGGCTGCCGTGCTGACCGGCATCGGGCTCACGAAGGCGAACGTCGTCGCCAACGTGAAGAAGCTCGACGACCTGACGGTATCGGTCACGACCGACCAGAAATACGCACCGACCTTCGTGCTGAACGTGCTCGGCTCGTGGCCCGCATCGGTGGTCGACAAGAAGCTGCTGCTGTCGCACCAGCAGGGCAACGATTTCGGCAACGCGTGGCTGAAGACCAACGAAGCCGGCTCCGGCGGCTACAAGCTCGTGAAATGGACGGCCGGCGACAGCGTCGTGCTGCAGCGCTTCGATGGCTACCGTCTGCCGCTCGCGATGAAGCGCATCGTGCTGCGCCACGTGCCCGAAGCCGCGAGCCAGCGCCTGCTGCTGGAAAACGGCGATGTCGACGCGGCGCGCGACCTGAGCCCCGACGATCTGGCGTCGGTCGTGAAATCCGGCAAGGCGAAGGTGTCGGCCTCGCCGCAGGCGACGCTGCTGTATCTCGGCCTGAACACGAAGAACCCGACGCTCGCGAAACCGGACGTGCAGGAAGCGCTGAAGTGGTTGGTCGACTATGCGGGCATCCAGGGCAACGTGGTGAAGACGACCTACAAGGTCCACCAGACCTTCCTGCCCGAAGGCTTCCTCGGCACGCTGAACGCGAACCCGTACAAGCTCGACGTCGCGAAGGCGAAGGCGCTGCTCGCGAAGGCCGGCGTGCCGAACGGCTTTTCGGTGACGATGGACGTGCGCAACGATTATCCGTACACCGAAATCGCGCAGGCCGTGCAGGCGAACTTCGCGCAAGCCGGCATCAAGGTGCAGCTGATCCCCGGCGACAACAAGCAGACGCTCGCGAAATACCGCGCGCGCCAGCACGACATCTACATCGGCGAATGGTCGGCCGACTACATCGATCCGCACAGCAACGCGCAGGGTTTTGCGTGGAATCCGGACAATTCCGACAAGTCGAGCTATAAAATGCTGGCCTGGCGCAACAGCTGGGACATCCCGCAACTGACGAAGGAAACCGACACGGCGCTCGCCGAACCGACCGCCGCGAAACGCGCGCAACGGTACCAGGCGATGCAGAAGGACATGCTCGCGCGCTCGCCGTTCGTGATCATGTTCGAGAAAGTCGCGCAGGTCGCGACGCGGCCCGGCGTGAGCGGGCTCGAAGTCGGGCCGATCAACGATCTCGTGTCGTACCGCAACCTGAAGAAGCAATAAGATTCGCCGCATGTCGACTCCCGCCTCCTCCCTCGAAGCACTGCGCACGCTGCCCGCGCGGCGCCCGGCCGTGCGCTGGGCCCTGCGCGTGCTGCGCTGGGCGCTCACGCTCGCCGTCACGTTCGCGGGGCTGCTCGCGCTGACGTTCGTGATCGGCCGCAAGGTGCCGATCGATCCCGTGCTCGCGATCCTCGGCGATCGCGCGTCGGCCGAGGCGTACGCGGCCGAACGCATCGCGCTCGGCCTCGACAAGCCGCTCGTCACGCAATTCCTGATCTATGCGCGCGACGTGCTGCACGGCAATCTCGGCATGTCGCTGCTGACCGCGAACCCCGTGCTCGACGACATCAAGCGCGTGTTCCCGGCCACGCTCGAACTGGCGACGATCGCGACGCTGATCGGCATCGCGATCGGCGTGCCGCTCGGCGTCGCGGCGGCCGTGAAGCACAACCGGCCGATCGACCACGTCGCGCGCTTCGTCGGGCTGATCGGCAATTCGGTGCCGGTGTTCTGGCTCGGCCTGATGGGGCTGCTGCTGTTCTACGCGCGGCTGCACTGGGTCGGCGGCCCCGGCCGGCTCGATCCCGTGTACGACGGGATGGTCGACCCGCGCACGGGCAGCCTGCTGATCGACGCGGCGCTCGCGGGTGAGTGGGACGTGTTCCGCAACGCGGTGTCGCACATCGCGCTGCCGGCCGCGATCCTCGGCTACTACTCGGTCGCGTACCTGAGCCGGATGACGCGCTCGTTCATGCTCGACCAGCTGAGCCAGGAATACATCGTCACCGCGCGCGCGAAGGGCTTGTCGGAACGGCGCGTGATCTGGCGGCATGCGTTCGGCAACATCATGGTGCCGCTGCTCACCGTGATCGCGCTCACGTACAGCAACCTGCTCGAAGGCTCGGTGCTGACCGAGATCGTGTTCGCGTGGCCCGGGCTCGGCTCGTACCTGACCGGCGCGCTGCTGAACGCCGACATGAACGCGGTGCTCGGCGCGACGCTCGTGATCGGCGCGATGTTCATCACCGTCAACCTGCTGACCGACGCGCTGTACCGCGTGTTCGATCCGCGTGCGCGCTGAGGCGCCGACTCGACATGACCGCCTCCACTCCGCTTCTTTCGTCGCCCATGCCGAAGGTCCTCCGATCATGAACGCCGAGCGCCTCACGCTGCGCGCGTGGCTGCTGTCCGACGCGCCCGCATCGCGCTCGCAGGCCGCGCTCGGCCTCGCGTACCGACGCTGGCGTCGTTTCGCCACCAACCCGCTCAACCTGTTCGGGCTCGCGATCCTGGTCACACTGATCGTCGTCGCGATCGTCGGCCCGCTGATCATGCCGCACGATCCGCTGCGCCAGGTGCTGTCCGACCGGCTGCTGCCACCCGGCTCGCCGTCGCACTGGCTCGGCACCGACCAGCTCGGCCGCGACATCCTTTCGCGGTTGATCGCCGGTTCGCGCCTCACGCTCGGCATCGCCATCCTCGTCGTCGTGATCGTCGTGCCGATCGGCCTCCTGATCGGCACGACGGCCGGCTACTGCGGCGGCTTCGTCGACAGCGTGCTGATGCGCATCACCGACATCGCGCTCGCGTTCCCCAAGATCGTGCTCGCACTCGCGTTCGCCGCCGCGCTCGGGCCGGGCGTGATCAACGCGGTCGTCGCGATCTCGATCACCGCGTGGCCCGCCTATGCGCGGCTCGCGCGCGCGGAGACGATCCGCATCGCGCAGGCCGACTTCATCCACGCCGCGCGCCTGCAGGGCGCATCGGGCCCGCGCATCCTGCTGCGTTACATCGTGCCGCTGTGCATGTCGTCGGTGATCGTGCGCGCGACACTCGACATGGCCGGCATCATCCTGACCGTCGCGGGCCTCGGCTTCCTCGGCCTCGGCGCGCAGCCGCCGAGCCCCGAATGGGGCTTCATGGTCGCGTCGGGCCGCAACGTGCTGCTCGACGCGTGGTGGGTCGCGACGCTGCCCGGCTGCGCGATCCTGCTCGTGAGCCTCGCGTTCAACCTGCTCGGCGACGGGCTGCGCGACGTCTTCGATCCCCGCCATGGAGCGTGACATGCCGATGCATCCCGCCCCCTCGTCCGCGCCGCTTTGCGAGATCGACGGCCTGAAGGTCGGCTTTCGCGGCCATGACGGCACCGTCACCGACGCCGTGCGCGACCTGTCGCTGACGCTCGCCCCCGGCGAACGGCTCGGCATCGTCGGCGAATCGGGCTCCGGCAAATCGCTGACGGGCCGCGCGCTGCTCGGCCTGCTGCCCGACGCCGCGCGCTGGTCGGCCCGCACGATGCGCTTCGCGGGCCACGACCTGCTCGCGATGCCGCCGGGCGAACGCCGGCGGCTGTGCGGCAGCCAGATGGGCATGATCCTGCAGGACCCGAAATATTCGCTGAACCCTGTGATGACGGTCGCGAAGCAGATGGGCGAGGCATTCCGGCTGCACGAGCCGGGCCTGCGCGGCCGCGCGCTGCGCGAACGGATCGTCGACGCGCTCGCGGCCGTGCAGATCCGTGACCCCGCACGCGTCGCCGATGCGTATCCGCACGAGCTGTCGGGCGGCATGGGCCAGCGCGTGATGATCGCGATGATGGTGTCGACCGGCCCGCGCCTGCTGATCGCCGACGAACCGACTTCCGCGCTCGACGTCGCCGTGTCGATGCAGGTGCTCGCGGTGCTCGACGCGATGATCGCGCGGCACGGCACGGGCCTGATGTTCATCAGCCACGACCTGCCGCTCGTGATGTCGTTCTGCGATCGCGTCGCGGTGATGTATGCGGGCCGCGTGGTCGAAACCTGCGCCGCGCGCGACCTGCGCGACGCTTCCCATCCCTATACGCGCGGGCTGCTCGCAGCGAACCCGCCGCTCGCGAACCCGCCGGACGAACTGCCCGTGCTGCGGCGCGATCCGGCGTGGCTCGAACCCGCGTCGCATGCCGGCACGCCGGCCGATCGACAGGAGACAGCAAGATGATCGACGTCGATCACGCATCGATCCGTTTCCCGACCCGCACGGGTCACGTCGACGCCGTGCGCGATGCGAGCTTCGCCGTGCGCGACGGCGAGGTGTTCGGGCTCGTCGGCGAATCGGGGTCCGGCAAGTCGACGCTGCTGCGCGCGCTGACGGGCCTCGTGCCGCTCGCGTCCGGCAGCCTGTCGATCGACGGCCGGCCGGTAGGCGGCACGCCCGATCGCGCCTTCCGCCGCCACGTGCAGATGGTGTTCCAGGATCCGTACGCATCGCTGCATCCGCGCTTCACGGTCGACCAGACGCTGCGCGAGCCGCTGTCGATCCACGGCATCGGCGACACCGATGCGCGCATCGCCCGCGCGCTGTCCGAGGTCGGGCTCGGCCCGGCGTTCCGCTTCCGCTACCCGCACCAGCTGTCGGGCGGCCAGCGCCAGCGTGTCGCGATCGCGCGTGCGCTGATCGTCGAGCCGCGCGTGCTGCTGCTCGACGAGCCGACGTCCGCGCTCGACGTGTCGGTGCAGGCCGAGATCCTGAACCTGCTGCGCCGCCTGCACCGCGAACGCAACCTGACGATAATCCTCGTCAGCCACAACCTCGCGGTGATCGGCTTCCTGTGCCAGCGGGTCGCGGTGATGCAGCATGGCGAAATCGTCGAGCAGCTCCGGATCGAGAACGTACGCGCCGGGCAGGTGGCGCGCGACTACACGCGCACGCTGCTGCGCGCGACCGAGGGCTACCGCCGTCTCGACCCGGTGGCGGGCGCGCCCGCGGCCTGACACGCGCCCGACGACAACGCGACCGTTCGCACGCGCAAACGGCGCATGACGTGCCGCGACCGCAACGCGGCATGCCGGCCGCCGGCCCCTCCGCCGGCCGGCCATTCCCGCTTCGATCCGCTTCGATCCGCTTCGAATAACGAATAACCGCCGACGAATAGCGGACCCGCAGCGGTGATCGCCCATATCGAATGGCGCGACCGACGAAATCGACACCTCGACCGCTTTCGATGGCGAGGCGCGCACGCCCCGCCCTCCAGCTCCCACGCCCCTTCCCGCTGAATGCAGTCTCCGGCACCAAGAAACTTAGTACTTGTACTAGCTGAAATCGTAATCGATTCGTACCAGTCACATTACAAAGTCATTACGAAATCCGCATAATTCAATCCGAAACGCGTCATTCAGAGATTTAAATTCAATACGCGCTTTCCAACGTCGAACTTTATTTGGAGCTTTAAATATGAAAAACCTCAAGCGCAGCGCAATTCCCTTTCTCCTCGTCGCAGCCGGCGCAGCCTTTTCGTCCACGGCCCACGCGGCAGACGGCACCGTCAACTTCGTCGGCAAAATCATCTCGTCGACCTGCAGCGTCGAGGGCGGATCGGACTTCACCGTCCCGCTGCCGCCGGTCAGCACCACGGCGCTCCCGGATGTCGGCTCCGTGGCCGGTCGCAGTGCATTCTCGCTGGCGCTCAAGGGCTGCACGACCGGCGACGACAATCCGGTGAAGGTCGGCGTCGTCTTCGAAAACGGCACGAACGTCGATCAATCGACCGGCCGTCTGACGGTCGACTCGGGTGACAAGGCCGCGCAAGGCGTGCAGATCAACGTGCTGGACGATCAACAGAAACTGGTCCCCATCGGCGCCCAAACCGGTGCAAGCACGCAACTCGTCGATATCGATGCCGACGGCAACGCGAAGCTGAACTACTTCGCCGAGTACTACGCCTCCGGCGCCGTGAAGGCCGGCGACGTCAACTCGCGCGTCGAGTACTCGCTGATCTACCAATAAGGACGAAGGCGCGGAGGTCGTCGCCCCGGCGATCTCCGTCCCGTCACGCCGCGCGGTGCGGAAACCGCCGTTTCCGCCCGCTTCCTTGCAACGATCCGACTCTCTACGCTTATGAAACTGTTGAAGCTCCTCCGTACGCTGGCCCTGGCCGTCACCGCATTCGCGTCGCAAGCCGACGCAAGCGTCGTGATCGCCGGCACGCGCGTGATCTTCCCGTCCAGCGAGCGCGAGGTCACGATCCAACTCACGAATGACAGCAAGCGTCCGGCGCTGGTGCAGGCATGGCTCGACAACGGTGATAGCAGTGCCTTGCCCGAAAACATCGACGTGCCGTTCACACTGACGCCGTCGATCTTCCGAATGGAATCCGGCAACGGCCAGACGCTGCGTCTCGTACACACCGGCGAACCGCTTCCCGCCGATCGGGAATCGCTGTTCTGGCTGAACGTGCTCGAAGTCCCGCCGAAGGCCTCCGCGGACGAAAACCGGAACCGCATCCAGCTCGCGTTCCGCTCCCGTATCAAGATCATGTATCGCCCCGACGGGCTGGCTGGCAGCGCCGACGATGCGCCGATGCAGCTCGACTGGCGCGTGGTTCGCGTCGATGGCGGCTACGCGCTCGAGGCGAGCAATCCCACGCCGTTCGTCGTCAATTTCGGCAACGTCCTGTTGAATTCCGCCGGCCGCAAGCATGACGCCGGCATGGGTTACGTGCTGCCCCGAAGCACGCAACGCTTCCCGATCAAGAATCTCGCCGGCGCACCCGCCGCGAGCGCAACGGTCGAGTTCGGCAGCATCAACGATTGGGGCCGGTCAATCGACATCAAGCGTCCGGTCAGCGTCGCCCCGTAACGCGGTCGAAGCCGGCAGCGCGCCACGGGCGCGGCCTGCCGCTTCCTCGTCTTTCGTCCGCCCCCCCCCTGTTTGCCGTCCCGACCAGACGGCCTGGAATCCCCGGAATCAGCCTTCGCCACGCAGCAACGCGCACACCCGCGCGACTGCGTCGGCGCAACGCATCCGCTCGATTCGACACTATCTGGAGTACTACTCATGATCTCGTCTCGACTGCCGCGCCACGCCGCGGCCGACATGCCCCGCATCAAGCCGATCCATCTGCTGGTGGTGGCGTGCGTCGGCGCGTGGTCGAGCGATGGCCGCGCGACGTCCCAAACCGCCGCCGAAAGCACGCTCGCGCAAGTCGAGTTCGACGGGGCTTTCCTGCAGAACCGCCTCGGCAAGCAATTCGACGTCTCGCGCTTCGCGCAGCGCAACGTGACGGCCCCGGGCGTGTACACCGCCGATATCCACGTCGGCTCCGACTGGATCGGCCGCTACGACGTACGCTTCGCGGCCGCGCCGGACTCGGGCGATGCCCGGCCGTGCTTCGACCGCGCGCTGCTCGAACGCGTCGGCATCGATTTCGGCAAGCTCACGCCGGACATCGTCGCCGAGCTTGAAGGCGACCGCGCATGCCTGCGGATCGAGCAGGTCGTGCCGGACGCAAGCGCGGCGTTCGACTTCACGCGCCAGGTACTGCGGCTGTCGATCCCGCAGGCATCGCTCGCGCGCAAGGCGCGCGGCTACGTGAATCCCGATCAATGGACTGCAGGCGAAACCGTCGGCCTGCTCGGCTACAACTTCAACCTCTACACGTCGAAGGCCAGCGGTCATACCGCCCAGACGCAAGGCTATCTCGGCCTGAACGGCGGCGTGAACCTCGGCAGCTGGCGCTTTCGCCACGAAGGCTCTTATTCGTGGTCGTCGCGCGGCCAGAGCCGGTACCAGAATCTCGCGACCTATCTCCAGCGCGACCTCCCGTCGCTGTCATCGCAACTTGTCGTCGGCGAAAGCTACACGTCGGGGGAACTGTTCGATTCGACGCAGTTTCGCGGCGTGCGCCTGTCGACGGACGACCGGATGCTGCCCGACTCGCTGCGCGGCTATGCGCCCGTGGTGCGCGGCATCGCGAACAGCAATGCGAAGGTGACGATCCGCCAGAACGACGTGACGATCTATGAGACGACGGTTGCGCCCGGCAATTTCGAAATCGACGACCTGTACCCGACCGGGTACGGCGGCGACCTGCAGGTGTCGGTCTCCGAGGCCGACGGCTCCGTGCATACGTTTTCCGTGCCCTACGCCGCCGTGCCGATGTCGCTGCGGCCGGGCATCGGCCGCTACAGCTTCGTCGCGGGCACGCTGCGCAACCCCTACGGATCGAGCCAGCCGCTGTTCGCACAGGCCACGTACCAGCGAGGCCTGACCAACCTGTTGACGGCCTACGGCGGCGCCACGCTCGCGGCCGGATATGTATCCGCGATGCTGGGTGGCGCCCTCAATACGTCGTTCGGCGCATTCGGCGCGGATGTCACGCATGCGATGACCTCCATCCCAGGCGCGAAGCGCTACAGCGGTTCGAGCGTGCGCGTCAGCTATGCGAAGTCGGTCGAGGCGACGGGCACCGACATCGCCCTCGCCGCGTATCGCTATTCCACGGATGGCTATTTCAGCCTCAACGACGCAATGCAGGCGCGCGATGCCGTACGGGACGGTCACTCGGTCAGTTCGGTCTGGCGTCAGCGTCACCGTGCGTCACTGGCGCTCACGCAGCGTCTCGGCGCGGCCGGCGGGCGCATCAACGCCACGGCATCGACGGTGAACTACTGGAACCGCCCGGGCTCGGACGTCAACTATTCGGTCGGCTATACGAACCAGTTCCGCAACGTGTCCTACAGCCTGACGGCCACGCGGCAGCGCAATGCCGGCGGCGACATGGGCACGCTCTATTACGCGAGCGTCACGATCCCGTTCGGCCGCGAACGCCCGGTGACCGTCACCGGCAACGTGTCGCGCGATACGCTCGGCCGCACACGCCTGCAGTCGACGCTGTCCGGATCGCTCGGCGACGATCACGCGCTGTCGTACAGCGTCAGCGCGAACCACGCGTCCGGGCCGGATTCGGTCACGGACGGCAGCGCCAACGTCACGTACCGCACGCGTATGGCCGAACTCAATGCGAGCGGGGGCGCGAGCACGGCGTTCCAGCAGGGCTCGCTCGGCGTGCGCGGCGCGCTGGTCGCGCATCGCGGCGGCATCACGTTCTCGCAGCCGTTGTCCGAGACGTTCGCGATCGTCGAGGCGCCGGGTGCGGCCGGCGCGCGCATCACCAATGCCTCAGGCGTCAAGGTCGACGGCAACGGTTACGCGGTCGTTCCGTACCTGACGCCCTACAGCCTCAATACGGTCGCGCTCGATCCGAAGGGAATCTCGATGGACGTCGAACTGAAGGAAACCAGCCGTCAGATCGCGCCGCGCGCCGGTGCGGTGCCGCTCATCCGGTTTGCGACCGACACCGGCCGCGCCGCACTCGTCAAGGCGCCGCAGGCCAACGGCACGCCGCTGCCGTTCGGCGCCGTCGTGCACGACGAGACCGGCAAGGAAGTCGGTGTCGTCGCCCAGGCGAGCAAGATCTTCGCGCGCGGACTCAACGACCGCGGCTCGCTGACGGTTCAATGGGGCGCCGACGATCGCTCGGTCTGCCGCATCGCATACGAGCTTCCGGTCGCGCAACGTCGCGGACGATCGCCGGGCGTACAGACCGTCACGAGCGTCTGCCAGGCCGATTCGACGGCCGCCGCCATTCAATAAGGAATCCAGATGCCATACGCTTACTCATCATCCGAATCGCACCGGCTTGCACGCTGTGCAGGCAACACGCACCCGCACGACTCATCTGGCGACGTTGCACGGCGCATGGCCCGCTTGATCGCGGTTGCATCGACCTTTCTGCTCGCATGCGCCGCATTCGCGACCGACGCGGCGGCGGCGTCTCTCTATGCATTCGGGCAGGCAACGGTGTCGAGCCCATCGAACGCGCCCCCCGGTACCGCCGTCGCTCGGCATTACTTCACGCCGCAGGACGTTTGCGGTGCGAGCACCTGCGACATCACGAGTATCTCGATGTACAACAAGGGCAGCGTCGTGGGCGTCATCCCCGGCCCCGATCTCGAAACGAACGTATCCGGCTTGTCGACGCGGATGCTAATCGACGGCACGGTGGCCGTCTCGTCGACGAAGACGACATTGCGCAACACGCTGGAAGTCGTGCTGTTTCGGGACAGCCGGCAGCCGAAGGACGGCTCGCTCAATTCCGGCTGGCTCAGTGCCTATTACAGGATTTATTACAAATCCGGCATCCTGGGCGAATCATCCGAGGTCTTCCTCGCCGCGAAAGTCAGCTTCATCAACGGCACGTGCTCGATTCCCGACCAGACCGTCACGCTGCCGCCCGTGCAGCACCATGTGTTCAACGGCGTCGGCTCGACCGCCGGCGCGACCGATTTCCAGGTGCAGTTGAACAACTGTCCAGCCGGCTACAACCGGATCGGCTATCAGCTGGCCCCGCTGGACGACATGGTCGTCGGCGCGCCCGGTGGCATGCACCTGCGTCCGGATGCAAAGGCGAGCGGCATCGGCATCCAGATCGCCGATGGCGCAACCGGCCAGCCGCTGACGCTGCGGAAATCGCACACGGTGACGAACTACAACCGGGCCACCGGCGGATCGCCGTCGATTCCGCTCCGTGCGTCCTACCTGCAAACGGGCGCAAAGATCGGCGGCGGTTCCGTTCATGCCGCGGCGCAGGTCCTGCTCGACTACCAATGAACGACGTCGGCGCGCGCCTCGCCGCGACCTGACGTCTGCCCGACGCCGCGGCATGCGATACTCGACGCGCCGCGCGCCGGTTCGCCGCCGCAGGGAACCCCGGCGCGGCACGCGAGTCCATTTCCTTTCGTCAACAGCTCAACCGCAATAGGGAGGCGTTCATGCTGCAATTCATCGAAACCCTGGTCGTCGGGCTCATCGTCGGCCTCCTCGCCCGCGCGCTCAAGCCCGGCGACGACAAGATGGGCATCGTGATGACCACCGTGCTCGGCATCGTCGGCTCGCTGGTCGCCGGCTACGTCGGCCGCGCCGCCGGCTGGTACGCACCGGGCCAGGGCGCGGGCTGGATCGCGTCGATCATCGGCGCGATCGTGCTGCTCGTGGTGGTCGGCGCGGTACGCAAGCGCACGGCCTGAACGGCACACGTTCGGTTCCAACGCAAAATGGCCGCTCGGAAACGAGCGGCCATTTTGCGTTGGAGCGTCGATATTCACCCGCGCATCATTTCCACGATCCGTAAACTCGTTGCCTTCGCAACGACCTGCCGTGGCGACCGGCATCGGATGCCCCGCTTTCCTGTCGAGCGTACACCACCGGCATTACCCTGATTTGATATCTCGCAAATCCGGCATAGATTGAATTCAGCAATACGAAATCGTTTGCTCGTATCCCAAATTTGTAATTTTCCACTCAAGAGTTTCGATGGTTCTGCCGTTTACGCATACAGCATCGCAGCGTTGACGGACTGCCACCCGAGCGGCCCGCTGCGACGCGCTTCCTCTCTGGAGCCTGTCATGAAGCACCGCCCTATCGCTGCCTCGTTCGTCCTGGCTGCCTCGCTTCTGGCCACTTCCTCGTCCTTTGCCGCCGGCGCGTCCGGCGTCATCTACTTCTCCGGCATGATCGTCGAACCGCCCTGCTCGTTCGCGGTCGATACGACCGATCTCGCCCGCGGACAAGTCCGCCCTGATTGTCCGCGCCCGGCAACCGGCCAGATCGCGTTCGTCGACGCAGCGAGCCAGCAGGCCATCAAGACCACGACCTTTACTCAGGCCTCACGCGCAATCGTTTTACCGAACCGTCCGGGCAACAGCCAGGCGCCGATGATCGCCGTCGTGACGTACCAGTGAAGCCGTCCGCAGGCGCGGCACCCGACGGGTTCTGCGCGCCGGCCCCGCGCATGTGCGTGACCGCCGGTCAATCGCGATGGCGCGCGATCCAGTCGCTGAACGCACGGATTTTCTGCTGGTTGCCGATGTTCTCGGGATAGACGAAGAAGTAACGCGCGCCCGTCTCGAGCACGATATCGAATGGCCGTTCGAGCCGGCGCGCGCTGACGTCGTCGTCGACGAGCGTCACGTCGCCGATCGCAACGCCGAAGCCCTGCATCGCCGCGTTCGTCGCGAGATCGAGCGTGTCGAACGTCGGCCCGCGCGCTGGATCGACGCTGCGCTCGCCCGCGTGCTCGAGCCACGCGCGCCAGTCGCGATGATCACGCGTCGGATGCAGCAGCGTATGGCGGGCAAGATCGCCGGTCGCATCGAGCGGTGACGTCTGCCGCAGTTCGGGCGCGCAGACGGGCGTCAACCGCTCGTCGAACAGCGGCAGCGCAAACACGCCGGCGCCCGGCGACGTGCCGTAGACAACGGCCGCATCGAACGGCTCGGTCGAGAAGTCGACGACGTGCTGCCACGCGGTGGTGATCTGCACATGCAGATCGGGATGCTCGCCCTGGAAGCGCATGATGCGCGGCAGCATCCAGCGCATCACGCAGGTCGGCACCTTCAGTGCAAGGTCGGTGCGCTGCCGCGTGAGCCTCATCGAAATGTCCTCGATCCGCGCGAAGCTCTCGTTGACCACCGGCAGCAACTGCTCGCCCTCCGCCGTCAGCGTGAGACCCTTCGCATGCCGCTTGAACAACGGAAAACCGTAATGCGCCTCGAGCGTCTGGATCTGCCGGCTCACCGCGCCCTGCGTGATGCACAGCTGCTCGGCCGCACGCGTGAAGCTGCGGTGGCGAGCCACCGTCGAGAAGATCTGCAGCGCATGCAGGGGCGGAAGTCGGCGCATGAAGAAGGCAAACGGAAAAACGGCGCGGAAGGACCGCGCGCCGACCCCGGCGCGCACTGTCCGACACGATAAGCCAAACGCCGGCTTTGCGCGAGGCGCGGGACGCTCAGGCCGTCGCGGTGAGCGCGGCCGCCACGATGCGCGCCGCCGACGCAACGACGTCCGCGCGGGCCGCCGCGGCGGCCTGCGGCTGCGTGAACGACACGGCCATCACGATCGGCGCACGCGACGGCGGCCACAGCACCGCGACGTCGGTCGTCGTGCCGTAGCCGCCCGTGCCGGCCTTGTTCGCGATGCGCCAGCCGGGCGGCACGCCCGCCGCGATCCCGGTCGCCCCGCGCGCGCCGCCGACCATCCATTCCGTCAGTTGCGTGCGTTGCGGCTCCTGCAGCGTGTTGCCGAGCAGCAGCCGCTGCAACGTGTCGACCATCTCGACCGGCGTCGACGTATCGCGTTCGTCGCCGGGCGCCGCGTTGTTCAGTTCGGGTTCCCAGTGATCGAGGCGGAACGACATGTCACCGCTCGCGCGCGCGAACGCCGTGACGGCCTGCGGGCCGCCGAGCACGCCCATCAGCAGGTTGCCGGCGCCCTTGTCGCCCGATTGCAGCATCGCCACGCAAAGCTGCTCGATCGTCATGCCCGTGTCGACGTGGCTTTCCGTGATCGGTGAGCCCGCAACGATTTCGTAGCGGCGATACAGGATGCGGCGCGGCAGCAGCGACGCGTCGAGCGAGCCGCGCGCGAGCATCGCGGCAGCCGCGGCAACCGCATACGTGCCGCATAGCGGAAAGCGCTCGCGCGCATGGTGAGCGATGCGCACGCCGTTCGACGTATCGAGCGCGGCGACGCCGAGCCGGCCATTCGAGGCCTTCTCGAGCGCGGTCAATTCAGCCTGGGCGGTATGGGCGCGCCCCTGGTCGGCGACAGGCGCGGACGTGCACGCGGCGACGAACGGCGCGGCAACGGCGGCGAGCAACAGCGAGCGGCGGGTCGGAGAGTGTTCCATGAATGTCGTGGGTTCTGTCGGAATCGGTGGCACGAAGCAGTTCGGGCACGCGTTGGAGAAGCGTGCCCGTTCACGCCGGCGGCCGGCTCGCGACGGCATACGCCGCGCATCCCCGAAAGACGACCGTCGGCCCCGCGAAGCGCGGGACTCGCATGAACAGACCCTAGCGTAGCAGCGACCGCCGCGACGTTCCAGCGAAACGGCCCTGCTTCACCCTTGCGACGAAGGCAGATACGGCATCGGATTGACCGGCTTGCCGTCGCGTCGCACTTCGAACAGCAGCGCGACACGCGAGTTGTCGAGGTCGCCCATCTCGGCGATCTCGTCGCCCTGGCGCACGATGTCGCCCGTCTTCACGAGCAGCTTGCGGTTGTGCGCATAGGCGGTCAGGAAATCCGCGTTGTGCTGGACGATGATCAGGCTGCCGTAATCGTTCAGGCCGGTGCCCGCGTACATCACGCGGCCGTCGGCCGCGGCGCGGACCGGGTCGCCCGGCCGGCCGGCAATCTGGATGCCGCGGTTCCGCCCCGGCCGGAAGCCGTCGACGATCTTGCCGCTCGCGGGCCACTTGAGCGCGACGCCGCCCGCGTGCCGCTTCGTTTCCTTGACGACCTGACGGTCGCTCGCATTCGACGCAGTGGCCTGCGTGGCTGCCGGGTTGCTCGCTGCACCATTGCCCGACGCCGACGATGCGGCTACCTGCGCGCCGGCCGCGCCCGGCGCCGGCAACGGCTGCTGCTTGACGATGCGCAGCACCTGCCCCATGCGCAGCCTGCCGTTCGCGCCCAGCCTGTTCCAGGTGCGCAGGTCGGCCACGCTGCAGCCGTTTGCGGACGCGATGCCCGTCAGCGTGTCGCCGCGTTTCACGACGTACTTCTGCGCGACGAAAATCGGCGCCGGTGGCGGCGTGGCGGCCGACGGCGCAGCGGCGGGCTGGCTCGACGATGACGACTGCCCCGCCAGCGTGTCGCTCGGCGGAACGGACTGCGTGCTTGCACAACCGGCCATGACGAGCGCGGCGGCCAAGCCTGGCAACCACGCCGCGTTGCGGTGAATCTCGCGCGTTTTCATGGACGATCCGACTCCGGTTTGACAATCTTTCAAGCATCTCAAAAACGGAACGGCCGACGTGTAACCGGATGCAAACAATGATGACAAACGATCACGAACCGGATGCCGGCCGGCATTCGCTACCGGTAATACGGTCCGATTCGGGAAAACTTGATGGTCTTTTTGCAGGAAAGCGGAAGAATTTTCGTCTCGAGGAACTATGACGGATTTGTTTCAATAGGCACGAAGCGGCGATCGCCGCGACGTTCAACGCAACCACGCGACGAGTTCGGCGCACGCCCACGCGATGCCGATGCACAGGAACAGCACGTGCAACGCGATCTTGAACGACACGCCCCACGACGGATCGATCTGCATGGCAGGCTCCCCGGTTGATGTGCGGCCATGATCCGCGATCGATCGCGCCCCGAAAATGCGGAACCGGCGAATCGGGCCTCAAGCTGCGCCTGAGACCCCGGCCGCGGTTCCCTGCTAACTTATCGACTATTCCAATACGATCGTCCCCCATCATGCGCTTCGACCTGACCGACTTGCGGCTCTTCCTGAACATCTGCGAGGCCGGCACGATCACGAGCGGCGCCGAGCGCACCCACATCACGCTGCAGGCCGCGAGCGAGCGCATCCGCGGCATGGAGGACGAGCTCGGCGTGCCGCTGCTGCACCGGACCAAATCGGGCGCGCAGGCCACCGATGCGGGCCGCGCGCTCGAACACCACGCGCGCACGGTGCTGCAGCAGATCGACCACATGCGCGGCGAACTGCAGCAATACGGCCAGGGGCTGCGCGGGCATATCCGGCTGCTGTGCAACACGGCGTCGCTGAGCGAATACCTGCCCGACGCGCTGGCCGACTACCTGCCGCATCACCCGAAGCTGTCGATCAGCGTCGAGGAGCGCTCGAGCCAGGAGATCGTGCATGCGATCCGCAACAAGACGGCCGAGGTCGGCATCGTCGCCGATTCGGTCGGGCTCGGCGGGCTCGAACAGAAGCCGTTCCGCGAGGACTGGCTGATCGTCGTCGTGCCGGCCGCGCATCCGCTCGCATCGCAGGAGAAGGTTGCGTTCGACTCGATCGCCGATGCCGACTTCATCGGCCTCACCGACGGCAGCGCGCTGCAGGTGCATCTCGCCGACCAGGCGCGCGCGCTCGGCAAGCGGATCCGCTATCGCGTGCAACTGAAGAGCTTCGATGCGATCTGCCGCGTGATCGCGAGCGGCGTGGGCATCGGCATCGTGTCGCGCCATGCGGCCGAGCGCGCGATGCAGACGATGGACGTGCGGCTCGTCGAGCTGTCCGATGCGTGGAGCCATCGCCGGCTGAAGCTGTGCGCGCGGTCGTTCGATGCGCTGCCGAAATACACGCGGGAGTTCGTCACGTTCCTGTCGGGCGAAACCGCGCAGCAGTGATGCGCGCCGCATCCGGCTCATCGCGTCGACACACGGAGGCACGGCCATGACCGACACCGATCTTGCAACCCGCTACCGCGCGTACATCGACTGCCTGAACCGGCAGGACTGGCCAGCGCTCGGCGAATATGTCGCCGACGACGTGATCCACAACGACCGGCCGCTCGGCCTGCCCGGTTACCGCGCGATGCTGGAACAGGACTTCCGCGACATTCCCGATCTCCGTTTCGACATCCGGCTGCTCGTGTGCGAGCCGCCGCGCATCGCATGCCGCCTTCGCTTCGCCTGCTCGCCGAGCGGGACGTTCATGGGGCTCGCCGTCGACGGCCGGAAGGTCACGTTCTGCGAGAACGTGTTCTACGAATTTCATGACGGCAAGATCCGCCGGGTCTGGTCGGTGATCGACAAGGCCGCGATCGAGGCACAGCTTTAGTCTCGCCGGAACCGCATGGTTGCCGATCGCCGCCATGCCCCGATGTCCGCCGGGTTCACCTCGATCCTTATGGATAACGTTTTCTCTCACATCCCGGCGAGAACGCATCGCCGGATAGTCATTCTGCTCGCCCTATCCGCATCGATATCCGGCGCTTCATCTCGCCTCAAAAAGAAGAAATCCCGGTAATTTCTGCAACGTTTCGTTTCCCCCCCTTCACTCCCGTCTTCCCACCCTCCGGGTTTTTCCCGCCCCGTCCGACGTGAAAGTTCATTGACATCACGCCGCTCGATGCCTAAATTTGGAAAACGTTTTCCATCACCTCCGCGCGACGCCGGCCACGGCCCGTGCAGGGAGAACGCTTGCCCGCTCGACAGGTGATTCAGGCCGTCCGTCTTCAGGGATCAGGGTTGCAAGACGGCGGCCGGGTACGGGCATCGAGCGCGGCAACGGCTACACCCGCCCGTCCTTCATCACTATTCAAAACTGGAGACACAATGCATCCGCGCAGCAGATTCGCGCTCGGCGCCGCGCTCAGCGCCCTTTCCGTCCTGTTCGTCAGCGCCTGCGGCGGCAACGACGTGACCGACACGCCGCCGCCTTCGTCATCTTCGCCGCCCCCGTCCACGACACCGACGCTCGCGTCGAACTCGCTGCAGGCGCTCGTCTATGGCGCGCCCGACACCAGCGTGCCGGCCGGTGCGAACATTCCGGTCACGATGATGGGCCAGATGCGCGCGTTGTTCGACCTGATCCGGAAATCGCCCGACTTCACGCAGGTCGTGATGGATCTAGGCGACGGCACGCCGGTCCACGTGCTCGACACGAACACCGGCGACAAATTCCTGCCGGGCAAGCTCGCGCTCGGCCTGTCGTACATCCTGATCGACATGAAGTCGAAGAACGACCCGCAATACGCCAGCTACCTCGCGACGTACCAGACGATCACGACCGCGATGATGGCGCAGTCGGGCAGCAACTACGCATATGCGAATACGTCCTGGGGCGAGTACTACTACCTCATCACGCTGAACAACCTGAACGCGCACGGGATGCTCAACGAAGTCTTCAGCGACACGATGCTCGCGACGCTGCAGCGGCGGCTCACCTTCTGCGACATGTTCGGCCCCGATGCGAGTGGCAAGACCGATACGTGCCCCGCCGCCGGCACGCCGATCGACATCGCGTCGCTCAACACCGCGCAGAACTACTATGCGGTGTCCTACGGAATTGCCGGGCTGCGCCAGAAGCTCGGCTGGAGCAGCCCGTCGTTTGCATCGAAGACCGATCCGTCGGTCGCGACAATGGGCGCGCGCGACGCGCTGCTGTACACGCTCACGAACCATATCCGCAACGACTCGTCGGGCGGGTTCTCTGACGAAGCGTCGAACACGCATACGACCTACTACGACCAGGCGCGCTTCGACCGCTACAGCACGCTGCTGATCGGTGAAGTGACCGAGCGCACGTTCGAGATGGGCAACGAGGCAAACCTCACGCCGGAGCTGAAGGGCTATCTGCGCAAGTCGGTCGACCTGATCCTGCCGCAGCTGAACGCGAACGGCCAGGGATTCAACTACGGCCGCTCGATCGGCCCGTACGGCGATTCGGCGTTCATGGAAGTGCTGACGGCCGCGGCCAATGCCGGCGTGCTGACCGACCAGGAGAAGCAGGTTGCATACAGGTTCATCTACCAGGCCGCGCAGCGTTTCGACACGTACTGGTACGACCCGTCGCTGCCGACGCCGTCGGTGAACATGTGGGTCAAGGGTCGCGGCACGGACGCGTATCGCGGCAAGCCGCGCGTGATGGGCGAGAACTTCAGCCTGCTGCATCAGTACCTGTACGTGAACGCGTGGTGGAACAAGCTCGGCTTCGGCGGCAAGGCGCCGATGGCCGATACGGACTACAACGCGTGGCTCGACGCGCTGCCGCACTACACGCTCACCTGGTACAACCAGCCGGGCGACACCGCGCATCCGTACAGCGCGGCGCTCGTCACCGTGCGCGACGGCCGGCGCGTGATCAACCTGAACCTCAGCCAGGCGCCCGACTACAACTCGTACACGCCGTACTACCCGGTGCCGTTCTCCGACAAGCTGATCTACGGCACGACCGATCTCGGCTACGCGCTGCTGGTGCCGCAGGTGTCGTACAACGGGAAGACCTACATTCCCGTCACGTACTACAAGAACCTGAACGTCCAGCAAAGCAACGGGCAGGTGGTCGTGTCGTTCGATACCGCGAAGTTCCGGCTCGCCTCGAAGAATGCGGCGTACACGACGGATCTCGACCTGCAGGTGCATACGGTGCTGACGTTCGCGCACGGCTCGGTCGCCCGCAGCGATACGCTGAGCACGGGCTCGCTCACCGGCAACCTGTCGGTCGAGACCGACTTCACGTCGTTCGCGGATTTCGCGTCGACGCAGGCGAACGGCGACGGCGTGTCGGTAACCTACGCGAGCAGCGCCGCGACCGGCTATGCGGCGTCCGGGTTCGACACCTGCGTGCTGTCGGCCTTCGACACGGCGAACGGCACGACGAATCCGCTGTCGACGACGCCGATCGGCCAGTTGCATTCGAACTTCGCCTGTACGACGAAGCCGTTTTCACTCGGCGCGGGCGCGACCCGCACGTTCGGGTGGACGCTGAAGTACGCCGATCCGGCCTGAGCGATGTCGCCCACGCCCGGTGAACGCGCCCGAAGCCCGCTGTTGTCGAAACCGGCTTTGGGCGCGTCACGGACAGCGGGCATCGCGCTCGTCAGCGATGCCCGCTTACAGCCACCCCGAAGCCGCCATGTACGCGCCGAGCGCGATGAGCCCGACGAAGAAGCAGCGCTTGAACACCTGTTCGCTCATCACGCGGCGCGCATATTGCCCGCCTGCCATGCCCGCCAGCGCCGGCACGAGTGCGAGCGCCGACACGCCGAGATCGACCGTTTGCAACGCACCCGTCACGCGCAGTTGCAGGCCGAGCACGATCGTCGATGCGGTGAACGACAGCCCGAGCGCCTGGATCAGGTCGTCCTTCGACAGCCGCAGCGCCTGCAGATACGGCACGGCCGGCACGACGAACACACCGGTCGCGGCCGTCACGACGCCCGTCAGGTAGCCGACCACGGCCGACAGCCACTTTTCATGGCGGCCCGGCGCCGGCAGCCGCGCGGCGGCCAGCCCCCACAGCCCGTAGAGAATCAGCACCACGCCCAGCGCCGCATGCGTCCAGGTGCTGCCGGCAGCGAGCGCGGGCAGCCCGCCCGTCAGCGTGCCGATCGTCAGGCCGGCGAGCAGCGGCCACAGCCGGCGCAGCAGCGGCCGGAACGACGGGCCGAGCCACAACTGCCACAGATTGGTGATGAACGACGGCACGAGCAGCAGGCTCGCGGCAGCCGACGGCGGCATCGCGAGCGTCAGCAGCCCCATCGCGATCGTCGGCAGCCCGAGCCCGATCATGCCCTTGACCGCGCCGGCCAGCAGGAAAACCACCGCGATGATCGTCAGCGTATGAACTTGCATGAAAGGCATTCCGTCCGGTCGAGTACGGCGCCGATGGTGAACCCCGAGCGCGCCGCTCGCCATCTGGTTTTGCCTGAGGCTGGCTAGGGTTTGCCGGATGGAGCGGCGGCGCGATCGCGCCGATGGGCTGGCGCGCCGCGGCGCCGACGAAAAACCAGCCGCCTCGCTCAACGCAGGCGGGGCCGGACCATGCATCCGGGTTGCAGAACCCCGCTTCGACTCCCGAATCCGAGCTGAATACCGGGCCGGCCCCTGAACGAGCACCAATCCGGCCCGATCAGCCCCCGTGAGATGCCCCCCGGCCCTGCTCGCTGTCGAGGTGCGCCATCTGTGCGGCCGGATAACGCTCACCGGCAGCCGCCCCGGCGGGAACCGCCGCTTCGATGCGAGCGATGTCATTGACCGTTAGTTGCATTTCAGTCGCTTGCAGCGCGTCCTGAAGCTGAAGGCGCTTGCGCGCGCCGATCAGCGGCACGATATCGCCGCCGCGCGACAGCACCCACGCGATCGCGACTTGCGCCGGATTGCTGCCCTTCTCGTCGGCGATCACGCGCAGCGCATCGACGAGCGCAAGGTTGTGCGCGAGGTTCTCGCCCTGGAAGCGCGGGCTCGCCGCACGGAAATCTCGTTCGCCTTCCCGCGCCGTGCTCCAGCGCCCGCCAAGCAGCCCGCGCGACAGCACGCCGTAGGCCGTCACGCCGATCCCGAGTTCGCGGCACGCAGGCAGGATTCCGGCCTCGATGCCGCGCGACAGCAGCGAGTATTCGATCTGCAGGTCGGCGATCGGCGCGACGGCCGCGGCGCGGCGGATCGTGTCGACGCCGGCTTCCGACAGGCCGATATGGCGCACGTACCCGGCCTTCACGAGATCGGCGATCGCGCCGATCGTCTCCTCGATCGGCACCGCCGGATCGACGCGCGCCGGCCGGTAGATGTCGATGTGGTCGGTGCCGAGCCGTTTCAGCGAGTACGCGACGAAGTTGCGGATCGCCGCCGGCCGCGCGTCGCAGCCGGCAAACCCGCCGGACGGATCGCGCAGCGCGCCGAATTTCACGCTGATCAGCACCTGGTCGCGGGCCCGGCCGCGCAACGCATCGCGGATCAGCATCTCGTTGTCGCCCATGCCGTAGAAATCGCCGGTGTCGAGCATCGTGATGCCGTGGTCGAGCGCCGCGTGCAGCGTCGCGATGCTTTCGTCGCGGTCGGCCGGGCCGTAGAAGTCCGACATCCCCATGCAGCCGAGCGCGAGTGCCGACACCCGCGGGCCGGTACGGCCCAGTTCACGCGTTTCCATGTCCGTTTCCTCGATTGATGAATGAACAGGCCGGATTCTGGGCGCATTGCGGCGCGCGATAAACGCGAAACACTCAACCAAACCGTTCGACGCTGATTAACAATGGAGCCTGCTCCCCTCTACCCACGCACCCGCCCCGCATGGATCACCTGCAAGCAATGCGCATCTTCGCGCGCGTCGCCCATCTCGGCAGCTTCACGAAAGCCGCCGAACAGCTGCAACTGCCGCGCCCGACGGTCAGCAACGCCGTCCAGTATCTGGAAAAACACCTGAAGGTCCGCCTGCTGCAGCGCACGACGCGGCGCGTCGCGCTGACGGCCGAAGGCGCGACCTATTACGAGCGCTGCACGCGGTTGCTGGCCGATCTGGACGACGCGGAAACGCTGTTCGAAGACGCCGGCACGACGCCGCGCGGCGCGATCCGCGTCGACCTGCCCGAACGCTTTGCGCTGAACCAGGTGATTCCGGCGCTACCGGGTTTCCACGCGCGCTACCCCGACCTGCGCGTCGTGATCGGCACGACCGACCGCTTCGTCGACCTCGTCGCCGACGGCATCGACTGCGCGGTGCGGGTTGGCGCGATGTCCGATACGTCGCTCGTCGCGCGGCGCATCGGCGAGCTGGCGCAGATCAATTGCGCGGCGCCCGCGTATCTCGAGCGGCACGGCACGCCGCGCTCGCCGGACGAGCTGCCGGACCACGTCGCGGTCGGCTATTTCTCGAGCCGCACGGGCCGCGAGCTGGACTGGGAATATGCGGATATGGATACGGGCGAGCTGCACGCGGTCAAGATGCGCAGCGTCGTGTCGGTCAACAGCTCGCAGGCGTATCTCGCGTGCTGTCTTGCGGGCCTCGGGCTGATCCAGGCGCCGCGCGAAGGGCTCGGGCCGCTGCTCGCCGACGGCTCGCTGGTCGAAGTGCTGCCGGAATGGAATGCCGAGCCGCTGCCCGTGTCGGTGGTGTTTCCGACCGGCCGACATCTCGCACCGCGCGTGCGGATCTTCGTCGACTGGCTTGCGGAAACGCTCGGGGGCGTACCCCGGGCGGATTGACGGCAGGCGCCGGGGCACTCGCCCCGGCGCCGCCCGCTTGGAACGTCAGAACTTGTGACGGATCGCGGCGCGCACCGCGAACTGGTTCGACGACGCCGACGGGCCGTCCGTGCCGACCACGTAGCCGCCGTCGGCCGCCGTGCCGGTCTTGTCGCCGCCCACCTTCTGCCATGCGCCCTGCAGGTAGACGTCGGTGCGCTTCGACAGGCTGTAATCGGCCATCAGGCCGACCGTGTGGTATTTCGGCTTGAACGTCCCGGCCGCGGCATCGTACTTGCCGTCCGTGTACACGTACTGCGCGCCGAGATAGAAATCGGGCGTGAGCTGGTACTTGCCGTTGATCTCGAAGTTCTGGAACTTCGTCGCGGTCAGCCCGAGGCCGGCGAACGTCGATGCCGGCAGGTAGACGGTCGACACCGGGTTCTTCACGTCCGTCTTCGTGTAGACGAAGCCGACCGTGGCCGGACCGAACGTGTAGTTGACGCCGCCGCCGAAGATCCGCAGGCGGTCGGCGACGAAGTTCGCGTCATCCGCCGAGATCGCGCCCGCGCTGCCGATACCCGGGTTGTTCGCCTGCAGGTACGCAGCCGCAACCTGCAGCCCGGCCAGCGAGTACTGCGCGCCGAGGCTGTACTGACGGTTGTTCGAGAAGCCGGTGCTGTTGCTGAAGCTGTACGTGCCGCCGAACGTCAGGCCGTTCCAGTCGGCGCTCGCATACTTGACCGTGTTGTTGACGCGGAACGAATTGTCCGTGTTGTCGTTGTCGAACGGGTGCGAGAACAGCGTGCCGCCCCAGTTGCCGTTGGCGGTGAGCGGCGCGAGATAGTCGACGACGGAATCGTACTGACGGCCGAAGGTCAGCGTGCCGAAGCGCGGCGCGCTCAGCCCGACGAACGCCTGGCGGCCGAACATGCGGCCGCCCTGGCCGAGCCGGCCGTTGTTCACGTCAAAACCGTTTTCCAGCGTGAAGATCGCCTTCAGCCCGCCCCCGAGATCCTCGCTACCCTTCAGGCCCCAGCGGCTGCCCTGCGCATAGCCGCTCGCGAGCTGGTAATTCGTTTTTCCGACCCCATTGACGTTCACGTTGTTCGTGTAATTGAAGCCTTCATCGATCACACCGTACAGCGTCACGCTGTTCTGGGCGAAGACCGGCGCGGCAAAAGCGGCCAGCGCGGCGGTAAAAATGATGTGCTTCTTCATGACGGTTCTCCGGAGCCGGGTGGCCGGGCATGGTCGAGCGCCCGGCGAATGTTTGGTCTGTTTTAGGTGTGGCCCGCAGGGCGGACGACGCGGTGTGCGGCCGCGTGAGGTCAAAATGGTGTCACGTCGCAAACCGTCCGTCCATCGGGGTAGATGAACCCCGCGCAAACCGTTGCGCTCGTCCAACTGCCCAGTTGCACGGACTGCCTGACCCGGCTTATCGGCAGCGGCACGACGGCCGGCCATTCGCGTAAACCCGATGTGCACCGCATCGGTGGCACAATGCGCATCCGTTCGTCATTTCTTCACGAAGTCATGCTTCACCCCGATTCATGCGCGGCGCGTGCCGGCCGCGCCCGCGGCCCGCGCCGGGAGGCGGTCCGATGACCGCACCGGCCCGGGCCGGCCGCTACGCCGAGCTCGATTTCTTCCGCGGCCTCGTGCTGCTCGTCATCGTCGTCGACCACATCGGCGGCAGCATCCTGTCACGCGTGACGCTGCACGCGTACGCGCTGTGCGACGCGGCCGAGGTCTTCGTGTTCCTCGGCGGCTTCGCCACCGCGATCGCCTACAACTCGCTCGCCGAACGGCACGACGAGGCCGCAGCTCGCCAGCGCTTCATCCGGCGCGCGTTCGAGATCTATCGTGCATTCCTGGTGACGGCCGGCCTGATGCTGCTGATCACGGCCGCGCTGAACGCGTTCGCGATCGACGGCCCGAACATGCCGACCAACGACCTCGACGGCCTGCTCCACAAGCCGCTCGCCGCGCTGCGCGACATTCTGCTGTTCCGCCGCCAGCCGTACCTCGCGTCGGTGCTGCCGATGTACGCGTTCTTCGCGCTGCTCGTCCCGCTCACGCTGCCGCTCGCGCGCACGCAGCCGTGGCTGCTGCTCGCGTTCAGCGGATCGCTGTGGTACGCGGCGCCGCACGTCGCGCGCTTCTTGCCGACCGTCGAAGGCGCGCCGTGGGACTTCAATCCGTTCGCATGGCAGTTCCTGTTCGTGCTCGGCGTGATCGCGCGCTGCCAGCCGGTCTACCAGACACTCGCGCCGAAGCCGCAGGGCTGGCTGCTGACGGCCGCGGCGCTCGCGATCGTCGCGGCCGGCGCGTACTACCGGCTGCGCATCGAGCCGTTCCCGACCGATCCGTCGATCAAGCAGAACCTCGGCGCGCTGCGGCTCGCGAACTTTCTCGCGATCGCGTGGCTCGCGGCCAAGCTGGTCCACCTCGGCTGGATGAAGAAGGTTGCGCACGCGATGCCGTGGATCGGCACGATCGGCCGGCAGGGGCTGCTGTGCTTCGTCGCGGGCACCGCCATCTCGCTCGCGGTCGATTCGGTGCTCTACCAGGCGACCGAAGGCTATCTCGATGTGAAGCTCGGCCTGATTGCCGACGTCGTCGCGATGGGCCTGCTGTATCTCGTCGCCAAGCTCTACGGGCCGCTCGTCGCGCGGCTGCCGTTCCGTTCGCGGCGATGACGCGCCGCGCCGTCATGCGCCGCTGCTACGATAGCCGGCGCCTCTCCTGAAACAATTCGACATGCGCCGACTCGCCCTTGCGTTCGCCCCCGCCCTGATCGCCGGCTCCATCGCCACCGCCCGCGCCACGCCGCCCGCGCCGGTGGCAGCGCCCGCGCCGCCGCCGGCCGTCCAGACCGCGACGACCCCGTCGGCCGCCCAGGAGAGCGCGCTCAATCCGGGCAGCAGCGTCGTGCTGCGCACGTTCCGGTCGGCGTCGCTGAAGCGCGACTGGTCGTACACGGTCTACCTGCCGCCCGGCTACAACCCGGAAGGCGCGCGCTACCCCGTGATGTACCTGCTGCACGGCAACGCCGGCAACGCGAACGACTGGGTCACGCAGGGCCGGCTACAGGCCACCGCCGACACGCTGATCGAGCGCCGCGAGATCCCGCCGGTCGTGATCGTGATGCCGCAGGGCGGCACCGATTGGTACGTCGACCGCAAGGAGAAGATGCAGAGCGCGTTCCTCAACGACCTGCTGCCCGAGGTCGAAGCGCACTTCGCGGTGTCGAACCAGCGCGCGGGCCGCGCGATCGGCGGCGTGTCGATGGGCGGCTTCGGCGCGCTGCGCTTCTCGCTGCTCGAACCCGGCCTGTTCTGCGGCGCGATGCTGCTGAGCCCCGCGATCTACGCGAACGAGCCGCCGCTCAATTCCGCCGCGCGCTACGTCGGCGTGTTCGGCGACCGCCAGTTCGACCCGCGCGTGTGGCACGAGCTCAATTACCCGGCGCTGATGCGCGGCTACTTCGCGCGCAGCTGGCGGATCCCGATGTTCATCGCGGCCGGCGACGACGACCTGACCATCCAGGCCGAATCGAGCGTGCTGTACACGCAGCTGCGCCGTGCGCAGAACCCGGCCGAGTTGCGCATCGTCGACGGCGGGCATACGTGGGATGTATGGCGCGGCCTGCTCGGGCAGGGGTTGAAGTACGCGCTCGAATGCGTGAAGTGACGGCGGACGGGCGTTACCCCGCCCGTTTTCGTCAGGCTGGCCGGTGACCGGCGGGCCGCAGGCCGTCGACCCATGTCATGCCCGGCGCCTGCAATCCCGGCGAGCCTGTCGCGCCTGAGGGCGCACGCGTGGCGCTGGCCGCCGCGCCCCTGATCCCGACGGCAGGCTCAAAGCCAGGTGCCGCCCTGCCTCTCGCTCGGCTCCTGCGCCAGCGCATCGAAATCGTGAATCCAGTCCAGGTGATGCAGCACGCTGTCGCGCTCGGCCAGACGCGCATTGCGCGCCTGCGCGGCCGGCCCGTCGGGCAGGTGCAGCACGTCGGCCACGGAAATCGACGCGTACTGCACCTTGCGCGTGCGGCCGCGACGCAGTCGCTCATACGCGTCCTGCGCTTCGCGCCAGTTGCCCGGCCCGGCCTGCGCCAGTTGCGCGGCGAGCACCACCGCATCCTCGATCGACTGGTTCGCGCCCTGACCGTGATGCGGCACCAGCGCATGCGCGGCGTCGCCGATCAGCGTCACGCGCCCGCGGCTCCAGCGGCCCAGCGGCGGCCGGTGGAATAGCCCCCAGCGCTGGCTGATCGGCACGGCAGTGATCATCTGCACCACCGCCGGATGCCAATCCCCGAACACGCGCAGTTGCTCGCCCTCTTCCGACGGCATCACCCAGTCGCGCGACGGCCACGGTGACGGATGACGCTCGACCAGCAGGAAATTCTGGTCGCCGTCGTCGCCGATCGGATAGTGCAGCAGGTGCCCGTGCGGCCCGATCCAGTACTGCAGCGTTTCGGGATCGGGCAAAAGGCTCAGCCGCGCGGCCGGCACCACGCCGCGAAACCCCGAACACCCCGAATACAGCGCATCGTCGTAGCCGAGCATCCAGCGCCGCGTGAGCGAGCGAGCGCCGTCCGCGCCGATCACGAGATCGGCGTCGACGCGCGCCCCGTTGTCGAACGACAGCGTGACGCGATCGGGATGCTGCGCGAGATCGATCAGCCGGTGGCCGAGATGGATGGCGTCGAGGCCGACCGCCTTCGACAGCACGGCCTGCAGATCCGCGCGATGCACGCCCCAGTACGCGCCGCCGAATTGCCGGCGATAGTCGGGGTCGCCGCGATGATGGCCGATCACCGCGCCGCTGCGGCCGTCGCGATAGACGAGCCCCGGGATGTCCGCGCACACCGCGTCGAAGGCCGCCCGCAATCCCATCCGCTCGTAGAAGCGCGTCGCATTGGCCGACAGCGCGACGGCCGCGCCGACTTCGCGCAACACCTCCGTCTGTTCGTAGAGCTGCGCGTCGATGCCGTGCTCGCGCAGGGCGAGCGCGAGCGTCAGGCCGCCGATCCCGGCGCCGACGATCGCAATCTTCAGGTTCGTCTGCATGATGAAGGTGTCTCCGATGTTCCGATGTGGGCTCTGCGGCGTGCGCAGCGGTCATGTCGATTGCATGAGCCGTATCGGCATTCTCGGGAGCGGACTTTCATCCCGCAATAAAATGACCGGAATCTGCTTCATCACTGAATGCAATGAACCCGGCGAGGCCCAACCATGGAACTGAGCGATGTCGACCTCAACCTGCTGCTGCTTTTCCAGCGGCTGATGCAGGAACGGCGCGTATCGAGCGTCGCCGAGCAGATGAACATGAGCCAGCCGGGCGTGAGCAATGCGCTCGCGAAGCTGCGCCGCCGGCTCGGCGATCCGCTGTTCGTGCGCGGGCCGGGCGGCGTGGTGCCGACACCGTTCGCACTGCGCCTCGCGGAACCCGTGTCGCACGCGCTCGCGACGCTGCACGCCGCGCTCAACCCCGAGACCGGTTTCGATCCGCTGCGCGCCACGCGCACGCTGACGATCGGCATGACCGATATCGGCGAAGTCGTGTTCCTGCCGGCGCTGCTCGAACACCTGTCGCAAGCAGCGCCGGGCATCGCACTCAATACGGTGCGCGACACGAGCGTCAACCTCGGCGACGCAATGGCCGACGGCCGCGTCGACCTCGCGATCGGCCTGCTGCCGCAGCTCAAGGGCGGCTTCTACCAGCGCCGGCTGTTCGATCAGCGCTATGTGTGCCTGTTCCGGCGCGGGCACCCGCTCGAAGACGCGCCGCTGACGGTCGACACGTGGCGCAATGCGGAGCACCTGGTCGTGGTGTCGGCCGGCACCGGTCACGGGCAGGTGGACGAATGGCTGAAGCGCCGCCGCGTGGCGCGCCAGGTGCGGCTCACGGTGCCGCACTTCATGAGCGTCGGCTACATCCTGCAGCGCACCGACCTGATCGCGACGGTGCCCGAGCATCTCGCGCAGCAGCTCGCCGCACCGTTTTCGCTGGGCTGGCGCGCGTTGCCCGTCACGCTGCCGGGCGCGCCGATTCACATGCTCTGGCATACGCGGGTCAATCAGGACGAAGGGAACAAATGGCTGCGCGACGTGGTGGTCGATCTGTTTGCGGAGTCAGGCACGCGGGCGCGGAAAGCCGTACCTGGCCGGAAGAAGTCGTCGACGTGATCGAGCGTGCCTTACGATGTTGCTCGAACATGCGTGCCGCGCATTTCGACTACATTGCCGAAGCAGCAAGGTCATCGTTCATCCCCCAGCCTCACCCGTCATTCAACTCGCAGGAAATCACGCCATGTCTGTCTCGAAGAAATTCGCAGCCGTCACGGGCGCCGGCTCCGGCATCGGTCGCGCAGCGGCCATCGCGCTCGCCCAGGCGGGATTCACCGTCGCACTGCTCGGACGCACCAAAGCATCGTTGCGCGAAACGCAGGATGCGATCCGCACCGCCGGGGGCGACGCACACGCGTTTCCGGCGGACGTCACCGACGAAGCATCGGTCGACCACGCGTTCGCGCAGATCGCGCAGCAGTTCGGCCGGCTCGACGTGCTGTTCAACAACGCCGGCCGCAACGCGCCGCCGGTTTCCCTCGACGAATACGAATTCGACGTGTGGAACAGCGTCGTCGCGACGAACCTGACCGGCGTCTTCCTGTGTGCGCGAGCCGCGTGGCGCCTGATGAAAGCGCAATCGCCGCAGGGCGGCAGGATCATCAACAACGGCTCGATCTCGGCCCATGCGCCGCGCCCCGATACGATCGCGTACACGGCCACCAAGCATGCGGTGACCGGGATCACCCGGTCGCTGGCCCTCGACGGCCGCCGGTACAACATCGCGTGCGGCCAGATCGACATCGGCAACGCGGCGACGTCGCTCACGGAACGGATGACGCAAGGCGTCCCGCAGGCCGACGGCAGCCTCGCGCCCGAGGCGCGCATGGACGTCACGCATGTCGCGAACGCGATCGTCCAGATGGCGAACCTGCCGCTCGACACGAACATCCTGAACATGACGATCATGGCGACCGCGATGCCGTTCGTCGGCCGAGGCTGAACGAAGCGCTCGCGACGCCCGTCCAGGCCGGCCCGCAGCGGCAGGCATCACCCGCCGATGATTGCTGACGACGTCACTTACTGTCGGGCGAACTCGAGCTGCACTTCGAGCACGCCAAACCGATGAGATCAGCGCGCCGGTGACCGCGCGCTGATCTCGTCGCATCGGCCGCATGCGTGCGTGGCGCCGTTACCCGAAGGCGGGACGCTGCTCGTGGTGCTCACGCCGCCGGGTCAGGCACCGCCGAAGCTGCGGTCGCCGTAGCCTGGTGCCGTGCGTCAGCCGGCCCGGGTTTTCTTGCCGGTGGACGGCGGCCTGGCGATCACGAACTGACGACGATCCTTGCCCCTGATCCAGAGCGGCGCATTGCCGCGCCCGCTCCACTCCTTTCCGCTCGCCGGGTCGCGATAGCGCGCCGGCAGCACTTTCACGACGTATGAACCCCGGCTGCCGTTGCGGCCGACCAGGTCGCGATGCTTGATCGCATAGGTGTCCATCAACGAGTGAACCGCCGCGATCGCATCGACGCGTTCGCGCGCGCGTGCTCGCTCGATTTCCTCGTCCAGTTCGGCCAGCTCGACTACGAGCTGTGCATAGGTCTTGCTCGCGCTCATCTTCTTCATGCCCCGCATCCACATCTGCATGCGAACCGCCATGATTCGCATCACTAACTGACTGTTTCACGACGCCCCGTGACGACGGGATCCACTCGATCGGCTAGCGGCTCGCGTCGGCGCATCGAAGCACGCGACACGCGGGCAACGACACACCGCCGCGCACCGGTTCACAGTGCGCGCGCCCGCGTCGCCGCGAACGTCCGCCCGGGGAGTCCCCACTGCACACGTCCGGCGACACAATCGCGCCCTGCATTTCAAATATCAAGTGATATTTGAAATGCGATCGTAATGGTATCTATCTCAAATATCAACTGATATCCTGCGTGCCATGAACATGTCCTCCCTTCCCCCGCGGCTGAGCCGCGAAGAAAGCCGGCAGCAGACCCGTGCCCATTTGCTCGCCGCGGCGAAACGGCTGTTCGTCGATCGCGGGTTCGGCGGCACGTCGCTCAGGGATATCGCGGCCGAGGCCGGTTATACGCAGGGCGCGTTCTATTCGAATTTCGCGAGCAAGGAGGAATTGTTCGTCGAACTGATGCGGGAGCGTTCGACGACGCAGGTGGCCGACATCGCGCGGGCGCTGAGCGACCCGTCCGCGTCCGGGGAGGACATCCTGAATGCGCTGGATGTCTGGTCGCGGACCGTCGATGCCGAGCCCGAGTGGTCGGTGCTGGGCGTCGAATTCAAGCTTCAGGGGCGGCGCAACCCCGCTTTCGCCATCGCGTCGCAGGCATTGCTGGACGCCCATCGCGATGGCCTCGCCTATTGCATCGAGCAGATTTTCGCGCGGCTGAAGAAAGTGCCGCCCGAACCGCCGGCCGTCCTGGCCATTTCGTTCATGGGGCTCTCGCAAGGCCTGGCGCTGCAGCAGTCGATCCTGTCCGAGGTGCCGATCGGGCACATGATCATGGTGTTCCTGCGTAGCCTGCTGGCCACGGCCGAGCCCGTGCGTTGACCGGGGAAGGTCACTCGCGACCGGGAAATGACCGGCTCCACGATGGAGCCGGATCGCGCGTGATGCCGTGCGGGCCATTGCGGCCGCTCGACGCACGCGAGGGCGCCGTATCCGGGCAGCGCCGCGGCACCGCCGCTCACGAACGCCGAGATGCCGCGGTGATGCGCCGCCTGCGGATGTACAGCATCAGGCCCGCAGGATCTCCTCGGCGACCTGTTCGAACGTCACCCGCCCTTGTCGACGCTCGACGGTATCGTCGCTTCCGAAATCGATGTGCCCGCTGTTCAGCCCGTGATTCAGTCCGATGAATCCGTTGATCGCCGCACTGGAGAACGGATTCATCGCGAGTACGCCAGCCCACTCCGAAGGCGCGAGCGCCATCGGCCTCACCGGTCGATCGAGCGCGCACGCAAAGATCGCCGCGATGTCGGCAGGCGAATAGGCAGCCGGCCCTTCCAGGCCGATCTTGCGGATACCTGTCCAGTCTTCACGCAGCAAATCCGCCGCGACGCGGCCGATGTCCTCGGTCGCGACCATCGGAATGGCGCGCTCGATCGGCACGAGCAGGCTCGGCAGGATGCCCTGCGTGCGCACCGGCTCGACGACGCGGGCCCAGTTCTCCATGAAGTACGCCGCGCGCAGGAACACGACCGGAATGCCCAGCTCGGCCAGTCGTTGCTCGGCCGTGCGGTTGGTCGCGATCACGCCGGTGCCGCTCGGCCGGTCCGCGCCGACCGACGACAGCAGCACGAGTTTCGGCAAGCCCGCCGCGCGCACCGCTTCGGCAACGGCGCGCGCCGTCACGTCCGCGTGTTCGAACAGGTTCTCCAGCGCATAGTTGGGCGGCTTGACCAGATACGCACCGTGCGCACCGGCAAAGGCACGCGTCAATGCAGCGGAATCGGCCAGATCGGCAACGGCCACTTCCGCGCCCTGTTCGGCCCAGCGCGCCGCCTTCGCGCGATCGCGCACGACCACGCGCACCGCGACGCCCGCATTGATCAGGGCCTGGGCCGCGACGGCGCCCGTGCGGCCGGTGACACCCGTGACAACAAACATATTTTCCTCCGACAGCCGCCCCACCCGTTGGAGCGATGGCTTCGATGATGTACGCTGGCTTCACATAACTCAAATGCATACCAATCATGTCAAGCATGCACGAAGTGGATTTGCGCACCGTCGATCTCAACCTGCTCAAGCTGCTCGACGCATTGCTCAAGGAACGCAGCGTCACGCGCGCCGGCGTGCGGCTCGGCCTGACGCAACCGGCGGCAAGCCGCGCGCTGGGCCGGCTGCGCACGCTGCTCGACGATCGTGTCGTCGTGCGCACGCCGAAGGGGCTGGAGTTCACGCCGCGCGCGGCGTCGCTCGCGCTGCGCGTGTCGCGCGTGCTGGCGGAAGCGGCCAGCATCGTCGCGCCTGCCGAATTCGATCCGGCCACCGCGCGCGGAGAGTTCTCGATCGCGAGCCTCGATCACATGGCGCTGACGCTGATACCTGACGTGAATGCGCGGCTGGAACAGCGCGCGCCCGGCATGGATCTCGTCGTGCCGCCGTCACGCGGCAACAACGTCGAACGCGTGGCGGACGGCACGGCGGGCGTCGCGCTCGGCGCGTTCGACGACGATACGCTGCCCGCCGGCATCTATCGTCGCAAGCTCTACGACGACAGCCTGGTCTGCATCGTGCGCAACGGGCATCCGGTGTTGTCGTCGCGGCTGACGCCGAAGTGTTTCGCGGCGCTGTCGCACGTGCTGGTGACGATCGGCGGCCGCGGTGGCGAACTGGTCGACGCGGCGCTCGCGCGGCAAGGGCTGCACCGGCGCATCGCGATGCGGTTGCCGCATTTTCTGGTGGCGCCGATGGTCGTCGCGAAAAGCGACATGACCGTGGTGCTGCCGCGCCGCCTTGCGCAGCACGTCGCGCAGTCGATGCCGGTCACGCTCGCCGAACTGCCGGTCGACGTGCCGCCGTTTGCGTTGACGATGATCTGGCACGAGCGCACGCACGACGATCCGGCGTACGGGTGGTTGCGCGGGCAGATCGCGGAGATTGCGCAGGAGATGGCGCCGTAGCGCTCGACCGCTCCTGGCGTAGGGCAATCTCCCATCCGATGCCCGCCGCGCGTGCGCGAACACGCGGCGATTTCCGTGCACCGTCCTGCTGCGCGATCGCGTGCCTGTGGCCATCACGTTCGGTGGACGCTAATCGCCCGCATCGCGCCTGCACGACAAGGATCACGTCGACACGCGCGCGACGAGACATCGTCAAGCGTCTGGAAACATGCGCTTCACCTGATACCAAATGCTTACACATCCGGATCCGGAATCCGCGCCGACTGAATCACGACCAGCGTGTCCCCCTTCTCGATCCGGCACGGCGGATCCTCGTAGAACGAAAAGATCTTCCCGCATCGATCTAGCCCGACGACGATCGCGCCCGGCACGACGTTCGTCATGCAGCCGACCTCCTGCGGCATCGCCTCGCGCTCCAGCAGCGTCGCGCGGCCGCGCGTCGACAGCATGTCGTTCACGAACGGCACGATATAGCGGCTATGCACGGCATCCGCGAGCAGCAGCGCGCCGATCTTCGTCGACGACACGATCACGTCGGCGCCCGCCTGCCGCAGTTGCCGCTGGTACAGGTTCTCCTGGATCCGCACGACGATCTTCGTATCGGGCGCGATGCTGCGCACCGACAACGTGAGCAGGATCGCGGTCGGATCGTCGGTCACCGAAATGATCACGGCCTTCGCTTCACGCACCTGTGCCTGCTGCAGCAGATCCTCGTGCGCGGGATCGCCGAGCAATCCCGCCACGCCGAGCGACGTCGCGGCCTCGATCGCCTGCTGCTGCGAATCGATCACGATGAGCGTCGCCGGATCGACGCCGCTCTCGAGCAGTTCGCGCACCGCGATCGAGCCGGACAGGCCATAGCCGCAGACGACGATGTGATCGGACAATTGTTTCTGCAGGCGTTTCATGCGGAATTCCTCGATGACGCGCTGGATCACGAACTGATACGCCGTGCCCAGGAAAATGAACCAGATGACGATGCGGATCGGCACGATGAAGAACGCATCGATCAGGCGCGCCCGCGCGGTGACGGGCACGATGTCGCCATAGCCGACCGTCGCGACCGTGACCATCGTGAAGTACACGAGATCGGAGACGGTCATCGGCGTGCTCTTGGTCGAATCGCGCAACCCGTCGCGATCGAGATACAGCACGAGGAACGCGAGCGTGCACAGCAGCACGACCGCGCCGATACGAAACAGCAGCGTGCGCCGCGGCGACGTCGCGGGACGCGTGAACAGCGTGCGCGCACGCGGCGCCTGCCACGGGTTGCGGGCGCGACGCAGGCGTGAGCGCAACGAGCGGCGCTGGGCGGAAGGCGAAGCCAACGGGGGAATCTCCTGAAGGATGCGGGCTCGATTCTACGATGGGTCGACCGCGGCCGGCCGACGTCAGCGCGCCGGCTCGTTCGTCACAGCATGCTGCGCGGCCGCACCATCGTGCCGTCGACGAAGCGCTGCGCGCGAAACGCCGACAGGTCGAGCGACGGTGCGCCCGTGTCGATCCATTCGGCAAGCAGCCGCCCGACGATCGGCCCCATCGCGAAGCCGTGGCCGCAGAACCCCGTCGCAATCGCCAGCCCGGACGGCGTGCCCGGCGCATCGATCACCGGAATGCCGTCGGGCAGCACGTCGATCAGGCCGGCCCAGGCCTCGACGATCTGCGCGTCCTTCAGCGCGGGAAAGATCGCCTTGAGCTTCGCGAGCGCGCGCGGCGCGTGCGCGCGATTCGGCTGCGGCTGCGGATCGCGCGGCTCGATCGGCCCGGTCGCCCCGTTGATGCGGGCAAGCGCATCGCGCCATGCGGCCCCGTTCACGTGCAGCCGGAATTTGTCGCGCTGCGACCAGAACTGCGGCCAGAACAGGCTCAACCCGCGCAGGTGGCCGAGCGTCAGGTCGACGTCGACCTGCATGTCGTCGGCGAGATTGATCGCACCGCTCTTGCGCTGCCGGATGCCGAGGCCGTGGCCCCACACCGTCGACGCCGACACCGGCGGCACCACATTGGTGCGCATGCAGGTGCCGCGCACGGCGTGTTGCGGGAGCCGGATGCCGACGCCGTCGAGCAGCCGGAAGCTGGTCGCGCCGGCCGCGCAGATCACGCGCCGCGTGCGGATCGTGCCGCGCTCGGTCACGACGCCGACCACCGCGCCGCCGGCCGTCTCGATCGCGGTCACGCCGCAGCCTTCGAAGAAACGGGCGCCCGCCTCCGCGGCGCGCGCGGCGAACGCGGCGGCCACGCGACGCGGCTCGGCCTGCCCGTCGGTCGCGGTGTACAGCCCGCCGAGCGTGCGTGCGTCCGGCGAAAGGCCGCTGACGCGCTCGTCGATCTGCGCGCGGGTCAGCGTACGCGTGTCGAGCCCGTGCTCGCGCGCGACGGCGAGCCACGCGTTGAACGACGCCCAGTCCGTTTCGTTGTCCGCAATATAAAGACAGCCGCCCTGCCGCCATTCGAGATCGAAACCGAGGGTTTCCTCTAACTCCTCCCAGATCTTGATGCCGGCCATCATCAGCGGCACCTCGGCCGCTTCGCGACCCTGCTGCCGCACGAAGCCCCACGCACGGGTCGACTGCTGTCCGGCGATGCGCGACTTGTCGAGCACGACGGCCTTCAGGCCGCGCAGGCCCAGGTAATATGCGGCTGCGCAGCCCATGATGCCGGCGCCGGCGATCACGACGTCGGCTTCAAGCGGGAATGGCGTGTCGGCGAGGGTCAGGGCATCATGCAGCGGATAGGTTGTCGTCATTGTTTCCTGTCAGGCGTTAATGCATTCGAATGTGGGCGGCGGTGGTAACGTCGTGACACACCTTTCACACAAACGCACCTTTCGCCACGCTGAATAACGACCATTTTGCGGTAAAGTTATCTTTTCTGCGCGTGGCCGGTCGGCTCGCCCCTGGACGTCATGAAGACTGTCCGTCGAGACTGCCGCAAGGCGTCGTTCTGAACGTCACGATCCGTTCCCGTAGCATGACCACTGAAGCAATCACCACGGATTCCCTCGCGGTTGCCGAGCGCGTGCGCGAGCTGATGACCCGCAACGGCATCGGCAAGCGCCAGCAGACCACCGAGCTGTGCCGCATCCTCGACCTGAGTTTCTCGCAAGGCCACCGCAAGCTGCGCGGCAGCAGCCCCTGGACGCTCGCGCAGATCAAGAAAGTCGCCGAAGCGTACGGCGAACCCGCCGCGCAGCTGTTCGGCGCGCAAACGCTCGACCCCGGCATGGTCGGCGCCTATTCCCAGGAAGCCGTCCTTTACGCGGGCGTCGCCGAGATTCCGTGCACCGCATGGATCGGCGCGCCGCTCGAAGCCGGCGCGCGCCCCGAATTCGTCGCGTACGAACAAAACGGCCGCTGGCGCGTGCTGCGCCACACCGGCGTGCTGTACCAGAACGCCTACGACGTGCACAAGATCGAGATCTATCCGCGCCGCGCGGAAAGCGACAAGCTCGTCGTCGCGGTGATCGACCCCGATCGCGTCAGCGCAACCGAGCTGTGCCGCTATCTCGAACGCCAGGGTTTCGCGACCGCCGCATTCGACGGCCTCGCGCCGTTCGTCGACGCGCTGCAGGGCCAGGCGTTCGACGCGGTCCTGACCGAATGGCTGTTCGACGACAGCACGGCCGCCACTGCGATCAAGGCCGTGCGCACGTCCGACAACCCGGGTGCGCCGATCTTCGTGCTGACCGGCGACCTGCTCACCGGCCGCGCGAGCGAAGCCGACATCAGCGAAGTGATTCGCGCGTTCGACGTCGTCTGCTACGAAAAGCCCGCGCGCATGGCAATCCTCAGCGCCGATCTCGCGAAACGGCTCGCCCGCGGATAACGCCCCCGGGCCGTTCCTCCTCCGGACGGCCGGCGTCCGCGCGGTACGGCGGTCGTGAACAGGTGCACAGCTCAGTACAATAGCCGCACCCGTTCACGCCCACGCCGGCATCCGCCGCCCGACGCCATGGCCCGCCTCATCCCCGACGACTGGAAAAGCCTCGCCGCGACCGGCGCGGCCGAACGCGAGCGCGAAACGCTCGCCGCGCTCGAACACGCGCTGCCCGACAGCTACACCGTGTATCACGGCGTGCACTGGACCCGCGCCGACCAGGCGTTCTCGGTATTCGGCGAGGCCGCGTTCGTCGTCGTGAGCCCGGCCGGCCGCGTGCTGCTGATCGAGCAGAAGGCCGGCTTCCTGCGCGAAACGCCGAAGGGGCTCGTGAAAGTCTATCTGCAGAAGGAACGCAACGTCCCGATCCAGCTCGCGCGCACGCAGGAAACCCTGCATCGGCGCCTGACGGCCGCGCTCGGCGCGGGCGTCTACGGCGTCGAGGCGCTGCTGTACTGCCCCGACTACTCGATCCGCGACGCATCGATCGCCGGCGTCGCGGCCGACCGCATCGTCGATGCGTCGCGCAAGGCGCAGCTCGGGCAGGTGATCCTGCAGATCCTGCCGGAAGACGACGAGCACTTCCCGAACGCGCCGAAACTCCACCATTTCCTCGCGGACGAGCTCGCGCTCACGCCCGACACGAGCGCGCTCGTCGGTCAGGCCGGCACGCTCGTCACGCGGCTGTCGGGCGGGCTCGCCGCGTGGGCGCGCCAGCTCGAATTCACGCCGTTCCGGCTGCGCGTCACCGGCACGGCCGGCTCGGGCAAGACGCAGCTCGCCGTGCAGGCGATGCGCGATGCGGTCGCGGCCGGCAAGCGCGTGCTCTACGTGTGTTTCAACCGGCCGCTCGCCGACTACATCGCGCGCATCGCGCCGCCCGGCGCGAAGATCGCGAACTACCACCAGCTGTGCGACTGGGTCGCGCGCGACGGCGGCTATACGCCCGACTTCCAGGTGCCCGGCGAATTCGAGCGGCTCGAGGCGCGCTTCGCAGATACGCCGATTCCGGGGCACTGGCGCTTCGACGTGCTGGTCGTCGACGAAGGGCAGGATTTCCATGCGCCATGGGCGGCCGCCCTGGAGCGCTTGCTGGCGCCGGACGGCGCATGGTGGTGGCTGGAAGATCCGCTGCAGAACCTGTACATGCGCGAGCCCGTCGCGCTGCCGGGCTGGGTCACGCTGAAGGCGCTCACGAACTACCGCAGCCCGCGCGACCTGCTCGAATTCGTGCGCGACATCGTCGGCCGGGTCGAGCCGCTGGCAGCCGAGCTGCGCTCGGGCAGCCCGTTCGACGGTTCGGATCCGTCGGTGTCGTCGTACGGGGAAGAAGGCGCGTCGGGAGACGCACTGGCCGACGCCTGCATCGATGCGACCAAGCGGGCGATCACGCACGCGCTGTCGCTCGGCTTCCGCAAGCAGGACATCGCGGTGCTGTCGTATCGCGGCCGCGAAGGCTCGGTGCTCGCGCCGCTCGACCAGCTCGGCCCGCACCGGCTCAAGAGCTTTACCGGCAAGTACGACCTGTTCGGCAATCCGGAGTATCGCGAAGGCGACGTGCTGCTCGATTCGATCTACCGCTTCAAGGGCCAGTCGGCACCGTGCGTGATCCTTACCGAGGTCGACTTCGACACGCTCGACGCGCGTGCCGCGCGCAAGCTGTTCGTCGGCGCGACGCGGGCGACGATGAAGCTGCTGATCGTCGCGTCGTCGCGCGCGGCCGCGCAACTCGCGGCCGTCTGACGTAACGGGCGGCAGGCAGGCGGGCAAGCGCCCGCCCGTGGCCGCCCGCGATCGATCAGGCGACGCGGAACGCGCCGACCGCGCGGCGCAGCCCGTCGGCCTGCTCTTCCAGCGATGCGGCCGCCGCCGCGGCCTGCTCGACGAGCGCAGCGTTCTGCTGCGACACCTGGTCCATCTGCGACACCGCGCGGTTCACCTGCTCGATCCCGTCGCGCTGCTCGTTCGACGCAGCCGCGATCTCCGTCATGATGCCCGTCACGCGGCCGATCGCCTGCTGGATGTCCTGCATCGTCGCGCCAGCCGTGCCGACGAGCCGCGAGCCGGTCGCGACGCGCTCCACCGATTCGCCGATCAGCGTGCGGATTTCCTTCGCCGCCGACGCCGAGCGTTGCGCGAGCGTGCGCACCTCGCCCGCGACCACCGCGAAGCCGCGGCCCTGCTCGCCCGCGCGCGCGGCTTCGACCGCCGCGTTCAGCGCGAGGATGTTGGTCTGGAACGCGATGCCCTCGATCGTGCCGATGATGTCGGCGACCTTCTGCGAGCTCTGGTCGATCTCGTTCATCGTGCCGATCACTTCGCCAACCACCGTCGCGCCGCGCGTGGCGATCTCGCTCGCGGTATCCGCGCAAGCCTGCGCTTCCATCGCATTGTCCGCGTTCTGCTTCACGGTCGCGGTGAGTTGCTCCATGCTCGCGGCCGTCTGCTGCAGCGCGGACGCCTGTTCCTCGGTGCGCTGCGACAGGTCGGTGTTGCCTGCCGCGATCTGGTGCGTCGCCGTCGAGATCGCTTCGGAGCCCTGGCTGACCTGGCGGACCGTATCCGCGAGACTGCGCTGCATGCCGGTCACGCCCTTGACCAGCTCGGCCATCTCGTCGCGCGACGACCAGTGCACTTCCGACGTCAGGTCGCCGTCCGACAGACGGCGGAAATGCGACAGCAGGCGGTTCACCGGCTGCGTGATCGCATAGTGCAGGCCGATCGCGCAACCGAGGCACGCGGCCAGGCCGAATGCGATACCGGCGATCGCGCCCGCGCGCATCCAGCCGTAATAAGTTTGCGCGGTGTCGTACACGTCCTTGCCGCGTGCGACCTGGTACGCATCGAGCGCATCGGTCGCCTGCGTGAGCGCGACCGACAGCGGCGGCGCAACCGACATCAGCAGCCGGTCGGCCTCGTCGCGACGGCCGTCGCGAACCGCGTCGATCATCGGCTTCAGCGCCTGCCCGATCAGCGCCTGGCGCGCGGCGTCGAGGCGGCTCGCGAGCGGGCCTTCGTCGCCGTCGTGCGGCATCGACGCGTAGCCGCGCCAGGCGGTGTCGGCCTTCGCGAGATAGCTCTCGGCCTTCTTGACGAGATCGGGCACTTCCGGCGCTTCCGGATGCAGCATCGCGCGGTCGAGCGTCGTGCGCACGATCGTCAGGTTCAGGCTGGCCGCCGACAGCGCGGTCTTTGCAGCCAGTTGCTGCGTATAAGCCTCGTCGAGTGCGCGGTTCGAGCTCTGCATGCCGGCGAGGCCGATCAGCCCCGACACGACGAGCAGCACGGCGACGAGGCCGAGCGTGGAGAAGATCCGCGTACGGATCGAGAAACGGGAAAACAGGGCGTTCAGGTTCATGACGGGACGTGAGCGGTGAAAAGTGCCGCGGCAATCGGTCCGCAGCACTCTGTATTACGGTTTGCCTGCAAAAAACTTGAGCCGGTCCCCGCTTTCCCCTGATCCCGGTCAATTTTCCGGGCCGGCAATCTCCTGTTACGGTTGCAACACATCGAGGCTGGGCAGAAATTGACCAGTCAACTATCCGTCGCTATAGTTCGACACAACTCCCTGCCATGGCAGATATCTCGATGACAACCGACACCCTCCTCACTCCGCCGGCCGCCGAAACGGCCCGCCGCGACGCGCCGACCGGGCTGATCGTCGGCGCGCTGCTGCTCGTCATGCTGCTGTCCGCACTCGACCAGACGATCGTGTCGACCGCGCTGCCGACGATCGTCGGCGAGCTCGGCGGGCTCGACCAGTTGTCGTGGGTCGTCACCGCGTACCTGCTCTCCTCCACCGTCGTGCTGCCGCTGTACGGCAAGCTCGGCGACCTGTACGGCCGCAAGGTCGTGCTGCAGGCCGCGATCGTGCTGTTCCTGGCGGGTTCAGCACTGTGCGGCGTCGCGCAGGACATGACGCAGCTGATCGTGCTGCGCGCGCTGCAGGGGCTGGGCGGCGGCGGCCTGATGGTCGTCACGATGGCCGCGATCGGCGATCTGGTGCCGCCCGATCGCCGTGCGCGCTACCAGGGGATGTTCGGCGGCGTGTACGGCCTCGCGACGATCATCGGCCCGCTGCTCGGCGGCTTCCTGGTCGAGCACCTGTCGTGGCGCTGGATCTTCACGATCAACCTGCCGCTCGGCTTTCTCGCGCTCGCGGTGATCGGCGTCGCGTTCCGGCCGCACACCGCGCACGTGAAGCACCGGATCGACTACATGGGCGCCGCATTCCTCGCCACCGCCCTCACCTGCGTGATCCTGTTCACGAGCGAAGGTGGCTCGCTGCTGCCGTGGACGTCGCCGCAACTGTGGATGACGCTCGTGCTCGGCGTCGTCGCGATCGGCGGCTTCATTTACGAAGAGCGGCTCGCGGCCGAGCCGATCATGCCACTCGAACTGTTTCGCCATCGCACCTTCGTGCTGGTCAGCCTGATCGGCTTCGTCGTCGGTATCGCACTGTTCGGCTCGGTCACGTTCATCCCGCTCTACCTGCAGGTCGTGAAGGGCTCGACGCCGTCGCAGGCCGGGATGCAGCTGCTGCCGATGATGGGCGGGATGCTCGTGACGTCGATCGTCAGCGGCCGGCTGATCTCGCGGCTCGGCTCGTACCGGATGTTCCCGATCCTGGGCACGCTGACCGGCGGCATCGCGATGGCGCTGCTGTCGACGCTGACGCTCGATACGCCGCTGCACACGATGTACGCGTACATGGCGCTGCTCGGGATCGGCCTCGGCATGGTGATGCCCGTGCTGACGCTCGCCGTGCAGAACACGGTCGAATTCCGGCACATGGGCGTCGCAACGTCGGGCGCGACGCTGTTCCGCTCGATCGGCGGTTCGATCGGTGTCGCGGCGTTCGGCGCGCTGTTCTCGCACGGGCTGCAGTCGCGGGTGATGGCTGCGCTGCCGGCCGGCACGGCGCTGCCGCCGGCACTCGGCCCGGCCGCCGTTCACCAGTTGCCGGATGCCGTGCGCGACGCGTACCTGCATGCGTTCGCCGGTTCGCTGCATGTCGTGTACCTGGCCGCGGCGACGGTCATCGCGATCGCGTTCGTGCTCGCGTGGTTCGTCGAGGATGCGCCGCTGCGCAAGCACAACTGAGTTTCCCGTGGAGCGGATCGCAATGCGAACGTCGAGCCGCATCGCGATCCCGATCCGCCCGCGGTCAAGGCACCAGCACGACGCCTCCCGTCGTCGCGCGCGACTCCAGCAACCGGTGCGCATCGGCCGCCTGTTCGAGCGGCAGCCGCGCGCCGATCTCCACATGCATTCCGCCCGCGAGCCGCTCGAGCGTCGCGCGCGCAGCCTCCCGATAGCCGTCGACGTCACGCGCGATGAAACCGAGCACGCTCGGCCGCGCCAGCGCGATCGACCGCGCCGGCCCCAGTTCGTCGAGATCGAACGTCTGCCGCGCACCGATCGCGGCCACCTGCCCGATGCTCGCGACCATCCCGAACGGACGGACCGCGCCGAGCGTGCGCGTCAGCACATCGCCGCCGATCCCGTCGATCGCAAAATCAACTCCCGCGCCGCCGCCGAACGCGCGTGCCGCCGCGACGAAATCCTCCTCGCGGTAATCGACCACCGCGTCGGCGCCATGCTTGCGCGCGAGCACGGCTTTCGCGGCCGACCCGACCGTGCCGATCACCCGCGCGCCGAGCGCCCGCGCCCATTGCGTCGCCAGCAGCCCGACGCCGCCGGCCGCCGCATGCACGAGCACCGCGTCGCCGGCGACGACCGGCCGGACCCGATGCAGCAGCATGTAGACGGTGATTCCTTTCAGCAGCCCGGCGGCCACCGCGTCGTCGCCCAGGCCGTCGGGGACCGGCAACACACGCTCGGCCGGCATCGTGCGCAGGCTCGCATAGCTGCCGGTCGGCATGCCCGCATACGCGACGCGCTGCCCGGGGACGAGATCCGTCACGCCCGGGCCGACCGCGTCGATCACGCCGGCCGCCTCGACGCCGAGCGCATCCGGCAGCGCAGGCAATGCGTGCGCGCCCGTCCTGAAATAGATGTCGACGAAATTCACGCCGATCGCGGTCTGGCGAATCCGCACTTCGCCGGCACCGGGCGGCGCGACGGGCGCATCGACGCGGCGCAGCACGCCGGCGTCGCCGTAACGGTCGATCCCGATCCGGATGGCGGTGGCAGTCTGGGTCATGGCGTTCCTCACAATCGAATTGAAGTGACACGATCATCCCATCGTGCATAATCGAACGGAATTCACGCCAAACGCCCATCTACTGTGCAAAATTCGACCGATCCGGATCCCTTTGCCGCGTCCGCGCTGCCAATGAGCTGGGACGACATCCGCTATTTCCTCGCGGTGATGCGCGGCGGCAGCCTGTCGGCCGCCGCGCGGGCGCTGCAGGTTCAGCATTCGACGGTCGCGCGGCGCATCGACGCGCTGGAGTCCGCGCTCGGCATCCGGCTGTTCGACCGGCTGCCGCGCGGCTGGCCGCCGACCGATGAAGGGCTGCACCTTGCCGAGCACGCGGCACGCATCGAAACCGACGCGCACGCGTTCGCGCGCGCCGCCCAGGGCGCGGCGGCGCTCGACGGCGTGGTGCGCGTATCGGCGTCACCGGTGTTTGCCAGCCACTTCCTCGCGCCGCGGCTCGCCCGCGCGCAGCACGCGTGGCCGGCGCTGCGCATCGACCTGCTGGGCGAGATGCACGCGGCGAACCTGTATGCGCGCGAAGCCGACCTCGCCGTGCGGCTGTCGCGGCCGACCGAGCCTGGGCTCGCCGCGCGCCGGCTCGGCACGATGCGCTTCGCGCTGTGCGCGTCGCCGGAATGGGCGGACGCGCCGCCCGACACCTGGCCGTTCGTCGGCTACGACGACGCGCTCGCGCAAACGCCGCAGCATCAGTGGCTCGCCCGCTTCGCGGCCGGCCGCCGTTTCGCGTTCGTCACCAATGACCTGGCTGCTCAGCATCGCGCATGCGCGGCCGGCGCCGGCGTCGCGCTGCTGCCGCGGTTTCTCGTCGACGATCCGGCTGCGCACGCCGGTGCGCCGCTCGTCGAGCTGACGGCCGCGCCCCGTTGCGACATCGAGCGCGAGATCTGGCTCGTCGTCCACCCGGACGTGCGCCGGTCGCCGCGCGTGCAGCGCGTTGCCGAAGCGATCGCCGAGGCGGTCCACGCGGCGAACGGACGGCTGTAGGCGGCCGCCTCCGCACCGGCTTTGCGGCACGCTCCGGCGGCTGGCATAGTAGCGTCTTCCGTTCTGAATTCACCGGACCTGCCGCCATGCCCACCGCCCCCGCCTGCGTCGTTCGCGACGCAACCGACGCCGATCTCGATGCGATCCAGGCGATCTACGCGCACCACGTGCACCACAGCGTCGCATCGTTCGAGGAAACGCCGCCCGACGTCACCGAACTCCGCGCGCGCCGTGCCGCGGTGCTTCGCGACGGGCTGCCGTATCTCGTCGCCGAATGCGACGGCCGCGTAGCCGGCTATGCGTACGCGACGCCGTACCGCACGCGCCGCGCGTACCGCTTCACGATCGAGGATTCGATCTACATCGACGATGCGCAGCGCGGGCGCGGAATCGGCCGCGCGCTGCTCGCCGCGCTGATCGAACGCTGCGAGGCCGGCCCGTGGCGGCAGATGATCGCGGTGATCGCCGACGGCGGCACCGGAGGCTCGACGTCGCTGCATCGCGCGTTCGGCTTCGAGCCGGCCGGCACGCTGAAGGCGGCCGGTTTCAAGCACGGCCGCTGGATCGATACGGCGCTGCTGCAGCGGCCGCTCGGCGACGGCGCGGACACGCTCCCCGTGTCGCCGTAGCCTCCCGCGTCGCGCTAGAATGGCCGCATGTCAAAACAGACTCATTCCACACCCGACGAGGCGGCGCCGGATTCCCGCAACGAGTACACGGTCGACGAACTCGCGCGCGTGTCCGACACGACCGTGCGCAATGTCCGCGCGTACCAGGATCGCGGTTTGCTCGCACCGCCGGAAAAGCGCGGCCGCGTCGGCATCTACGACGACACGCACGTCGCGCGCCTGAAGCTGATCAACCACCTGCTCGCGCGCGGCTATACGCTGTCGAACATCCAGGACCTGATCAAGGCGATCGACGAAGGCCACGACCTGCGTTCGATCCTCGGCCTCGAAAACGCGATCGGCGGCCGCTGGTCGCACGAACTGCCGAAGACCTATTCGCTCGCCGCGCTCGCGCAGATGTTCGGCCCGCAGGCCACCACGCAGCTGTCACGCGTGACCGAACTCGGCCTGCTCGAACGACGCGGCCTGTCGTTCGTCGCCAAGAGCCCCGCGCTGCTCGAAGCGGCAGCCGCGATGACGAAGGAAGGCATCCCGCCGCGCGAGCTGCTCGACGTGATCAGCCTCGCGCGGCCGCATTTCGACGCGATCGCGCGGCTGCTCGTCGATCTCGTCGTGAAGCGGCTCGACCGCTACGACGCGGGCACGCTGCCGCCCGCCACCGACGTGCCCGAGCTGGTCGACGCGATCTGGCGCCTGCGCCCGCTCGCGGCCGTGTTCGTCGAAGGCGAGACGAACCGCGCACTGGAAACCGCGGCAAGCGCCTATCTCGGCGGCCGCGTCGCGACGATCCTCGACAAGAAGCTCAGCGACGAGGCCGCGCGGCAGTCCGGCACACCTTCACCGGAAAACGGCAGCGACGAAGCATAGGCGCGCCGCCGTCATATTGATATCGGCAATGCTTCGTTTGCTGGCGCAATCGCCCATGCGACGATTCTTCCAACCCAGCGGCACCACCGCCGCTCACCCGAAGACGTTTTGCATGGAGTCCGTTCGATGATTCGTTTCACCCGCTGGATCGCCCGCACCGCGGCCGTCACCACGCTCGTCGCGCTGTCCGCGGCGTCAGCCTTCGCGCAAGGCGGCGCCGACAAGGTCGTGCGCATCGGCTACCAGAAGGCCGGCCTGCTGTCGGTCGTCAAGGCGCAAGGTTCGCTCGAAGCGCGGCTCAAGCCGCTCGGCTATGGCGTGCAGTGGTTCGAGTTCCCGGCCGGCCCGCAGCTGCTCGAAGCGCTGAACGCGAACAGCATCGACTTCGGCTATACGGGCGCGCCGCCGCCCGTGTTCGCACAGGCGGCCGGCGTGCACTTCGTCTATGTCGGCGCGGAACCGCCGGCGCCGCACAACGAAGCCGTGGTCGTGAAGGCCGATTCGCCGATCCGGTCGGTCGCCGGCCTGCGCGGCAAGAAGGTCGCACTGCAGAAGGGTTCGAGCGCGAACTACCTGCTGCTCGAAGCGCTGAAGCAGGCCGGTGTGCGCTACGACGAAATCCGCCCCGTGTATCTTCCGCCAGCCGACGCGCGCGCCGCATTCGAGAGCGGTAACGTCGATGCGTGGGTCGTCTGGGATCCTTACTATGCAGCCGCGCAAAACGCGCTGAAGGTGCGTACGCTGTCCGACTACACGGGCCTCACTGCAACCAACAACTTCTACGAAGCGACGCGGGACTTCGCGCAGCAGCATCCCGACGTGGTCGGCGCGATCCTGAAGCAGGCGCGCGAGACCGGCCAGTGGGTCAACTCGCATCCGGCCGACACGGCCGCGCTGATCGCACCCAAGGTCGGCCTGCCGCAACCGCTCGTCGAGACGTGGCTCAAGCGTGTCCCGTTCGGCGCGGTGCCGCTCGACGAAAAGATCGTCGCGACCCAGCAAGGCGTTGCCGATGCGTTTTATGCGGCGAAGCTGATTCCGCAGAAGCTGAACGTGGCCGACAACGCATGGGTCGACAAAAACGTGCAGGGTGCGCTCGCGGCGAAGTAGCAGGAACGCAGCGCGCAACTTGTCGAAGGCCGCCGGGCACATGACTCGTCGGCCTTTTTTGTTCTTGTCGAATTTCGGGGAAACGCGGGACGCACTGTCGGCGTTCGCGCCGGAGCACGAATCCCGCTTTCACGTTTGTCGTGGGCGCCCCTGCACAACATGCCGCGCAGCACGCGCGGCCAGACAGGGCCACATCGCTTCATCCGCAAAACGAGCCGCGCGGTGAAACAGTTACAAGTTAACGATTGACGCCACCGCTACCCAGCGGTTAATGTCTCGTTCGAAGTTCAAGAAGTCCGATTGCTGTTCATCAATTGATCGCTCCTCAGCGGTATTCGTTGTCCTCTCCCTCCTTGACGCTTCACGCGCTCTTTTCAGAGCAAATTCTCATATTTTTTTCAAGGAATCTTCATGGATACCGGTATCGTCAAGTGGTTCAACGACAGCAAAGGCTTCGGCTTCATCACGCCCGACAACGGCGGCGACGACCTCTTCGCTCATTTCTCGGAAATTCGCGCCGACGGCTTCAAGACGCTGGCTGAAAATCAGAAAGTGAGCTTCGAAACGAAGCAAGGCCCGAAGGGTCTGCAAGCGGCCAACATCAAGCCGCTGTAAAGTTTGAAGGATCCGGCCGCCCGTAACGGGCGCCGGGTTGCAGCGACATCCTCGCGGAGCCTGGTCTCCCAAAGTTGGCGCGATTGCTCTTGGCTGCATCGGTTCATGCCGCAGCTCGCCGCGCGCCACACGCCTCGTTGCACTTCATTCCCCCTCAGGCTGCCAAGCCCTTTTTCGCTTTACGACTGCGTCGGATTCAGCTCGCAATGGCTTTGAATCGGCGTAACCGTGCACATCCGCACGGCACGCGCGCACTCGAACATTATTAAAATTAAAATGCACAACAAACAAACTCATCAGTACAACGGCTATGCCGTTCAACCCTCGGCGCATCGTTTGCCCGACGGAAGCTTTTCATCCAACCTGCTGCTCGAACGCGCCGGCAGCGCACGCAGCGAAGGCCGCTACCAGTTCTATTCGCTCGATTACTTCGCGAGCGAGGAGCAGGCGTTGCAGCATTCGGCGCGCTGGGCACGCAACTGGGTCGACACGCGCGGTTAAAGGCAATCCCGCGGCGGCGTTCCAGCGACGCGCGCAACGCGCCGGCACCGGCCGATTCAGCGCACCGCTTCAAAGATCGTCGTTCGACGACGACCACCCGGGTTCAAACGAACCCAGTGCGCGCGCCGGATGAAACCATCGGAGCGGCGCATCGTCGATCTGCACGGGCGGAAGGAGCCGGGATGCCGGCCCCCACGACGTCGGTTCGACGTGCGCCGCACGATCACGCCGATCGTCAGCAACCAGTTCGACCACCTCGCTCATCGGCTCCGACCGCAACTGCAACTCGGCCGCCGTCCGCGCCAGCGAAGCGCGGGCCTCGGTACCGACGCCCTCCTTCATTCGCGTCGTCAGCCCGCGGATGGCGGCCGCCGCCATCAGGTAGCCCGTCGCATGGTCGATCGCTTGAACGGGCAAGTTCACCGGCTCGTCGCCACCCATCGCGCGCATGCCCGCCTCGGCGATTCCCGTGCTCATTTGAATGAGACTGTCGAAGCCGCGCCGGCATCGCCATTCACCACTCCAGCCATAAGCGTCGAGCGACACGTCGACGAGCGCAGGATTCAGTTCGCGCCGATGCGCCGCATCGAGTCCGAGGCGCGCGAGCGCGTCCGACCGGTAACCGTGCACGACGATATCCGCGCCGCGCAGCAATTGCTCGAGCGTATCGAGATCCGCGGCATCTTTCAGGTTCAGCCGCGCACACCGCTTGCCCAGGACGACTTCGGGCACCGTGCCCGGTTCTTCCCAGCCGTACGGATCGATGCGCAGCACATCGGCGCCCAGGCCCGCAAGAAAGCGTGTCGCCACGGGGCCGGCGAGAATGCGCGTCAGGTCGAGCACGCGAATGCCGCGCAACGGCCGGTCTTTCGAAGGCCGCCACGCATGCGCGACGCCATCGGTCGCGGCACGAACGTGCAGCAACGGTTCGGTTGCGACCGCCTTGCCCTGCGGATGCCCGGCCCACTCCCGTGCCGAGTACATCGCCGCGGCACAACCGCCGCGCTCGACGATCGCGTCTTCGAGCGCGCCGGCATCCCAGCGACTCACCGCTTGCGCGACCGACTGCGCATCGGCGGCGCAGTCGAGCACCGACAACGCGGCCAGCCGATGATGCGGCGCATTCGTGTGCAACCGGATCCAGCGATCGCGCGCCCGATAGTTGCCGGCCACCGGATCCCATTGAGGCGGCATCGTCCAGCCGTGCGGACGCAGCGACGTGCCGAACCATAGCGACGCCATGCGCCGGTCGACCCGCACCGACGGCAACGTTCCGGTCGACGCATGCAGCAATTCGGCGACGGACGTTCCTGCCGCGCCGATCGCCGCCGTCGCCATGTCGGTGACGCGAAATGCCGACACCAGTTCGCCCGCCCCGCTGAAACTGCACGACTCGAGGAACGCCTGGGACCCGCCCGCCGCGAGCCAGAACGCCCGTAGTTGACGCGACACACGATCCTCATCGGACGCGGCCCGTTCCGTCGACGTTTGATCAACTCGCATGTTCGCCTCGCATGATTTAGGTGAGGCAAAGATCGTCTCGCTCGCATTTGCTGTCAACGTTGATTATCCTGATCAACCTGTCGAACGATTCCCCCTGCGCACGATGTCGAACTACCTGAATTCGACCGAAGCCGCGGCAAGGCTCGGTGTCTCGCGGCAAACCCTCTACGCGTACGTCAGCCGCGGCCTGCTTCGCGCGGAACCGGGCGGCAGTCACCGTGAAAGCCGCTACCTCGCGGCCGATGTCGACCGGCTCGCGGATCAACGTGCACGCGGCCGCAAGCCGAAGGAAGTGGCGAAGGCCGCGCTGAACTGGGGATCGCCCGTGCTCGAATCGAGCATCACGTTGATCGAGGGCGGCCGGCTCTTCTATCGCGGTGTGGATGCACTCGATCTCGCTGCCCGCGCGAGTCTCGAGGAAGTCGCGGCGCTGCTGTGGCGATGCGACGAGCAGACCGCGTTCGGCCGACGCGCCCCCACTACGCCGTCGGTACTGCGAACGCTCTTCAGGCACTACGCCGAACAACGCGCCGAACAGGCGCTGCTGCCGCTCTTCACCGTCGCGAGCGAGGACGCGCCGACGGCGATCTGGCATCAGTCGGCCGATCGTCAGGCGCAGGGCTGCGGCGATCTCGTGCGGATTCTGGCGGCATGCCTGCTGCGCACCCGGATCGATACGGCACCCATCCACGAGCAATGCGCGCGGGCATGGGGCGTCGGGCCGGCAGGCGCCGAACTGATCAGGATGGCGCTCGTGCTGTGCGCGGACCACGAACTGAACGCGTCGAGCTTCACGGGGCGATGCATCGCGTCGACGAACGCAAGCTTGCGGGCCGTCGTGGTCGGCGGCCTGGCCGGCCTGTCGGGCGAGCGGCATGGCGCCACCACCGCGCGCGGCGAAGCACTGTGGGACGAGCTGGGCAACAAGGACGTCGAGCAAAAAATGGCCGCGCGTCTCGCCCGGGGAGACGGCTTGCCGGGCTTCGGACATGCGCTCTATCCCGATGGCGACGTGCGCGCGACGTATCTGTTGTCGCGGATCCTGCCGCGTCATCCTCAGTGGAAAAAGATGATCGATGCCGGGAGCGCGCTCGTTGGCCAGAAGCCTTCGCTGGATCTCGCGCTGGTGGCGTTACGCCGACATTTGCGGCTGCCCGTCGGCGCCGCATTCGGCCTGTTCGCGCTCGGCCGTTCGATCGGCTGGATCGCGCACGGGCTGGAGCAGCGCGAGCAATCCGATCTCATCAGGCCGCGTGCGGTTTATACGGGGACCTGGCCAGATGGCGCCGGGGCCGGAGCGGATCACCCTCGATCCCGCGGACGCTCGGGAAAGCGGCAAGCAACGCAACCGGCAGTGCCGAAAGACGACATGCTTGCCGCCTTTTTCAGGAGTCGATAGCGTTTTGCTTGATGCGATGACGCCGGCGCACGTCATCGATGACACGCCGGTGCTTCGTTGGTGAACGAAAGCAGCTACCCGCTGACGTTTCGCGGATTTCGCCGACGGGTCGGCAGGCCCCCTCCACGGAAATCCACGAGGACTTCTTTCGCCTGCTACGTGACAGGCAAACGGCACAAGGCACCTCGATCCGGCAATGCGCGCACCGCACCTGCGGCACGCGCATACCGAGTTACTTCAGCGCCCCCGCCACCTTCTTCTGCCGCCACAAACACAGCAAGTCACACGCGACATGCGCGGCCGCGATCGCCGTGATGTCCGCGTGGTCGTACGCGGGCGCGACCTCGACCACATCCGCGCCGACCAGGTTCACCGCGCCGAGCGCACGCACGATCGCAAGCGCCTGAGCCGACGAAAGCCCGCCCGCGACCGGCGTGCCGGTACCAGGCGCGAACGCCGGATCGAGGCAATCGATATCGAACGTCAGGTACGCCGGCCGCGCGCCGACGATGTCGACGATCCGTTCGACCGCCGCGCGCGCGCCATGGTCATGCACCCACGCCGCATCGAGCCGCTCGATCCCCAGGAAGTCGTCGTTCCACGTGCGAATCCCGACCTGCACCGACGTCGCCGGATCGATCAACCCTTCCTTCACGGCCTTGTAGAACATCGTCCCGTGATTGAGGCTGTCCGGATCGTCGTCGGCCCACGTATCGCAGTGCGCGTCGAAATGGATCAGCGACAGCGGCTTGCCGTAGCGCTCCGCATGCGCGACCAGCAGCGGATACGTGATGTAGTGGTCGCCGCCGAGCGTCAGCATCTTCGCGCCGGAACCGAGGATCGTGCGCGCATGCTCGACGATCGCGGGCTTGATCGACAGCGGGTTGTGCGCGTCGAACCAGCAATCGCCATAGTCGACCGCCGCGAGATCGTCGAACGGGTTGAAGCCCCACGGATACGGATGAAGCTCCGCGAGCTGCACGCTCGCCGCGCGAATCGCCGCCGGGCCGAGCCGCGCGCCGGAGCGGTAGGTCGTCGCGAGGTCGAGCGGCACGCCGGAGATCGCGACGTCGACGCCGTCGAGCGCGCGCGAATAGTTGCGGCGCATGAACGACAGCACGCCCGCATAGGTGTTTTCGATCGACGAGCCGTACGGCGTCGTGCGACGGATCGCGCCGTCGCCGTGGAGAAGTTCGGTCATGGTCGGACCTGTTTTCGTGGGGAGGCCCGCCCGCCCCGCTTCGCATCAGCGCACGGGCCGGGCACGGCCGGGATTCATCGGGCCCGCACCGGCTTGCGCATCCAGTCGCGCGGCCGGGCGGAAACAACGGCAACGACAGCAACAACCACATCGACAACGGCAATACCGCGGCGATCATAGCAAGCCGAATTGCAGTCGTTGCCCCGGTTCAACCGGGGCAACGCGCGGAGAAAATCCGGCGGCCGCGCCCAGGCATCGGAGCCCGGCATCGCCGGATTGCTGCGCCGGCGGGCGATCCTTCTGAATGGCGCTCCCGGTCGTTTCCTAGAAGGAATCGCCGGTTTTCGCACACCCGTTCTTCCGGATAATGGCCGACAGCCGCGCCCTCGACCGCGCGCCGTCCACCGCAGACAACAACAAACCGGAGACCCCGCCTTGATCGCCACGCTTCCCGCCACCTACCGCCGGCTCTGGCCGCTCGCCGTCGTCGCCGCGCTGCTATATGGACTGTCGCTCGCCGCGGCGCCCTATCCGGGCCAGGCCGCCGCGAAAGCCGCGATGGGCATCCTGCTGCTCGCGGCGGGCAGCACCTGCGCCGCACCGCGCGAACGCGCGTGGCTGTGCGCGGCGCTCGTGACGGCCGTGCTCGGCGACGTGCTGCTTGCGCTGCCCGACTGGCCGCTGTCGTTCGTCCTCGGCCTCGGCGCATTCCTGCTCACGCACCTGTGCTACTGCGCGATCTTCATGCGCTGGCGCGCGCGGCTGCACGGCTGGCGCATCGTCGCGCTCGTCGGGCTGTGGATCGCCGCGCCCGCGTTCTACGTGGCGTTCTTCCCGCACCTCGGCGAGCTGATGGCGCCGGTCGCCGTCTACATGCTCGTGCTGTGCGCGATGGCGAGCTTCGCGCTCGCCGCCCGTACGCACGGCCCGCTGGTGGCCATCGGCAGCCTGATCTTCGTCGGCTCCGATACGCTGATCGGCGTCGGCCGCTTCCTCGGCGGTTTTCCGGGCATCGATTACCTGATCTGGGGCCTCTACGCGCTCGCGCAGGTCACGATCGTGGCCGGGGTTTTCCATGAGACGGCCGCCCGCTCGATCCGTCCCTGATACCGTTTCAAACAGGCCGCCGCACGCCGGCGGCCTGGTCCGCGCCCTCTCTCGCCCTGTCGACGGCCCTTTCCGCTTATCCCGCAGCGTGGAAGCCGGCCCGTTCCAAACCCCGCTCAGCCTTTTCCCGCCTGGCTTCCGGCCCTTAGAGCGCCCCTTCTAGCCTCTTGCGGTTTCCGGGTTCATTCACTATCGTTACATCAAACAATGTAACATTCGAAAATGAGCCAAATCGGAGACACCCGGATGAATGCTCGCACGTTGCCTTTCGGTCCACCCGGCCACGACGGCCAGGACGAAACCATCGACACTGCCATCATCGGCACCGGCTTCGCCGGCCTCGGGATGGCGATCCGCCTGCGTCAGACAGGCGTGACCGACTTCGTCGTCCTCGAGAAGGCCGCGTCGGTCGGCGGCACGTGGCGCGACAATCATTACCCCGGGTGTGCATGCGACGTGCAATCGCACGTCTATTCGTTCTCGTTCGCGCCGAACCCGCGCTGGACGCGCATGTTCGCGCCGCAGCCGGAAATCCGCGCCTATCTGGAAGACTGCGTGCAGCGTTTCGGGATCGGCTCGCACCTGCGCCTGAACCACGAACTGCAGCGCGCCGAGTACGACGAGGCCGCGCAACGCTGGCGCCTCACGTTCGCGAACGGCAAGCGGCTGTCCGCGCGCGTGCTGGTGTCGGGGATGGGCGGGCTGTCGCGCGCCGCGCTGCCGGCGATTCCCGGCGTCGAAACCTTCAAGGGCCGCGCGTTCCATTCGCAGCAGTGGGATCACGACTATGCGCTCGAAGGCAAGCGCGTCGCGGTGATCGGCACCGGCGCGAGCGCGATCCAGTTCGTACCGCAGATCGCACCGCGCGTGAAGGAACTCGCGCTGTTCCAGCGCACGCCGCCGTGGATCATGCCGAAACCCGACCGCAACCTGACCGGGCTCGAGAAATGGCTGTTCCGCACGCTGCCGTTCACGCAGAAGATCGTGCGCAACGGCATCTACTGGATGCTCGAATCGCGCGTGCTCGGCTTCGCGATCCACCCGTCGCTGATGAAGAACGTGCAGAAGCTCGCGCTGCGCCACATCCGCAAGCAGATTCCCGATCCGGAGCTGCGCAAGACCGTCACGCCGAATTACACGCTCGGCTGCAAGCGCGTGCTGATCTCGAACGACTACTACCCGGCGCTGTCGCGCAAGAACGTCGACGTGATCACGACCGGCATCGACCACATCGAAGCCGACGCGGTCGTGACGACCGACGGCAAGCGTCATGAAGTCGACTGCCTGATCTACGGCACGGGCTTCCAGGTGGCCGATCCGTATCCGCGCGGCGCGATCATCGGCCGCGGCGGGCTCGACATCGTCGACGCATGGCGCGACGGCGCGCACGCGTATCTCGGCTCGACGCTGCCCGGCTACCCGAACTTCTTCATGATCGTCGGCCCGAACACGGGCCTCGGCCACAACTCGATGGTGTTCATGATCGAGTCGCAGATCGAGTACATCCTCGGCGCGCTGCAGGCGATGCGTCGCGAACGGGCGGACGCAATTGAGGTGCGCCCGCACGTCGAGGCGCAGTTCAACAACGACCTGCAAGGCAAGCTGAAGAAGGCGATCTGGTCGACGGGCGGCTGCAAGAGCTGGTACCTCGATCCGCGCACCGGCAAGAACACGACGCTGTGGCCGGGCTTCACGTGGCGTTTCCGCCAGGCGACCGCGCACTTCTCGATCGCCGACTACCACGCGTATCGCGCGCCGCAACACGACACGACCGCACGGCCCGCCGCCGCGCCCGCCGCTTCCGCTTCGACTTCCCCGTCCGCAGAAGCGGCCTGAGCCAGACAAGGAGCCACCGACATGAGAGATTTCGCCAACAAGGTCGCCGCGATCACGGGTGCCGGCTCGGGCATGGGCCGCTCGCTCGCGATCCAGCTCGCGCAGGCCGGCTGCCACGTATCGCTCGCCGACAAGAACGGCGTGGGCCTCGCCGAAACCGAACGGATCGTCCGCGCGATCGCGCCGAACGTGCGCGTGTCGACGCGCGTGCTCGATGTAGGCGACCGCGACGCGATGTTCGCGTGGGCCGACGACACCGCGAAGGAACACGGCAAGGTCAACCTGATCTTCAACAACGCGGGCGTCGCGCTGTCGAGCACGATCGAAGGGATGGAATACAGCGATCTCGAGTGGATCGTGAACATCAACTTCTGGGGCGTCGTGCACGGCACGAAGGCGTTCCTGCCGCACCTGAAGGCATCGGGCGAAGGCCACGTGATCAACACGTCGAGCATCTTCGGGATCTTCGCGCAGCCGGGCATGAGCGGCTACAACGCGACCAAGTTCGCCGTGCGCGGCTTCACCGAATCGCTGCGCCAGGAACTCGACATGATGAAGTGCGGCGTGTCGGCGACCTGCGTGCATCCGGGCGGCATCCGCACGAACATCGCGCAATCGAGCCGCGTCGCGAAGAACATGGTCGGCTTCATCGTCGAGAGCGAACAGCAAGGCAAGGACAGCTTCGAGAAGTTCTTCATCACGACCGCCGACGAGGCCGCGCGCACGATCCTCGCCGGCGTGCGCAAGAACAAGCGCCGCGTCCTGATCGGCCGCGACGCGAAGGGCGCGGACTGGATGGCGCGCATCCTGCCCGCCGCGTACCAGGCGCTCGTCGTGCTCGCGACGCGCCGCGAGGCCGCGAAGGCCCGCCGCGCCGCGCGCGGCACGCCGGCGGCCGCGCCGCTGCACGCCACCTACAACAATGCAGGCAACCAGGGAGGAGAACAATCATGACGACCCCGAACATGATGCCCGTGCGGCGCGACATCCGTTTCGCGCTGCCCCCCGAACGCGCGCGCGACTGGCACGTGCAGGGCGTACCGGTCACGCACTTCATGAACGCGCTGTCGCTGCTGTTCCCGGCCGGCGAACGCTTCTTCATGGATTCGGTGCGCAACTATCGCGACCAGATCGAGGATCCCGAGCTGAAGAAGCAGGTGCTCGGCTTCATCGGTCAGGAAGCGATGCACACGCGCGAGCACATCGAATACAACGACCTGCTGCAGGCGTCCGGCCTGCCCGCGCACAAGCTCGACAAGCGCCTGTGGACGATCCTCGGCTGGTTCAAGAAAGTGCTGCCGCATTCGATGCAGCTCGCGATCACGATCGCACTCGAGCACTACACGGCGATCCTCGCGAACCAATTGCTGTCCGGCCACGAGCACCGCATCGACGGCTCGGTCGAAGGCTACCAGCAGATGTGGATGTGGCACGCGATGGAGGAAACCGAGCACAAGGCGGTGTCCTACGACGTGTGGCGCACCGTGATGAAGCCGGGCCTCGGCAGCTACCTGCTGCGCACCGGCACGATGCTGACGACGACCGTGTTCTTCTGGGCCATCGTGTTCGACTTCCACGTGCGGCTGATGCGCGCGCACCGTCGCGAGCACGGCAAGTTCGGCGGCATGTGGCGCCTCGTGAAATACCTGTACAGCCCGAAGCATGGCGTGTTCCCGAGCATCGCGCGCGAATGGCTCGACTACTTCCGCCCGGGCTTCCACCCGTGGGATCACGACAACCATCAGTACCTGCAGGAGCTCGACACGCTGCTCGAGAACATCGACGCGACCAACGCGCGCTACGCCGCGCAAGCCGCCCCGCGCCGCGTGCCGCTGCACTCGGTCGCGCAGGCATGACGCCATGGCACGCGCTCACGAGATGCTGACCGTCCAGTCCGGCGACGTGAAACTCGCCGTCTACGTCAGCGGGTCGCGTCGCGCGCCGCCGCTGATCCTCGTGCACGGCTACCCCGATTCGGCGGCCGTGTGGGCGCCGATCCGGGCGCGGCTCGCGAAGCGCTATCGCGTGATCGCATACGACGTGCGCGGCGCCGGTGCGTCCGATGCGCCGCGCCGCCGTGCCGACTACACGCTCGAACGGCTCGCCGCCGACCTGAAGGCGGTGGCCGACGCAACCTGCGGCGGCCGGCCATTTCACCTCGTCGGCCACGACTGGGGCTCGATCCAGTGCTGGGAGGCCGTGACCGACCCCGCGTTCCGCGGCCGGATCGCGTCGTACACGTCGATCTCGGGCCCGTGCCTCGATCACGTGTTCCGCGCGAAGATGCGGCTCAAGCAAAGCCTGAAGTCGTGGTACATCGCGTTCTTCCACCTGCCGCTCGTGCCGTCGCTGGTATGGCGGCTCGGCGGCGCGGCATTGTGGCCGCGCTGGTTGCAGCTCACCGAGCGCGTGCGCGCGGAGCGCGATCCCGTGCAACTGAAGAACGCGCTGAACGGGCTGCAGTTGTACCGCGCGAACTTCATCGCACGGGCCCGCAAGCCGCGCGAGCGGTACGCGCAGGCGCCCGTGCAGATCCTGGTGCCGGTGCGCGACCGCTACGTGACGCCCGAGATGTCGGTCGACCTCGACCGCTGGCTCGGCGACCACGTGCGCGAGGAGATCGACGGCACGCACTGGATCGTGCTGCGCCACCCCGACATGATCGCGTCGCGGATCGACCGCTTCGCGTCCGCGCAGGAGCGGCCGGCGCTCACCGCGGTCGCCGCCAGGGTTCAGCGCACCGCGGGCGCCGGCGCCGGGAGGCGTCTGAACAGCGTTTCGTAATCGACGACGAGCCCGTCGTCGTCGATCTCCATCTCGGCCGTGAAGTCGCGGAAGATCCCTTCGTAGCGGTAGCGCCGGCCCGGCTCGAGGCACGCGTAGGCCTGCTTGACCGGCGTGACCTTCAGGTCCGGCGTCGAGATGTACGCGACGTCGATCGGTTGCCGCTCGCCGCGCGCGAGCCCGAGGCGGCCGATCGGCAGCGAATTCGTGAACGGCGTCGCCGCGATGTCGATGTCGATGCAGCCGTCGAGTTCCGGCAGTGCGCGGCCCGAGCCGTCGTGCCAGTGGCCGGCGCCGTCGCCGCGCAATTCGAGCGTGCCGCCGCCCATCACCTTGAGCACCGCATGGGTCACGCGCCAGTGCGTATCGCACTCGACGCGATACGCGAGCCCGTACGCACGGCCGTACCGCTGGCCGACCACCGCGCTTTCGACGACGATCCCGCCGCCGCTCCGGTCGAACGTCAGATGTTCGACTCCGTCGCCTTCGAGCGACGCCCAACGCACTTCGCGCATCTCTGCCCCTCCCGGTATTCCGGACGATGCGAGGCATCGTCGCACAGATCGCTCGGCGAAGGTGCCGGCCATCACCAGGATTCGATTCCCGAACGGGGCAACCCGTCAAACGGGCCGACTGCGCGGAGTGCGGGCACGAATCGACGGCGGGATTCACCGTTTCGGGGCATCGACCACAAATCCTGACTATCCAGAATTCCCTATTCCGGTGCATGAGATTGTGTCCTATGCTCGCGGCTCGTCCTGTTCCGCCGCCACCATGCCTACCGCCCGCCCCGTTTCGCCGTCGATCGACCTGCGTATCCTGCTGCGCGGCATCGGGCAGATCGTGCTGCAGGCGAATGCGCTCACCGGCGCGCTGCTGCTCGCCGCGCTGGCGCTGACCGACCTGCGGCTCGCGAGCGCGGCGCTGGTCGGCTCGGCCGCCGCCAGCATGACGGCGGTGCTGACGGGCGCCGAGCGCCGCGACGTCGGGCAGGGGCTGCACGGCTTCAACGGCGCGCTCGCCGCGCTGATCGCCGTGCAGTTCGCGCCGCATCAGCTCGCCGCCGTCGCACTGGTGCCGCTGGTCTCGATCGGCGCGGCGCTCGTGCACCGCGCGATGCGCAAGCCGCTTGCACGCTGGCGCCAGTGCCCGTATTCGAGCCCGTGCCTCATCGTCACCGCGCTGTGGCTGCCGTTCCTCGCGCTGCAGCATGCGAGCGGCGCGATGGCGTCCCCGGCGCTGACGCTTGTTGCCGCCGCCGACGCCCTTCTGTCAGGCGTCGCGCAGACCACCTTCGCGCAAGGTGCATGGGCCGGCGTGCTGATCGTCGCGGGCCTCGCCGTTGCATCGCGCCGCGCGGCCGCGTTCGCGCTCGGCGGCGCGCTGGCATCGACCGTGCTGCTGGTCGCACTCGGCGCGAGCAGCGCATCGTTCGCGGACGGCCTGCTCGGCTTCAACGGCGCGCTCGCCGCACTCGCGCTGATGCCGCACGGCCCGCGCGCGGCGTTCGCGGCCGCCGCACTCGCCGCGCTGATCCAGTGGCTCGCGACGCGCGCCGGCATTCCCGCGTTCACGGCGCCGTTCGCGCTCGCGTCGTGGGTCACGGTCATCGTCGCGCGCCGCTTCACCCTCGGAGAACCCGATGTCGTCATTCGCACACCGTCCTGATGCCGTGAAACCCGGCGGCCCGATCTCGGACGCCGAACGCCGGATGCGCGTCGACCTCGCCGCCGCGTACCGGCTCGTCGCGCTGAACGGCTGGGACGACCTGATCTACACGCACCTTTCCGCGACCGTGCCCGGCGAGCCCGGCCACTTCCTGATCAACCCGTTCGGCCTCACGTTCGACGAAGTCCGCGCGTCGAATCTCGTGAAGATCGACCTGGCCGGCAACCGCATCGGCGACAGCGAGCATGCGGTCAACGTGACGGGCTTCGCGCTGCACGCGGCCGTGCATGCCGCGCGCGCCGACGCCGTGTGCGTGATGCATCTGCACAATACGGCCGGCATCGCCGTGTCGATCCAGCGCGACGGGCTGCTGCCCGCGTCGCAGCACGCGCTACGGTTTCACGGCGACCTCGGGTACCACGACTACGAGGCGCTCGCGTTCTCGCCGGCCGAGGGCGCGCGGCTGACCGCGAGCCTCGGCGCGAAATCCGCGATGCTGCTGCGCAACCACGGCACGCTGACGGTCGGCCGCACCGTGGCCGAAGCCTATGTGCTGATGGATACGCTGATCAAGGCATGCGACATCCAGGTGCGCGCGCAGGCCGGCGGCGGGCCGCTCGTGCTGCCCGACCCGGCCGTCGCCGACCGAACCGCCGAACAGCTGCGCGACGGCGGCGCGATCGAGGGCGAACTGGAATGGCCGGCGCTGCTGCGCCGGCTCGACCGGATCGATCCGACGTATCGCGACTGACGCCGCCGGCTTTCAACGCATCATTCACTCCAACCATCGGAGCACTCCGTCATGCCGACTTTCAATATCCAGCTCTTCGAAGGCCGCACCGTCGACCAGAAGCGCGCATTCGTCGAAGCCATCACGCGCGTCACGTGCGAGACGCTCGGCTGCGAGCCGGGCTCGGTCGACATCATCCTCACCGACGTGAAGAAAGAGAACTGGGCGACGGCCGGCAAGCTGTGGAGCGACGAGCGCTGAGCGTCAAAGGCGGCGTCGCTTCGGCGCTGCCTGCGCTGCACTGATACACACGCTGCAGCGCCTGCGACGGGTGCTGCACGCGGCCTTCTCCGGCCGCCGCCCGTTGTGCGCCCGCACATCGCTTTGTCACGCAATCGGCGCATAATGCCGGACAGACGCAGCAGCCGATGGCCACCCGACGAGGAGACCGCCATGGAAGCGAAGAACGAGGAAGTCGTCGCACACCTGCTCTCCGACGTCGTCGAATTCGCGCGCGGGCGCCTGCCCGAAGCCACGTTCCGGATCGTCGAACCCTTCCTGCGTCATTACTACGATTTCGTCGATGCCGACGATCTGCAGAGCCGCAGCATCGCCGATCTCTACGGCGCCGCGATGGCGCACTGGCAGACCGCCCAGAAATTCGTGCCCGGCAGCGAACGGCTGCGCGTGTACAACCCGATCCTCGAACAGCACGGCTGGCATTCCGATCACACGGTCATCGAGATCGTCAACGACGACATGCCGTTCCTCGTCGATTCGGTGACGATGGCCGTCAACCGCCTCGGGCTCGCGCTGCATTCGGCACTGCACCCGGTATTCCGCATCTGGCGCGGCCGCGACGGCGGCATCGAGCGCGTCGACGCAGGCGGCGCGACGCCCGGCGACGGCCAGTCGCAACTCGCGTCGTTCATCCATTTCGAAGTCGACCGCTGCGGCGATGCCGCGCTGCTCGACACGTTGCGCAACGACATCGCCCACGTGCTCGGCGACGTGCGCGCGTCGGTGGAAGACTGGCCGAAGATCGTCGAGATCGCGCGCGCGACGATCAAGGAAATGAAGGCGCGCGAATCGACCGCGGAAGACATCGAAGCGCGCGCATTCCTCGAATGGATGGCCGCCGATCACTTCACGTTCCTCGGCCAGCGCGACTACGCGCTGGTGTCTGACGGCACGGGCTTCGGGCTGCGCGGCGTCGAGGGCACCGGCTTCGGCATCCTGCGCGAATCGCTGCGCACGTCGGGCACGCCCGACGTCACGCCGCTGCCGCCGGCCGCGGCCGACATCATCACCGGCGCGTGGCCGATCTTCCTGACCAAGGCGAATTCGCGCGCGACCGTGCACCGGCCCGGCTATCTCGACTACGTGGGCGTGAAACTCGTCGGGCCGGACGGCAAGGTCGCGGGCGAGCGCCGCTTCATCGGGCTCTATACGTCGACGGCCTATTTCGGCTCGTATGCGGATATCCCGATCGTGCGCCGCAAGTGCGCGAACATCGTGCGGCGCGCGGGCTTCCTGCCGAAGGGGCATCTCGGCAAGTCGCTCGTGACGGTACTGGAAACCTATCCGCGCGACGAGCTGTTCCAGGCCGACGAAGACCAGCTCTACGACATCGCGCTCGGTATCCTGCGGCTGCAGGAACACCAGCGCACGCGCCTGTTCGTGCGCCGCGACCGCTTCGACCGCTTCGTGTCGTGCCTCGTGTTCGTGCCGCGCGACAAGTACAACACCGACCTGCGCCGGCGCATCGCGAAGCTGCTCATCGATGCGTACAACGGCGTGACCGTCGAATTCACGCCGCTGCTGTCGGAATCGGCGATCGCGCGCATTCATTTCGTCGTGCATGCGGAACCGGGCACGATGCCCGACGTCGACACGCGCGAGCTCGAAACGCGGCTCGTGCAGGTCACGCGCCGCTGGCAGGACGATCTCGCCGACGCGCTGCTCGACGCATTCGGCGAAGAGCAAGGCAACCGCCTGCTGCAGCGCTATGCCGATTCGTTCCCGGCCGGCTATCGCGACGACTATCCGGCGCGCACCGCCGTGCGCGACATCGAGCTGATCGAGCGCGTGAAGGATTCGGGGCAGCTCGCGATGAACCTGTACCGGCCGATCGAGGCCGAAGCGCGTGCGTTCCGCTTCAAGGTCTATCGCGCAGGCGACCCGATCGCGCTGTCGCGCAGCCTGCCGATGCTCGAGCATCTCGGCGTGCGCGTCGACGAGGAGCGGCCGTACCGGATCCAGACGCAGGACGCCGCGCATGCGTGGGTACACGACTTCGGCCTCGAGCTCGCCGACGACACCGAATTCGACATCGAGCGCGTGAAGGGCCTGTTCGAGGACGCGTTCGACCAGATCTGGAGCGGCCGGATCGAGAACGACGACTTCAACCGCCTCGTGCTGCGCGCCCATCTGAGCGCACGCGAAGTGACGATCCTGCGCGCGTATGCGAAGTACCTGCGGCAAGTCGGCTCGACCTTCAGCGACGCGTATATCGAGCGCGCGCTGACCGGCAACCCGGCGATCGCGCGGCAGCTCGTCGAGCTGTTCCTGCTGCGTTTCGACCCGGCCACCGGCGACACGCGCGATGTGCAGGCCGAGCGGCTGCTGTTGGCGATCGAGGGCGCGCTCGACCAGGTGCCGAACCTCGACGAGGACCGCATCCTGCGCCAGTTCCTCGGCGTGATCAACGCGACCGAGCGCACCAACTACTTCCTGCTCGATGCGAACGGCGAACCGAAACCGTACCTGTCGTTCAAGTTCAATCCGGCGAAGGTGCCCGGGCTGCCCGAACCGAAACCGATGTTCGAAATCTGGGTGTATTCGCCGCGTGTCGAAGGCGTGCACCTGCGCGGCGGGCGCGTCGCGCGCGGCGGCCTGCGCTGGTCGGATCGCCGCGAGGATTTCCGCACCGAGGTGCTCGGGCTGATGAAGGCGCAGATGGTGAAGAACGTCGTGATCGTGCCGGTCGGCTCGAAAGGCGGCTTCGTCGTGAAGCACCCGCCGCCGCCGAGCGATCGCGAAGCGTGGATGCGCGAAGGCATCGCGTGCTACCAGACCTTCCTGCGCGGCCTGCTCGACCTGACCGACAACCTCGTGAGCAACGCGATCGTGCCGCCGCCCGACGTCGTGCGTCACGATCCGGACGACCCTTACCTGGTCGTCGCGGCCGACAAGGGCACGGCCACCTTCTCCGACTACGCGAACGCGATCTCGCACGAATACGGCTTCTGGCTCGACGACGCATTCGCGTCCGGCGGCTCGGTCGGCTACGACCACAAGAAAATGGCGATCACCGCGCGCGGCGCGTGGGAATCGGTGAAGCGGCACTTCCGCGAGATGGGCATCGACACGCAGACGACCGACTTCACGGTAGTCGGCGTCGGCGACATGTCGGGCGACGTGTTCGGTAACGGGATGCTGCTGTCGCCGCATATCCGGCTCGTCGCCGCATTCGATCACCGGCACGTGTTCCTCGACCCGAACCCCGATCCCGCGACGAGCTTCGCCGAGCGCGCGCGCGTGTTCGCGCTCGAACGCTCGAGCTGGGCCGACTACGATCCGGCCGCGATTTCGACGGGCGGCGGCGTCTACCCGCGCACCGCGAAGACGATCCCGCTGTCGCCGGCCGTGCAGGCCGCGCTCGGCATCGACGCGAATGCGCTGCCGCCGGCCGAGCTGATCCGCGCGATCCTCCAGGCGCCGGTCGACCTGCTGTACAACGGCGGCATCGGCACCTACGTGAAGGCGGCGCGCGAAACCCATCTTCAGGTGGGCGACCGCGCGAACGACGCGGTGCGCGTGAACGGCGCGGACCTGCGCTGCAAGGTAGTCGGCGAAGGCGGCAACCTCGGCTGCACGCAGTTCGGCCGGATCGAGTTCGCGCAACGCGGCGGGCGCATCAACACCGATGCGATCGACAATTCGGCCGGTGTCGATTGTTCGGATCACGAAGTCAACATCAAGATCCTGCTCGGGCTCGTCGTGTCCGACGGCGAGATGACCGAGAAGCAGCGCAACGCGCTGCTCGCGGAGATGACCGACGAAGTCGGGCTGCTCGTGCTGCGCGACAACTACTACCAGACGCAGGCGCTGTCGATCGCCGGGCGCTACGCGGTGGAGCTGCTCGATGCCGAAGCGCGCCTGATGCGCTGGCTCGAACGCGCGGGCCGCCTGAATCGCGTGATCGAATTCCTGCCGACCGACGATGAAGTCGCCGAACGGCAGGCCGCGAAGCTCGGCCTCACGTCGCCGGAACGCGCGGTACTGCTCGCGTACAGCAAGATGTGGCTGTACGACGCGCTGCTCGAATCCGACGTGCCCGAGGATCCGCTGGTGGCCGCGATGCTCGTCGACTACTTCCCGAAGCCGCTGCAGCAGCGCTTCAGCGAGCCGATGCGCCGCCATCCGCTGCGCCGCGAGATCCTCGCGACGCACCTGACCAATGCGCTCGTCAACCGCGTCGGCTGCACGTTCGTGCACCGGCTGATGGAGGAAACCGACGCGAAGCCCGGCGACATCGTGCGGGCGTGCATCATGGCGCGCGACGTGTTCGACCTCGATGCGGTGTGGCGCGATATCGACGCACTCGACAACCGCGTCGCCGACGACGTGCAGGCGCGCATGTTCGTCGACGTCGCGCGGCTGCTGGAGCGCGCGGCGCTGTGGTTCCTGCGGCACCTGCAATCCGGCGCGGTGGCCGACGGAGGCGTCACCGAGCTGATCGCGCGCTGCCGCGACGCGGCGGAGCGGCTTGCGCCGCAACTGCCGTCGCTGCTGCCGGCCGGCGATCTCGACGCGCTGTCCGAACGGCAGCGCGTGCTGGTCGAAGCCGGTGTCGACAGTGCGCTCGCGGTGCGCGTCGCGAGCGGCGACATCTCGGCCGCGCTGCTCGATATCGCCGAAGTGGCCGCGACCGGCAACCGCAGCCTCGAACTCGTCGCGGGCGTCTATTTCTCGCTCGGCACGCTGCTCAATTACAGCTGGATCGGCGAACGCGCGGCGACGCTGCCGACGCCGACGCACTGGGACATGCTGGCGCGCGCGGCCGCGCTCGCGGAAGTCGCGCGCCTCAAGCGCACGCTCGCGACGAGCGCTCTCGCGGAATCGCCGGATTCGACGACGCCGGAGACGATCGTCGGCGCGTGGCGCGCGCGCCGCGAAACCGCGCTCGCGCGCTACGAGCACCTGCTCGCGGACCTGCGCGCATCAGGCGGCGCGAGCCTCGCGGTGCTGCTCGTGGTCGTGCGGGAGATGGCCGTGCTCGAACGGGCGTGATGGTTGCCGTGGTCGCTGTGGCCGGGCCCGCTCAGACCGTCGCGATCAGCAGCTCTTCCGCGTTGTCCGGCGGCCGCAGGCCGTCGGTGCGATCGGCGAAGTAACGGCGCGTCAGATCGGCGGCCGATACGTGCGCGGCTTGCGCGAAGCCGGCCTCCCGCGCGAGAGCCTGGATCTGCGCCGGCATGAAGAAGCTGATGAACGGCGTGCCGCTGGCGCGCGCGCCCTTCGCGGCCATTTCCAGCGCGGGGCGCACGTCCGGATCCGCATTCTCCAGCGGCAACAGGAACGTCATCGCGAGCGTCGAGCCCGGCGCGAGCGACGCGACTTCGCGCAACGCGGCCGCGTTCGCTTCGTGCGTCAGGTACATGCTGACGCCGGTCGACACCACGACCGCCGGCTTGCCGGCATCAAAGCCCGCGCCGACCAGCGCAGCACGCCAGGACTGCTTCGCCTCGAAATCGACCGGCACGAAACGCAGCCAGTCGGGCACGCCGAAACCGAGCTCGACCAGGCGGCGCTGCTTCCATGCCTGCGGCGCGGGCGGGTCGACTTCGAAGACGATCACGCGCGACGCCATCTCCGGCCGGCGCTGCACGAAACTGTCGAGGCCCGCGCCAAGGATCACGTACTGGCTCACGCCGCGCGCGGCCTGTTCGACCACCCAATCCTCGATGAAGCGTGCCCGGGCGACGATCGACGCGCGGAACGGCCGCGTGAACTGCGGATCCATGTCGCCGCGCTGCTGCCAGCCGGGTTCCGGCGCGAGCAGTTGCAGCCCGACTTCGTCGGCGAGCACGTGCGGCGGCGCGTCGAGTTCGACGTGCAGCGCGCGCCACAGCGCGACGCGCGCCGCGGTGCTGTCGGGGGCGCTTTCGCGGGGTTCGGTCATGGCCGCCTCACGCGCCCTGCTTGCCCGGCGCCTGCAGGCGCCACACGCGACCGTCCGGATCGCGCACGGTCATGTCGCGCGTGCCCCAGTGGGTGTCCTCGAACGGCGTGACGACGTCGACGATCGGCTGCGGCCGCACTGCCTGCTCATCCGCCACCTTGAGCACGACCTGCATGTCCGGCGTCTCGCCCGGCGGCACTTCGGCGATGAACAGAAAGGGGCCGTCGCCGCTGCGCAGCTGGCCCGAGTGGTGATCGGTTTCGAACTCCAGCGTGAAGCCCAGCGCCTGGAAGAACTTCGCCGACTTGCCCCAGTTGTGCGTCGTCAGGTACACGGCTTCGATTCGCTCGGATGACATGTCACTCCTCCTTGGTGGACGGCCCCGCGCCCGGCGGCGGCGCGGCCAGGTACGCGCGCAATGCGTCGGCCACCAGCGCGGACAGCGATTGCTCCGTTTCGATGGCGCGATGCTTGACCTGCCGGATCAGGCTGAGCGGCAGGTACACGTTGAACTGCTTCACTTCTTCGTCGGTCATGATGGCTAGTATGCTAGCAATCTAGCAAAAGTCAACCGAGGGCACGGCCCGTGGACGCGGGCCGCCGTCGGCTATCGATCGTGATACGGGTTACGCGGCGGCGGGCGCCGCCAGTCGCGCAAACAGCGCATCGAGATCGAATCCCGTCGTGTCGATGCCGATCGTGTCGCGCAGGCACGCGCCCCATGCGGCCGCATCGTCGAACGTGACGGTGCGCCCGACGCCCGCCGCGTCGCGGATCGTCAGCGTGGTGTTGCGCAGCGCGGCACGGCCGTCCGGCAGCACGCGGCAGGCGATCAGGTTATGCAGAAAGATCGATTCGGGGTACGTCGACGTGAACCAGTTCGCGGCGTCGTAATCGATCCACTCGACCCGCTTCGGCTGGAAACGATAGGTGGTCTGCCAGCCGTCGGGCGTCTCGATCTGCATGTCGAATTCACCGTCGACCGGCGCGGCGACGACGCGAAACGCGCCGTGCGGCGTCAGTTGCCGCTCGTCCCGCACGAAACGCAGCGGCGCGGTGAGCGTCGCGCTGCCGAAGCCGATGTCCGCGAGCCAGGCCGCGCCGTCGAGATCGATGCGCAGCAGCATGTGCGTATGCGCGGTGGCGACTTCCGGCGGCTGCATCCAGCGCACGCGCGCGATCATCGGCGTCACGCGAAAACCGATCGCCGTGAGCGCGGCATGGAACAGTTTGTTGAGTTCGAAGCAGTAGCCGCCACGGCGATGCGTGAGCACCTTGTCGGCGATCGAAGGCAGATCGAGCGCGACGCGCGCACCGGTCAGCGGATTGAGGTTTTCGAACGGAATCGCCTGCGGGTGCAGCAGATGCAGCCGGCGCAGCACGTCGAGCGTCGGCTCGACCGGGCCGTCGTAGCCGATGCGGGAGAAATAGCGCGAGAGGTCGAACGAGTCTGTCATGAACCTGCACCGAAAAAGGGGACACGCCACGATAGCATCGTGCGCCATCCCCATGTCGGGTGGGGTCATCTTCGTCGTCGCGCGATGCCGGCGCCGCATCGCGCGCGGCCCCGCGCAACGTTACGGCAGCAGCTTCAGCGCGGACGATGCGACCGACGGCACCGAAATGCCCTGGCTCGTCGCGAACTGCACGGCCTGGCTGAGCGTCGTCGCGAGCGACTGCAACTGGCCCGGCGCGCTTTGCGCGATATACGACGCAGCCTGCATGTTCTGCGGATTCAGGCCCGACTGCAACAGCGACGCCGCGCTCGTCGACCCGAGATTGCCGAGCCCCGACTGCAGTTGCGAATACCGCGTGAGCCCCTGCCCGAGCGACGCGAGGCCGTTGCTGAACGCCTGCTTGTCGATCGGGCCGTGCGTCGCGCCGCCGCTCGCAAATGCCTGGCCGAGCGCCTGCGATACCGATTGCTGCGCGCCGCCCATCTGCGACAGCGCGGCCGGCGTCAGCGCATCGCCGCCGGTCAGCTGGCTCGCGGCCTGTTGCGCCTGCCCGGCCGCGCCGGTCAGGCCCATCGCCGACGCAAGCGACGACTGGCCGGTCAGCACCTGCTGGTTCGCGCCGACATAGGCCTGCAGCAATTGCGCGACGCCGCCCTGCGCGGGCGCCGCCTGCTGCTGCCCGCCGCCGAGCAGCGATGCGCCGATCGACTGCAGGTCGAGCTGCGCATGCGCGGCGCCGCTTGCCAGGAGGCCGAACGCAATGCCTGCCGAGGCCAGGTACCGGCCCGTCGCGAGAATCTGCTTCATGTGTTTCCCTCGTGCCTGAATTTTGTCGAGGCCGATATTGTCGAAGCGCGCCGCGCACGGCCGCAACGACTGAAACACATCGAAACGAAATCACGCCGCGCAGCGGCTTGCAATTCGGCAGCCGACGGGCCCCGTCGCGCAGATTCGCGTGCGTTTGCCGCGCGATGCCGCGCACGCATCGCGATTCTTTCTCCGGTTGCATCAATGGATGGCGGTTCCGGCTTGCGCCGGCGACGCGACGGAACGCATCCGCCGACGCGCTCCGCGTCGAGCGATGTAAAAGAAACGGGCAGCGTGTCGCTGCCCGTTTCGTCATCCAGCCGCGACCGGCTGCCTGCCGGCGACACCCTGCCTGCCGGCAACACCGTTACGCAGCCATCCACGCCGGCGCCCGCCCGCCGACCCGGTCAGCCGCCTGCTCGTAACCGCGCGCGAGCTGGAGCACGGCGAGATCGGCACGCGGACGCCCGATCAGCTGCATCCCCATCGGCAGCCCCGCGTCGTTGAAGCCGACCGGCACGCTGATCACCGGGCAGCCGGCCAGCGTCCACGGCACGACCGTCTCCATCCAGCGGTGATAGGTATCCATCGCACGGCCCGCGATCTCCTTCGGCCAGCGCTGGTCGACGTCGAACGGGAACACCTGCGCCGTCGGCGCCGCGATGAAGTCGTAGCGGTCGAAGAAGCTCAGCACGGCCTGATGCCACGCGGTGCGCTCGACGCTCGCGTCGAACACGGCCGCACCCTGCATCGCGAGCAGCCCTTCGACCTCGTAGATCGCCTCGGGCTTGAGCAGCGCGCGCCGCGCCGGGTCGCGATAGAGGGCAAGCAGCCCGCCGCCGGACAGCAGGTGCCGGTGCGCGAGCCACAGGCGCCAGATCCGGTCGGGCGCGAACGCCGGCAGCGCGGCATCGACGTCGCAGCCGATCTCGCGCAGCGTCGCCAGCCCTTGTTCGCACAGCGCGAGCACGCCGGCCTCGGTCGCGAGATAGCCGTTCCAGTCGCCGACCCACGCGATGCGCTTGCCGCGCAGGTCGGCGTCGAGCGGCTGCGCGAACACGGCCGAATCGTCCGCGAGCGACAGCGGATCGTTGCGGTCGTAGCCGGCCTGGATCGCGAGCAGTTGCGCGACGTCGCCGACGGTACGGCCCATCGGCCCTTCGATGCCGAGCTGCTGCACGAACACGTCGACGCCCGGCCAGCGCGGCACGCGGCCCTGCGACGGACGAAAGCCGTAGATGCTGCAGAACGCAGCCGGATTGCGCAGCGAACCGCCGAAATCGCTGCCGTCCGCCACCGGCAGCATCCGTGACGCGAGCGCAGCCGCTGTGCCTCCGCTGCTGCCGCCCGCGCTCTTCGTCAGGTCGTACGGGTTGCGCGTCGCGCCGTAGACCTCGTTGAACGTGTGCGAGCCGAGGCCGAATTCGGGCGTATTGGTCTTGCCGATGAAGATCGCGCCGGCCGCGCGCATCCGCGCGACGCCGACGGAATCGGCCTGCGGCACGTTCTCGCGGAAGATCGGCGAGCCGTAGGTCGTCCGCAGCCCCTTCGTCATCGCCAGATCCTTCGGCGCCTGCGGCATCCCGTGCATCCAGCCGTGGTACTCGCCGCGCGCCAGCGCGGCATCCTTTTCCGCGGCCTCGGCAAGCAATACGTCTCGATCGCGCAGCGCGACGATCGCATTGACCGCGCCGTTCACGCGCTCGACGTGATCGAGATACGCGCGCATCGTCTCGACGCACGACACGGCCTTGCCGCGGATCGCCGACGCGAGCTCGCCCGCCGACAGGCGCACGATCGGGTCGACGGGGATGGAAGCGGGGGCGAGAAGCTGCGGGGCGCCGTGCGGCATGCGGAGTCTCCTGGAATCGGAATGGAATGGCGGGCCGCTTGGCGGCGGTCGCTCCCGAGCCAGCCGGGAGCGGCCGCGGCGCGGCCGATGCACTACTCTACGCGACGCCCGAGCGGCGACCTCCGATATTTTCCGCCGCGATTCATTGCGGTTCCGACTGAATCGGAGCGGCGCCCCCCGTTTCGCACGCGCCGCCCCGGCCGATGAAATCGTTTATGCGCATAAACTTAAATTTCTTATATTTCTATTAGGCGCAACACGAGGCGGCGCGCGTTAACGACATTTTTACGCGCTCGCCCGTTCTCTTTAGATCGTCCGGCCCGGCGGCGCGCTACGCTGGAATCATCTCGTTCCCTGGACAACATTCATGCTCAAACTGCTGGTTCCGGTCGGCCACTCTCCCCGCTCGCTTCAGGCGGTTCGCCACGCGACATTCCTGTATCGCGAACGGTGCGCGTCGGAGATCGTGCTGATCAATGTTCAGGCACCGCTCGAATCGACGCGGCTCGAGGCCTACCATCCGCTGTCGCGGCTGCGTTCGATCGAGGAGAAATTCGCGTCCGACGATCTGGCCATGGCCGAGCGGATCCTGAAGGAAGCGGGCGTCAAGTACAGCGTCGTGATGAAGGTCGGCCCTGTGGCCGATACGATCGCGGCCGTGGCGGCGGAAACGGGCTGCGACGAGATCGTGGTCGTGGCGCCTCGACACGACCCGTTGCATGCGCTGCTGTCGGTGTTCCGTCGCAGCGTGATGAGCCGGCTGGTGCGGATTTCGAATGTGCCGGTCACGGCCGTGCAGTGACGGGGATGACGCGCGGCGGCGGCTCGTTCGGTGACGGGCCGATGAATTGCAATGAGCGGTATGACACGTGTGCGCGCTGCCGCCCACACGCGGATCGACCTGTTTGCAGCGCTTACTTGATGACCTTGCGCCAGAACACGAAATAAGCGGCGGCCGTTGACGCAACGAGCAGGATGGCCCACATCGGGGCGAGGCTGATCAGGACGGAAGAGACGTTAAGCATTTGGATTCCTCACTATTTCGATAGCGATGTTCAACACGCACCTGCTTGCCGGAACCGATGCATTCCTTTGCGATCGCGTTCCGTCAAATCATGAATTCATGCTATCGCCTTGAACGGCTGCGCGACCGCCCCCTCCCGTCCGTATCCTGACATTCGTCAAACTCCCGTGAATCGCGCGCCTGTCGCACGGACGACCGTCGCGCGAACGCCTCACTGCCCGTCCGGTGTCGCCTGCCACGCGCACTGAAGCGACGCCTTCCCTCCTCCCGCACACCACGAAAAACGGGACGGGATCACTCGGCACGCCCCCATTTCAGCAGACGTTTACCGGGGGAACCCCCAAGTGCTTCGTCGAACGGGTCCGCGTTACGCTTGAGCCACGAGGAGACGAACCATGAGACGAGCCGTACATATCGCTGTTTTCGCGCTGCTGGCGTATCTCATTGGCGATCGCGCGATCCTGCATGCGCAGGGCCGCGACACCAGCCCGCTCGCGTGCGAACAGGGTGCCGCGCAGGTGAAGGTCGACGCGCTCGGCCGCGGCTTCGGCGAAGCAGCCGCCAGCAGCCAGAGCGAAGCCTTCATGTCGGGCTGCCTGGTGACGGGGCGCGGCAATCAGGACGTCGCGCTGGCGAACCGCTGACGGGTGCCAGGTGACGCCCCGGTCACGCTCAGGTCACGACGGCTGAACCGGAACCGCACGCGCCCGCATTCATTCCCGCTTTTTCGATCGATGTCGCGACACATGTCACGGCCTTGACGGTGGCCACACCATACATCTGCATGTAACCTGCATCGCGGCGTGGAAGACGCGTCGATATCGAGTCGATCGGCGCGTCCTTGCCGCATGGCACGCACCTGACGTTCAACTGGCATAATTTCCAGCCGCCGCGTCGAGACCCCGCTTCATCTCCAACGACAACACACCCCAAGATGAGCCACCCGCACACCGAATTGATCCAGCGCTTCTACACGGCGTTCCAGCAGCGCGACATCGACGCGATGCTCGACTGCTATGCCGATGACGTCGTCTTCAGCGATCCCGCATTCGGCGAGCTGCGCGGCGACCTCGCACGCGACATGTGGCGCATGCTGGTGGCGCGTGCGCAGGATTTTTCATTGACGTTCGGCGACGTCGCCGCGGATCAACAGGCCGGGCGTGCCGAGTGGATCGCCCAGTACCGCTTCACCGCGACCGGCCGGATGGTGGTCAACCGGATCGATGCACGGTTCCGGTTTCGCGACGGACGCATTGCCGAGCATCGCGACAGCTTCGACCTGTGGCGCTGGGCGCGACAGGCACTGGGGCTGAAAGGCGCCCTGCTCGGCTGGACGCCTTTCGTGCAACGCGCGATCCGTGCGCAGGCGCGGAAGAACCTCGACGCGTATCGCGCCAAGCGGAAATAGCGCATACCGTCATGGCTTCATCGGCATGTGCTCGATCGACCGGATTCAAGGGCTCGCGGCCCTCCACGCGGTTCCTTGACAGGCGAGCGGCACGCACCGACGCCCGCTCCGTCTTTTGAAATTCGATTGAAAGTCGCATGAATTCGATTGAAAGTCGCATGAAATAGAGCATCGGCGCGCGAACGCGGCCCGTATGTGACGTTTCTTGCGTGCTTGTGCAGATATATGCGCCGCCGGCAACCGGGCTCCCAGGCTTCGTTACCGGTAGCGCACCTCGCCGCCCTCCGCGCCTCCCGCAGTCCTCGCCAGAACCACCCGGAACACCTTGCTCGCATCCGCGCCCAGGCGAACCTCCGGAACACGCCTCCAAACACCGCCGCCTCCATGCCACCACGCTTCCCCGTGTCCCGACCGCCAAGTCTTATATAAGACATAAGACATTTGACGTTAAAGATCATTGAGATTAGAATCCCGCTCAAAGCAGTGTCTGGAACAGCCCCGGAGTGCCGGCAAGGCCTTCCCCTCAAACGCAATATCAGCAGGTCTCCCCATGCTTGAAAACTTTCGTGCTCACGTGGCCGCCCGCGCCGCGCTCGGTATTCCTCCCCTGCCGCTGACGGCTCAGCAGACCGCCGAACTGGTGGAACTGCTGACGAACCCGCCCGCCGGCGAAGAGCAGACGCTGCTCGACCTGATCACCCATCGCGTGCCTGCCGGCGTCGACGAAGCCGCCCGCGTGAAGGCCGGCTTCCTGGCCGCCGTGGCCAAGGGCGAGACCGCCTGCCCGCTGATCTCGCGCGAACGCGCGACCGAACTGCTCGGCACGATGCTGGGCGGCTACAACATCCAGCCGCTGATCGAGCTGCTGTCCGATGAAGCCGTGGCTGCCGTGGCTGCCAACGCACTGAAGAAAACCCTGCTGATGTTCGACCAGTTCCATGACGTCAAGGAACTCGCCGACAAGGGCAACGCGCACGCGAAGGCCGTGCTGCAGAGCTGGGCCGATGCCGAATGGTTCACGAGCCGCCCGGAAGTGCCGCAAAGCCTGACCATCACCGTGTTCAAGGTGACGGGCGAAACCAACACCGACGACCTGTCGCCGGCACCGGACGCCACCACCCGCCCGGACATCCCGATGCACGCACTGGCGATGCTGAAGAACGCACGCCCGGGCATCACGCCGGAAGAAGACGGCAAGCGCGGCCCGGTCAAGTTCATCGAATCGCTGAAGGAAAAGGGTCACCTGGTCGCCTACGTGGGCGACGTGGTCGGCACCGGCTCCTCGCGCAAGTCGGCCACCAACTCGGTGCTGTGGTTCACGGGCGAAGACATCCCATTCGTGCCGAACAAGCGCTTCGGCGGCGTGTGCCTCGGCGGCAAGATCGCCCCGATCTTCTACAACACGATGGAAGACGCCGGCGCACTGCCGATCGAGCTCGACGTGTCGCAGATGGAAATGGGCGACGTGGTCGAACTGCGCCCGTACGAAGGCAAGGCGCTGAAGGACGGCAAGGTCATCGCCGAATTCCAGGTGAAGTCCGACGTGCTGTTCGACGAAGTGCGCGCCGGCGGCCGCATTCCGCTGATCATCGGCCGCGGCCTGACCGCGAAGGCACGTGAAGCGCTCGGCCTCGCGCCGTCGACGCTGTTCCGCCTGCCGCACCAGCCGGCCGACAGCGGCAAGGGCTTCTCGCTCGCACAGAAGATGGTCGGCCGCGCATGCGGTCTGCCGGAAGGCCAGGGCGTGCGCCCGGGCACGTACTGCGAGCCGAAGATGACCTCGGTCGGCTCGCAGGACACCACGGGCCCGATGACCCGCGACGAACTGAAGGATCTCGCGTGCCTCGGCTTCTCGGCCGATCTCGTGATGCAGTCGTTCTGCCACACCGCCGCTTATCCGAAGCCGGTCGACGTGAAGACGCACCAGACGCTGCCGAACTTCATCAGCACGCGCGGCGGCATCGCGCTGCGCCCGGGCGACGGCGTGATCCACTCGTGGCTGAACCGCATGCTGCTGCCCGACACCGTCGGCACCGGCGGCGATTCGCACACGCGCTTCCCGATCGGCATCAGCTTCCCGGCAGGTTCGGGCCTGGTCGCGTTCGCGGCCGCCACCGGCACGATGCCGCTGGACATGCCGGAATCGGTGCTGGTCCGCTTCAAGGGCAAGATGCAGCCGGGCGTCACGCTGCGTGACCTCGTCAACGCGATTCCGCTGTACGCGATCAAGCAAGGCATGCTGACGGTCGCCAAGCAAGGCAAGAAGAACATCTTCTCGGGGCGCATCCTCGAAATCGAAGGCCTGCCCGACCTGAAGGTCGAGCAAGCGTTCGAGCTGTCGGATGCGTCGGCCGAGCGTTCGGCAGCCGGTTGCTCGGTCCACCTGAACAAGGAACCGATCATCGAGTACCTGAACAGCAACATCACGCTGCTGAAATGGATGATCGCGCAGGGCTACCAGGATCCGCGCAGCCTGCAGCGCCGCATCCAGGCGATGGAACAGTGGCTGGCCGACCCGCAACTGCTCGCACCGGATGCCGACGCCGAGTACGCGGCCGTCATCGAGATCGACCTCGCCGACATCCACGAGCCGATCGTCGCATGCCCGAACGACCCGGACGACGTGAAGACGCTGTCGGACGTCGCCGGCGCGAAGATCGACGAAGTGTTCATCGGCTCGTGCATGACCAACATCGGTCACTTCCGTGCGGCGTCGAAGCTGCTCGAAGGCAAGCGCGACATTCCGGTCAAGCTGTGGGTCGCGCCGCCGACCAAGATGGACCAGAAGCAGCTGACCGAAGAAGGCCACTACGGCGTGTTCGGCACGGCCGGTGCGCGCACCGAAATGCCGGGCTGCTCGCTGTGCATGGGTAACCAGGCTCAGGTGCGCGAAGGCGCGACGGTCATGTCGACGTCGACCCGCAACTTCCCGAACCGTCTCGGCAAGAACACGAACGTGTATCTCGGCTCGGCGGAACTGGCGGCGATCTGCTCGCGTCTGGGCAAGATCCCGACCAAGGAAGAGTACATGGCCGACATGGGCGTGCTCAGCGCGAACGGCGACAAGATCTACAAGTACATGAACTTCGACCAGATCGAAGACTTCAAGGAAGTGGCCGACACCGTGCAGGTGTAAGCACGCAGTCGGGCTGCGACGGGTGGTCGACGTCGCAGCGCCACCGCGAAAAGGCGCCGCGGGCTGAAAGGCCTGCGGCGCCTTTTTTCATTCGGTGTCGGCGTCCGGCTCGCGCCGGATCACCAGCTCGTTGAAGCCGGTGCCCGCGTCGAGCTCGCGCGAGAAGCGATGCGCAGGCAGCAGCGCGAGCAGGATCTCGGCCGTCGTGCGCACCACGCAGCCGCTCGCCACATGGCCGCCCGTCACGCGGCCGGCCGCATCCGAGATCGACATGTGCAGGTGCGCGCCGTCCGGCGACACCGTGCCGGCCAGCGTCAGGATTTCGAGGTCGCCGCGCAGCTCGGTCGGCTGGTCCGCGCCGGCGAAACGCAACTGCGCGACGCTCAGGCTGCCGATGCCCTGGATCACGAAGGCGGCGTGCGCTTCGTGTCGACGGAGTGCCGCTTCGATGGCGCCGCGCAGATCGTCGCCGGGAGAAAGTCGCAAAGGATGGGCTTGCATGGTCGGGAGCCTGTGGGTCGATCGTGGTATCGACCAAGCGTACGTTCGCCCGGTGAATCCGGCAAGTCACCCGCTCGCGATGATCCCCGCGCGTCGGTGTCTTCCAGGCGTCGTTTCAATCGCTACCGTTCGACTCCGGGCCTCCTGCGCATACGGGCCCGTGCGACATGGTTTCGCACCGGCCGCAGCGCATCAGCTTTGTTTTCCGCAGGGAACGCATATGCGTCCGCCTGAAAACCGCCCCTGACGTATGCAAGAATCAGTTCCTCGAGGAAACCCCTGCCTTATCGCCCCCTTTTCATCGAACGCCCCGACGAATGCCCAAATGCCAGAATACGTATGAGCGGTTCCACACGCCGAGCGACGAGATTGCCGCGCGGGAAATCGCGGCGATGAGCGATGAGGAGCGTGCGCGCGCCAAATCGGCGGGGAGCGTGCATGTCCGAAACTGGCTCGCCATTCTGGCGTTGCCGGTCGTATTCGGGCCTGTGATCCCGGTGCTCACGTATTTGCTGGGCATACTTGCATACCGCGGAATGGTCGATCCGGCCTTTGATCTGGATCGTGCAGTTGACGGAACAGTCGTCACCCTCATATGGGTCACGGCGCTCTTCATCGCAGCATGGATCGGCCTGAACTGGTGCGTCGCGACGTACGGTACCCGGCAGCGGTACTGGCGAGAAATGCCGTCCAACGGGCATGTCGAACTGGAGCGCCATACGCTATGTTCAGCCATCGTCGTGTGGTCGGACGACTACGATCCGGAGCCCCTCTACGTCGAGGAATGGATCGACGGCAAGCTCAGATCCAGCAAGGCCCGAATGAGACAGTGGATCCTGGCCCGAACGTCCGTCGGTCATTGGCTGGTGCTGGCTGATCTGATTGCGGCTGACAATTGGTACGGGCCGCCAACGTTCCCCTTGGAGACGAAATGGTTGATCCCGAGGCGAGAATTGGCAATCGCATTTGCGCCACGCACCCATATCCGCATCGGATTGAGATGGAGTGGACCGGCCGCGCCATTGACCGTGACGTCCTGTCTGCTGTCTCACGCCGAATGCGAACGCCTGACTGCGGCGGCTCACCTCTTTGCTTTTTTTCCGCCGGCCCAATATGGCGTCGTCGATCCCGCCGATGCAGACTGGGTCGGGGAACTCGCCGCCAGGGCGCTGGAGCGTGAAATGCCTGTCGACGTGCTGGCCGGGCGGGCGTTGACGTAATCGTCGTGGGTCGTTTCAACAGCGACTGCGGCCGCCACCGCGCGAAGGCGCCCGGCGAACAGCCGGAACAGTACGTCACTTGGCGGCGACTGCATAATGACGCGGTTCAGCTCGAGATCTTGTGCATTGTCTTCCCCGGCGCAAGCCGCCCCAATCCGAATTCCCTTTGATGACACCGATTCCGAACCGACGATCCCGCCTTCGCGGCGGCCTGCTTGGCCTGCTGATCGGCGACGCGCTCGGCGTGCCGTACGAATTCCACGGCGCCGCTTCGATTCCTCCGCCTGCCGGGATCGACATGATCCCGCCGCCGGGCTTCGCTCGCGCGCACGACGGCGTACCGCCCGGCACCTGGAGCGACGACGGTGCGCAGGCGCTCGCGCTGCTCGACGCACTGCTGCGCGAGCACGACCTGAATCTCGATACGTTCGCCGGCAACCTGCTGAACTGGTTCCATCGCGGCGCATTCACGCCGGACGGCCGCGTATTCGACGTCGGCCTGCAGACTCAACGCGCGTTCCATGCGCTGGCGGCCGGCGCCGCGCCCGCAGCGGCCGGGCCCCGCGACGAGCGCGACAACGGCAACGGCTCGCTGATGCGCTGCTTCCCCGTCGTGATGGTCGCCGCGTCGCGCGACGACGCGATCCGGCTCGCGCACAAGCAGAGCGTCGTCACGCATGGCCACGTGCGTTCGCAGCTTTGCTGCGCGCTCTATTGCCTGACGGCGCTGAGGATCGTCGACGGCCAGCCCGCGCCCCACGCGGTGCGCGCGGCAGAGGACGAACTGCTCGCGCACTACGAAGGCACGGCCGACGAAATCGAACTGAAGATCGTGCTCGACGGCCGCTTCGACGCGCCGCAAGGATCGGGTTATGTGGTCGACAGTTTCTGGTCGGCGATCCATTGCCTGCTGTCGACGGGCAGCTACGAGGACTGCGTGAAGCGCGCGATCGCGCTCGGCAACGACACGGATACGACCGCGGCCATCGCCGGCGGCCTCGCCGGCGCGCAGTACGGCGAACAGGCGTTGCCCGATCGATGGGTTGCAATGCTGCGCGGAAAAGAGATGGTCGAGGGCTGGCTCGCGAAGTTATGAATACGACCTCATCGGCCGGCCGCCGAGTCGAACCCGGCGAGCCGAACCCGATTTCCCAGCGTCGTTGCATCAACGCGCGCGCGATCGTTCGTGCCGAGAAATGATGCGCTGCCGCCGCAGCGCATCAGCGCCGGTCGCTCGCCAGCAACCCATACAGCGCGCTGTCCGACACTTCGTCACCGACGATCCAGCGTTCGCGCAGCAGCCCTTCCCGCACGAAGCCCAGCCGTTCGAGCAGCCCCGCAGACGCGACGTTGCGCGGATCGATATCGGCTTCGAGCCGTTTCAGCCGCAGCGTGCCGAACGCGTGATCGATCATGGCCGATGCCGCCTCGCGCATGTATCCGCCACGCCAGTACTTCCGCCGCAGGCTGAAGCCGATCTCGGCGCGCCGGCATTGCTCGTTCGCATGGAACAGCACGCATTCGCCGAGCGCCTCGCCGGTTTCCCGCGATTCGAGCACGCAGATCAGGTCCTGCCCGCTCGCGGACGTCTTCACGTTGCGCGCGACGCGCTCGATCGCCTGGTCGATATGCGTCATCGGCGAGAACGAGAAATAGCGCATCGCTTCCGCATCCGACCAGATCTCGAAGAAGGCATGCGCATCGGCTTCGCGTAGCGGCCGCATGACGAGGCGGGAGGTATGCAGCGTGACGGGTTCGAACAGGGGCATGGCGACGGTCGGTCGAAAAACGGGATCGTGAATTAGAACATGCAAGCCGAAAGTCGGCTATGTCACGCATTCGAACGATCCGTCGCGCCCCTCCGCAACAACCGGATCGCCGCCAAACAACAAGGCCCGGACATCGCCCGGGCCTCTCCACCTCATCCGATACCGCCGGCCGACCGCGCTTACGCTTCGAGCGCTTCGAGCACCTTCCCCTTCGTTTCGATGCCGACGAAGTGCACGGTCAGCGCCGCGATCAGCGGCACGATGCCGATCAGGTAGAACGCCGGCGCGAGGTTGCCGCCGATGATCGCGTGCGGCACCACCATCGGCGCGACGAACGATGCGATCTTCAGCCACGCGCTGCCGAGGCCGCAGCCCGACGCGCGGATGCTCGTCGGATACTGCTCCGGCGTATAGACGTACGCGGTAATGAACCCCGACGCCATCAACCCGAGCGACAGCGAGCAGAAGATCGACACGACATACACCGACGACGCGTGATAGAAGCCCGCGAACGCCAGCGACAGCGCGCACAGTACGAACGACCATACGATCACCGGCTTGCGGCCGAGCTTGTCGACGAGCAGCGCCGACGCCAGCGACCCGAGCACGCCCATCACCGAGCCGATCACCGCAAGATTCAGCGCGAGCTGCAGCGGTGCGTGATAGAAGTTCTTGTAGATCGTAGGCAGCCACGTCGACAGCCCGTACTGGATGAACCCGCAGGTCGCCCACAACGTCGCCACCGCGAGCGTGCGCTTGCGATACGCGGCGCTGAACAGGTCGCTCATCTTGCGCTTCGGATGCTGGCGCACCATCTCGTCGAACGCGGCCGCCTGCGTGACGGGCGGCAGCTCGCCGCGCACCGACGCTTCGAACTCGCCGACCGCCCGCCCGGCTTCTGCCAGCCGCCCGCGTGACGCGAGCCAGCGCGGCGACTCCGGCACGAGGCGCGTGAGCACGAGCGACAGGATCAGCGGCAGGCCACCGACGAAGTACATGATCTCCCAGCCGAAGCGCGGCACGAGCCACGCACCGAGCGCCATCGACACGAGCAGGCCGATCGGGAACACGATCTCGTACAGCAGCACGAAGCGGCCGCGGCCATGCGCGCGCGTGATCTCGTTGATGTACGTCGCGGCGACCGGCAACTCGCCGCCGAGACCCAGGCCCTGCAGGATCCGCAGCAGCACGAAGATCTCGAAGGTCGGCGCGAACCCGCACGCGATGCTCGTGACGCCGATCACGGCCGAGCTCCATGCGATCGCCTTCACGCGGCCGTGCTTCTCCGCCAGCGCGGGAAACAGGAAGGCGCCGATCAGCTGGCCGATCGCGCCGGACGCGATCAGCATGCCGATCTGCGTCGGCGACAGCCCCCATTTGTGAATCAGCAGCGGCAGCGTCGCCGCGATCGTGATCACGTCGAAGCCGTCGAAGAACGTCGCTGTGCCGATCAGCACGCGGGCGCGGATCTGCATCGCGTTGGCCGGAAGCCGCTCGAGCCGTGCGATGATCGCGCCGGGCGTGGAGGCGGCAGCTTCCATCGTGGCGCGTCCGGCCACGACGTTGTCGAAAGTGCTCATGCGGGGTGTCTCCTGTATCTCGTCGCCGGTCAGGCCAGTGTCCTGCTCGTGTCTGCCAGGGCTTCCGTATCCACTGCCCGGCCCTGGTTCATCCACTTGCGCGCGAGCTTCAGCTCACGTGCGTTGTTGACGGCGATGACACCTCTCACATGCCCTTCGCCCACGAAAAACAGCGTCGCGCGTCGCGCGGCAAGCTCGCCGCGCACGACGAGCTGCGCATCGGCCGGCAGATCGCCGAGGATCTGCAGGTTCACGTCGTACTGATCGGACCAGAACCACGGAATCTCCGCGTACGGGGCACGTACGCCGAGCACGGCCTTCGCAGCCGCGATCGCCTGGTTCTGCGCGTTGGCCCACGATTCGAGCCGCACGCGCCGCTTCAGCCAGCCGTTGTGATGGTTCGCGACGTCGCCGCACGCGAAGATCGCCGGGTCACTCGTCGCACCGAATTCGTCGACGACGATGCCGTCGTCGATGGCCAGCCCCGCGTCGCTCGCGAGCGACGCGTTCAACGCGAGGCCGATGCCGGCCACCGCGAAATCGGCGTCGATCGTCGTGCCGTCGGCGAGCGTCGCGCGAACCTTCGACGCGTCGTCCGGCTGCGCGTCGAGCGATGCGAGCGCCGCGCCGAGGCGTACGTCGACACCGTTCGCGCGATGCAGGTCGAGCAGGAAATCCGACACGATCTGCGGCACCGAGCGGCCGCACAGCCGCGGCGCGCCTTCGACGACCACCGCGTCGACGCCGAGCTTGCGCGCGGTCGCCGCGACTTCGAGGCCGATCCAGCCGCCGCCGATCACGAGCACGCGCCGGCTCGCGCGCAGCTTCTCGCCGAGCGCGGCCGCTTCGTCGAGCGTGCGCAGGTAATGCAGGTTCGGGGTCCTCACGATCGAATCCGGCAAGCGGCGCGACGTGCCGCCGGTCGCGATCACGAGCCGGTCGTATGCGATCTCGCGGCCGCTTTCGGTTGTCACGACGCGACGCGCGCGGTCGATCGACGCGGCGCGTTCCGGCTGCCATGCTTCGACGTTCAGCGCGTCGAATTCGTCAGGACGCACGACACGCACGGTTTCGATGTCGGCGTCGCCGGCCAGCACGGCCTTCGACAGTGGCGGGCGCTCGTACGGCAGATGCGGTTCGTCGGCGATCATCACGAGGCGGCCCGCGAAGCCTTCCGCGCGCAGCGTCTTCAGCACCCAGCCGGCGGCCTGGCCGCCGCCGATCACGACGACCGTGCCCGGCGCGGGCTGCTCCTGTGCGTTCTCTTCGCTCACGATTTGCGCTCCGTCATGAACTTGCCTTCCGGCGCCTTCGCGTTCTTCTGCCGGCGCGTGTTGCCGTCGAGGCCGCCGTCGACGGCCCACTCGGCGAACACCGTCGGGCCCGGCTCGAATTCTCGCGGCTGCCATTCGGGCGTCAGCACGTCTTCATCCGCGTAGTACTCGATCAGCGCGCCGGCCGGGTTCTGGAAGTACCAGAAGTACGCGGACGACACCGGATGGCGCCCCGGGCCGAGTTGCGTTTCCCAGCCGCAGCGGTCGATGTGCATGCCGCCGCCGAACACCTCGTGGATGTCGCGCACGGTGAACGCGACGTGGTTCAGGCCGCGTTTGCCGTTCGGCAGCGCGAGCAGGAACAGGTCGTGGTGGCCGCCGTGCGGTGCGCAGCGCATGAACGCGCCACGGCCCGGGTAACGGTCGGACGTCTCGAAGCCCAGCAGCGCGTGATAGAACTTTTCCTGCGCGTCGAGGCAGTTCGTGAAGAACACCACGTGCCCGACCTCGACCGGTTCCGCGCGTGCATAGATCGGGCTCGGCTGGTCGACGCGCAGCGTCTGGCCCCACACGTTCGACGGCGAGCCCGTGATGTCGAGTTCACGCTTGCGCGTGACTTCGATGCGGATCGCCATCCCGTTCGGGTCGATGCAGCCGACCGCATCGTCCTGCGCGTAATAGCCGGGCTGGCCGGCCAGTTTCGTGCGTAGTGCATCGAGTTCGGCCTGCGTCGCGACGCCCCACGTGACTTCCCGCAGCGTCGGCCCCGCTTCGAACGCGGGCGGCAGCGACGGATCGTCGGCCTTGACGACCAGCACGGTGCAGCCGTTCAGCGTCTCGAAGCGTGCGCGCGTGTCGTCGTGCGAGACTTCCTTCATCCCCCAGTCGGCGAAAAAGCGCCGGCAGGTCGCGAGATCGTCGACGCCGTACGTGATCTGCTCGATTCCCAAAATGCTCATTGCGTCATTCCCCTTCGCTCAGTTCGCCCACGGCAGCGGCGCGTCGTTCAAGCCCCAGTAGAGGCTCTTCTGCTGCATGTACTCGCGGATACCGAGACGCCCTTTCTCGCACCCCATCCCGCTCTCCTTCCAGCCCGAGAACGGCGTGGAGATCGAGAACAGCTTGTACGTGTTGATCCAGACCGTGCCCGTCTCCAGCGCACGCGCGATACGCCAGGCGCGCTTGTAGTCGCGCGTCCAGATGCCGGCCGCCAGGCCGAACACGCTGTCGTTCGCCTGCGCGATCAGCGACGCTTCGTCGTCGAACGGCATCGCGACGAGCACCGGGCCGAAGATTTCTTCCTGGCAGATGCGCGCGCTGTTCGGCAAGCCTTCGAGGATCGTCGGCTGATAGAAGAAGCCGTTCTCGCGCCCGTCGCCCGACGGCCGCTCGCCGCCGCACAGCAGGCGGCCGCCTTCCTCGAGGCCGAGCGCCACGTAGCGCTCCACCGATTCGCGATGTTTCGCGGTGATCAGCGGCCCCATCTGCGTGTCTGCCCGCGTCGGGTCGCCCACGCGCAGCTTGCGTGCGCCGGCCACCAAACGCTTCATGAATTCGTCGTACACCGCGCGCTGCACGAACAGCCGCGAACCCGCGATGCACGCTTCGCCCGACGAACTGAAGATGCCGTACAGCACGCCGTTGACCGCATGATCGAGATCGGCGTCATCGCATACGATCGTCGGCGACTTGCCGCCGAGTTCGAGCGACACGGGCATCAGCTTCTCGGCCGCGATGCGCGCGATGCCGCGGCCCACTTCGGTGCCGCCGGTGAACGACACCTTCTTCACCAGCGGATGGCGCACGAGCACGTCGCCGATCACCGAGCCCTTGCCGGGCAGCACGCTCAGCACGCCCTTCGGCACGCCGGCTTCCTCGCAGATGCGTGCCAGCGCGAGCGACACGAGCGGCGTGACTTCGGCCGGCTTGAGCACCACCGCGTTGCCGCCGGCCAGCGCCGGTGCGAGCTTCTGCGCATCGGACGCGATCGGCGAATTCCACGGCGTGATCGCTGCGATCACGCCGATCGGCTCGTACACGCTCATCGTCAGGTAGTCGCCGCGCGACGGCGTCAGTTCCTCGTCGAGCGTTTCGAGACACGCGGCGAAATAGCGGAATGTGTTCGCGGCGCTCGCCACCAGCACGCGCGTCTCGCCGATCGGCTTGCCGTTGTCGCGGCGCTGCAGGTTCGCGAGCGCTTCGTGGCGCTGCATGATCAGATCGGCGATGCGGTACAGCACCTGCGCGCGCAGGTGCGGCTTCAGCCCGGCCCAGTCGGCGCGGCGCCATGCGGCGTCGGCGGCCACGACGGCTTCGGCCGCGTCTTCCGCATTCGCGGTCGACACTTCCATGTTCAGCGACTGGTCGGCCGGATAGATGCTCGCGTAAGGCGCGCCACGGCCGCGCCGCCATTCGCCGCCGATCAGGATGTTGCCGTCGGGCACGAGGCTCGTATCGAAAGGAGTCATGTCACAAGTCCCACATATCTGTCTCTGCACGTCCGCCCCCGCCGTGGCGCGGGCGGCCATTCAATGGCCCGGTCAGATCACGCAGCGGGCCGCGCGGTTGCGCAGCGCGCGGATCGCGCTGTACGCCGTCAGCGCGGACGTCTTCGGGTTGTCGGGAAGCGGTTTGCCGCTCATCTCCAGCGACATCTCGCCGAATGCGCCGCGCGCGGTGATGCGGTGCACGTTGCGCTCGACGGCCGGATCGGCGATCAGGCGCACGTGCGTCGCGTCGAGGCCGAGGCCCGCGAGCGCGACGGTGGCCGCGACGTTCGCGTTCTTCGGATACAGGCGCGCGGCGTCGCGTGCGCTGCCTTCGAAGATCACCTTTTCCGCGGTCATCGCGCGCAGGTCGCACAGTTCCTCGGCGGGCGTGCCGAGCCAGCCGAGGGGCGGCTTGCGGCCCACGTACAGCACTTCGTCGAGGCCGCCCTGCTTCGCGGATGCCAGCGCATCGATCCCGCCGATCGCGCCGGACAGCAGCGTCACCGTCGCGTCGCCTTCGTCGGCGGCCTGCGCCAGCACGTCCAGCAGCGCGAGATCGGACAGCGCGCCGATCGACGCGACCGCGCAGTCGGTGCCGGCCTTCAGCAGCGGCACGACGTGATCGACGAGCGCGCTGTGGCCTGCGCATTCGAGCGCGAACTCGGGGCGGCGGGCCAGTGCATCGACCGACGACACGACCTCCACCGCACCGCCCAGCACGCCCTGCACCGCCGCGCGCTGGTGTTCCGGCACGATCACGTGCGCGACGCGCAGCGACGCATCGTGCTCGACCGCGTGGTACACGGCCGCGCCGATCGCACCGAAGCCGATCATCGCGACGTCGACGGGTGCGTGCGCCCGCTTTTGCCCGTTAAGCATATTGGCGCTCCGACGGCTCTTCCTTCTTGACCGGCGGGCCCGCGAAGTTCGATGCGAACGCGCCAACCGACAGCATGTCGACCTCGACCATCACCGGGCCGGCCTTCGCCATCCCTTCGCGCACGATCGCTTCCGCCTGGTCGAGCGACGTGATCCGGTAGTGCGTGAGGCCGAAGCTCGCGCAGAAGTGCGCGAAATCGGGCTGGTGCAGCTGCACGAAGCAGCGGCGGCCACCGTAGTGCGCGTCCTGGATGTTGCGGATCACGCCGTAGCACTGGTCGTTCATCAGCACGATCATCACGTTCGCGTTTTCCTGCACGGCCGTGACGAGCTCGCCGACGTTGACCATCAGGCCGCCGTCGCCGACGAGGCACACCGTCTTCGCCGCCGCGCCGGCCAGCGCCGCGCCGATACCCATCTGGATGCCCTGGCCGATGCCGCCGCCGAGCGCATGCACGCCGGAGCGCGGCTCGAAGATCTTCAGCAGGCGGTTGCCCCACGTGCTGTTCGAGATCGTCACGTCGCGCACCCAGTTGTAGTCGCGGCCGACGGCGCCCTGCAGCGTGTCGACGAGCTGCTTGTACGGCCCGAGGCCCTTCGACACGTCGGCCACCGCCTGCTCGCGGGCGGCCGCGAGATCGGCGGCGAACTGCGGATCGACCGACAGGCGGCCTTCGAGCCGGTCGGCCAGCTCGGCCAGCACGCGCTTCGAATCGCCATGCACGAACAGCTCGTTGCGATAGCCGCGGTTGTCGGCGAGCGCGTCGGCATCGACGCGAAACAGCGGCTGCGGCAGCGCGAGCTTGTACTTCAGCGTTTCGTTGCCGCGCAGGCGCGAGCCGACGACGACGAGCGCATCGCAGGTCTTGTAGAACGCCTCGACGGATGCATGCACGTTGAACGCGCCGAGCGACGCCGGGTGATCTTCGGGCAGCACGCCGCGACCCTGCACGCTCGTCACGACGCCGAAGCCGAGCTTCACGAGGCGCTCGACTTCCTCGCGTGCGTGGCGCGCGCCGCCGCCGAGCCACAGCAGCGGGCGGCGCTTGGCCGCGAGAGCATCGGCGAGTTTCGCGACGCGAGCGGTGTCGTGCTCGCGCACCGCGACGTGTGCCGGCGCGAGGTCCTCCGGCCATTCGATTTCAGCGGCCTGGATGTCGATCGGAATCTCGACCGACACCGGGCCCGTCGGCGCGGTCTGCGCGATGCGCACGGCTTCGCGGATCGTCGGCAGCACGGTTTCGACGGTGCGCACACGGAACGCGGCCTTCGAAATCGAATGCAGCATCGACAGCTGGTCCGGCGCTTCGTGGATATACGCGAGATCCTGGTCGAGGTACGGCGTCTCGATCTGCCCCGTGACGTGCAGCAGCGCGGTGCCGGCCGTCAGCGCCTCGACCATCGCACCGGCCGCGTTGCCCGCCGCCGTGCCCGTGCTCGTGAACGCGACGCCGAGGCCGCCCGATACGCGCGCCAGCCCGTCGGCCATGTTCAGCGCGCCGGCTTCGCCGCGTGCACCGACATACCGGATGTTGCCGCGCGAATTGATCGCGTCGAGGATCGGCATGTTGTGGATCGAGATGACACCGAATGCGGTCTTCACGCCGCACTGCTCGAGAAAGGCGGCAATCAGCTCGCCAACCGTGGTTTTTTCAGACATGGCGTGCAAAGCCTCCAGAAACGTCGATATGGCTGCCCGTCGTGTAGGACGACAGATGCGTTGCGAGATAAAACAGTGCCCAAGCGGCCTCGTCAGGCTTGCCGAAGCGGTTCAGCGGAATGTTCTTCGTGCGGGCGAGCGCGCCCGTCCAGTCCTCCCAGCTTTCGCCGGACTGCGCCTGCATTTCGTAACGGCGGCGCCACTGGCCCGACTCGACGATGCCGATCAGGATCGAGTTCACGCGGATGCGCTGCGGCGCAAGTTCGGTGGCAAGCGACTTCACGAGACTCAGCACGCCCGCGCGCGCCGACGACGTCGCAACCATGTGCGGCTCCGGCTGCAGTGCGAGCAGCGAGTTCACGCAGGTGATCGTCGGCGCGGCTGCATCGCGCAGCAGCGGCAGGAATGCGCGTGTCGGGCGGATGATGCTGAAATACTTCAGCTCGAGTTCTTCGCGCCATGCGTCGTCGGTCGTGTCGGCGAAAGTCGACACCCGGCCCTGGCCCGCGTTGTTGACCAGCATGTCGGCGCGGCCGAAACGCGTCGATACGGCTCGCGCGAACGCGGCCACATCCTGCTCGTCGAGCACGTTGCAGCGTGCGGCGAGCAGTTGTGCATCGGCGTACTTGTCGCGCAGCAACGCTTCGGCGCGCGCGAGGCGTTCGTTGTCGCGGCCGCAGATTGCGACCGATGCGCCGGCCTGCAGGAACCGTTCGGCCGTCGCGAGGCCGATGCCGGACGAACCGCCCGTCACCACCGCTACTTGCCCGGTCAGATCGATTTCAATCATCGGAGTCCTAAAGCCTTCAAAAACGTGTGCTCGTCATCCGAGCGGTAATTGAGCCGCCGCGACAGTTCCGCCGCCGCGCGCTGTACCTTGTCGATCAGGCCGTCCGCGATCAGCGCCGCGTCGATTTCCGGCCTCGGCACCGTCACCGTGATGCACGCCACGATCCTCTGTGTCTCGTTACGCACCGGCGCGGTGACCACCGAGATGCCGCGCTCGAACGACGAATTGCTGACGCCGTAGCCGCGCAGCGCATCCTCGCGGATCACTTCGTACAGCGCATCGACCGTTTCCGGCGTCGCGTTCGTCATCCGGTTCAGCGCGCCTTCCGGATACAGCGCATGCAGTTCCTTCAGCGACAGGTCGCCCATCAGCACGTGACCGTGCGTCGTCGCATGCGCGGGCAAGCGCGTGCCGACGTTCACGCGGATCGAGCTGAACACCGGCGCCTGGCTCTGCGCCTTCGCGACGAACACCACGTCGCGGCCGTCACGGATCACGATGTGCGTCGTGAAGCCGGTCGCATCGCGCAGGCTTTCGATCACGGGCAGGCCGAGATCGGTCAGCTCCAGCGAGCTCAGGTATTCGAAACCGAGCCGCAGCACGGCGATGCCGAGCTTGTAGTTGCGATCCTTGTCCGCGCGCTCGAGGAAGCCGAGCGATTCGAGCGTCTGCAGCAGACGGAACACCGTCGTGCGCGGAATGCCGAGCCGCTTCGACAATTCGGGCGCGCCGAGCACGGGCTCGCGCGGCGAGAATTCGGCGAGAATCCGCAGCCCGCGTTCGAGGCCGGGCACCACGTAGCTGGCTTCGGCCTTGCCGTTTTCGAGTTCGGGTCGTTGCAGCGGTTCGTTCATGCCAGCCCCCGCTGTTGGTCGCACTGACGGCAGAACGCGTCGATCAGTGCGGAATAGACGGCCGGTGCTTCCACGTAGCCGGCATGGCCCGCTTGTGGAATCACCTGCAGCCCGACGTGCGCGGCCGCGGCAATCCGCTCGCACGCGGCGGGCGGCGTGATCGCGTCGTTCGCGCCGACGGCCACGGCCGTGCGGCCGCGAAAGCCGGCGAGATCCGTTGCGAGATCGGCATTCGCGAGCAGTTGCGTGGCCTGCGCGTAGCCGGCCGGCACGATGCGCGCCATGTTCCAGCGCACCCACGCACGCGCATCCTCGTTCGCGAAACCGGACAGCATGTTGCCGCTGCGCTGCTCGGCGAGCCCGGCCGGGCCGAGTTCGGCGAGCATCGCGAGCCGCGCGTCGCGGCGCGCGTCGCGCGTTTCGGCCGGTGCGCTGCCGTAGCCGCCCGCGGGCGACACCAGCAGCAGGCCGGCGATCCGCGCGGGCATCACGCGGATGAGACCGCCCGCGATGATCGCGCCGAGCGAATGACCGACCAGCACGCAGCGTTCGATGCCGAGTGCCTCGAGCCACGCGTTCAGCGATGCCGCGTAATCGGTGGCGGCCGGCGACGCGCCGTGCACCGGCGTCGACACGCCGTAACCGGGCGCATCCCACGCGAGCACGCGCCGCGATGCGCCGAGCGTGTCGAGCTGGCGCACCCACGATGCGGCGCCCGAGCCGATGCCGTGCAGCAGCACGACGGGCAACGCACGGCCCGCATGGTGCGCGCCGGACTCGCGATATCCGATCGTGCCCGCCGCGCCGGCCGCGCAACGCTGTTCGGGGAACTGCCCGAGCAGCGCGGCGAACGCCGCGGTGCGGTCGCGTTCACGTTTGTCGATGACACTCATTGCTTTACCCGCTCCGTCTCAGCGCTTGATCTTCGCGAGCGGCGAATCGGGCGGATACGTCGGCGTGACCGGCTTCGGCGAACCGAGCATCACGCACATCAGCGCATCTTCCTCGCCGATGTTGATTTCCGTGCGATACACGCCCGGCGGCACCGAGATCAGGTCGCGCTCGCCGAGGATCGCTTCCCACGTCTCGCCGTCACGCTCGCAGATCACCTTCATCTTCCCGCGCAGCACGAAGAAGATTTCCTCGACGTCCATGTGGATGTGGCTCGGGCCGATGTTGCCGGCCGGGATGACCATCGTCGAGAACGTGAAGCCGCCGGCCGGCACCGTGTTGACGTCTTTCGCGACGCCCGTGCCGCCCGTGCCGACGTAGCGCATCTGCGCACGGCGGTACTTCGGGTCGTAGTCGGCCTGGAACTTCAGTGCGTCCCAGTCGTAGCGACGCGTCGCATAGCGCGCCACGCGCCCTTCCATCCAGTCGTTGAAGCTTGCGCCTTCCGGCTGGTCCCACGACTTGCGTTCGAGATCGGCGTCCGCCATCGTCCTCTCCTTCATCAGAGTGAAAACTTCAATTCAATCAATTCATCACGAAGCCGCCGTTTACCGGCAGCAGTTGACCCGTCACGAAGCGCGCGCCGTCCGACAGCAGGAACAGCACGGGGCCCGTCACGTCGTCGGGCACCTGCGCACGCGTCAGCGCGCGGCCCTGCATGTAGAACGCGTGGCGCTCGGCCGGCACGTAGGCCGTCGCCTCGACTTCGGTCAGCCCCGGCGCGATCGCATTGACCGTCACGCCGTGCGCGCCGAACTCGCGTGCCTGCGCATGGGTCATCGCGATCACCGCGCCCTTGCTCGCGACGTACGCGAGCAACTTCGGCGCGCCCCACAGCGCGGTGTCCGATGCGAGGTTCACGATCGCGCCGCGGCCCGACTGCGCGAGATACGGCAGCGCCGCATTGCTGACGAGCCACAGGCCGCGCACGTTCACGTTCATCACCGCGTCCCAGGTCGACACGTCGAGCTCGGTCGACAGCTTGCCGCCCGAGTTCGTGATCGCCGCGTTGTTGATCAGTGCATCGATACCGCCGAGCGCCGCCGCGCCCTGCGCGACGAACGCGGTGACGCTCGCCGGATCGGCGAGGTCGAGTGCGAAGCAATGCGCGACATGGCCGGCTTCGGCGAGTTGCGCGGCAAGCGCGCGGCCTTCGTCGGCCAGCACGTCGCCGAACGCGACCTGCGCGCCCGCTTCGACGAGCGCCTTCACGAACGCCGCGCCGAGCCCGCGCGCGCCGCCCGTGACGAGCACGCGGCGCCCCGCGAGCGACACGACCGGAGCGCGCTCAGCCATTTGCCGGCTCCGATGCGGCCTGCGCCTGCGCCGCGCGATGCGCGTCGAGCGCGGAGAGATGCTCCTGCGCACGTGTGCGCAGCATCCGGCGCACGCGCGTCATGCCGACGTCGTGCTGGTACAGGTACTCGTGATCGCGCGCATTCGGCGCGAGGCTTTCGAGGACGTAGCGGTCCTGCTCGAGCACGTCCCAGTGCAGGCCCTCGAGGCGGTTGCGATACATGAAGCGCCACACGTCGCGCTGCCAGCCGCTGACCTTGCGGGTGCGCCAGAAGTAGACCTGGCAGTTGTCGCCGTCGACCGGCGTCGCGAAGCCGATGATCCCGAAGTTGCCGCCCGGGCCGAACTTCTGCTTGTACGGAATCGCGAGACGCATCCACAGGCAGCCCGTTTCGCCGAGCTCGACCCAGTCGAAGTTCACGTCGCGCTGGCCGATCTTCTCGAACATCAGGCCCGTTTCCGTCTTGCGCACGCGCATGTCGGCCTGCTTGTCGCCTTCGGCCATCGAGTGCGAGGTGGCATGCAGGTACGCGCCGTGCATCGGGTCCATCACGTTGTCGATCGCGTACTGGTAATTGCACTTCCAGTTCGACACGCACAGGAAGTGGCCGTACGCGTCGTCGACCAGTTCCTCGGGCAGGTTCAGCGGCGCCGGCTCGCCGTGCGCTTCGTCGCCGAACCACAGGAAGATCGCACCGGCCTTCTCCTCGACCGGATACGACTTCACGCACTTCGTGCCTTCGAGCGGACAGTTCGATACGGCCGGCACGCGATTGACCGTGCCGCCGCCGTCGACTTCGATGCCGTGATACCAGCAGGCGATGTTGCCGCCGAGGTTCCAGCCGAGCGACAGGCGCGCGCCGCGATGCGGGCAGCGATCCTCGAGCGCGTGGACCTTGCCGTCGTGATCGCGCCACAGCACGATCTGCTCGGACAGGCGCGTGAGGCCGACCGGTGCATTCGACACCTGCCAGCTCGGCGCGACGGGATACCAGTAGTTCTTGATGCCGCGGTCGAGGTACGCACGGACCGGGTCGTGTTGTGCTGCGTGTTGTTCGGGGGACGTCATCAGTGTGCTCCGGATGCGGTTGTCGTCGGGTCGGCGGTCGGCGCTTACGCGGTCATTCCGCGAGCGAGGCCATTTCGGCGCGAAAGCGCTCAGGTGTCCATACCGTGCCGTCCGGCGCGCGAAAGCCGATGCGGTTCAGGCCCGCGACGACCTCGTCCAGCTCGACCGCGCCGGCTTCGAACACGCGTTCGAGCGCATCGCCGAGGTCGTTTTCATACTGGGTCGGTGCGGCCTTGCGGTTTTGCCAGACCTGGTTCTCGACCTGGCCGGGGATCTCGATCTGCCCCTTGCCCGCGACGTTGTTCGGCTGCGGCGCCACCCACGGCTTCAGGAAGGGATTGAAATTCACGGTCGCTTCTTTCATGTCACTCCACCTTGATCTGGATTTCCTCGCCGGCGAGCCGCACCGCGTACTGCTTCAGTGCGCGTCCGCCCGGACCCTTCAGGCATTCGCCCGTCTTGATGTCGAACACGGCCTCGTGCAGCGGGCATTCGACCGTGCCTTCGTCGACGAACCCCTGCGTCAGCAGCGCATACGCATGCGGGCACACGTTCTCGAGCGCATACACGTCGTCGCCGACGCGGTAGATCCCGATTTCGACGCCGTCGGTCCGCTTGAACTCGATCGGCGTGTCTTCCGACAGCGCGCCGGCGTGCCCGGCGCAAACCCATTGTTCAGACATCTCACACCCTTCCTTCTGATCGACTCTCGGTTTGTTCCGATTTGTTCCATATCCGGAACAGCAGTTTATGGATGGTGATTATAGAAGTGACTTTCCACGAGTAGAACAAAAAGCTGCATGTCCTAGGGAAAACACTGACCGATGGGACGGCGATCGCGCACGCCTGTCTCGTCAAATGAAATTATTTGTTATGGGACGGGTATTTACCGGGTTTACGCGGGCTTCGCGCACCGACGCGGGGCATCGGCCCGACATCCATCCGTCCCGAAAAAATTATTTTTGATCCGGTGCTCGACGCCTCTATACTCCATTCCATCAGAGGCACACTGTTCCTTATATGGAACATACGAATGCCCATCCGATGGCGAAAATGCGCGACGTCCGGCCGTTCCCGCGCATGCCGCCGCGGCACGTATTCATCAGGTTGGAGATTCAGGAGATCAAATGGTCAAGCATGCGGTAGCAGCAGCAGTGATCGGAGTGGGCGCCGTGTCGGGCGCGTGGGCGCAGAGCAGCGTGACGCTGTACGGCAGCATGGATGCGGGCGTCGCGTACGTGAACAACGTCGGCGGCCATGCGAAGTGGGCGATGATCCAGGGCAATACGCAGCCCGATCGGTGGGGCCTGAAGGGCAAGGAAGACCTCGGCGACGGCCTGTCGGCGATCTTCCAGCTCGAAAACGGCTTCTATACGAACAACGGCCAGTTCGCGACCGCGAACACGATCTGGAACCGCGCGGCCTTCGTCGGCCTCGGCTCGGAACGCTACGGCACGCTGACGCTCGGCCGCCAGACGCCGCTGTCGTTCGACTATCTGGATCCGCTCAGCACGGCCTACCTCGCGATGAGCTGGTACGCGTTCCACCCCGGCAACATCGACGGGCTCGCCGCGACCGGCAACGTGCCGTACAACAATTCGGTCAAGTACCGCTCACCGACCTTCGCGGGCTTCTCGGCCGCGGCGACGATGGCGCTCGGCAACACGACGAATTTCTCGACCGGCAAGTCGGTCGGCGTCGCGCTGAACTATGCGAACGGGCCGTTCAAGGCATCGGCCGTGTACTCGAACGAGCATGACCGCTCGATCCTGATCAGCACGACCGGCATCACGTCGTTCCAGGGGCAGAACACCGCGAACGGCTACACGGCGAGCAAGGTCGAGAACATCGGCGCGGGTGCGTCCTATCAGTTCGGCGACTTCCTCGTGCATGGCCTGTACACGCGCACGAAGATGCAGTCGAACGGCTTTTCGGACACGTTCCAGAGCTACGACGCGGGCGTGAATTACCGCAGCAGCGCGTTCAACACGATCGCGGGCGGCGCGGCGACCACGACGCTGGCCGGCCGCCGCTGGACGCAGGTCGAACTCGGCGACATCTATGCGTTGTCGAAGCGCACGCAGCTTTATGCGAACGTGCTGTACGAGCACGGTTCGGGCGGTGCGAAGGCCGCGTTCTTCACGGCGGGTGTGTCGAGCACCGCGAACCAGGTGATCGTGCTCACCGGGATCCACCACTCGTTCTGAACGACGTCGGGCGGGCGTCGCCCGAAACGACAAAAGCGGCCCGCGGGCCGCTTTTGTCTTGCGCGTTGCATTTGCACGGCCGCCGGCCGCGCATCGGCATACTCAGAACATCGCGACCTTGTGGCGCGCGTGCGCGAATGTCGGATCGCTTTCGAGCGGACGATAGTTCAGCCGCTGTGACAGGTCGACCGCCGCGCCGCACACGGCTTCGACGAGCCTCTCCTTCTCGCGGGCCTCGCCGATCTCCGAGCGCGGCACGGTCGCGGTGATGGCCGCGACGATCGAGCCCGAATGATCGCGTACGGGTGCGGTCACGGCCGATATGCCGCTCTCGAACGCCGCCTCGCTCACCGCGTAGCCGAGCCGCGCATAGTGGCGCACGCGTTCGTACAGTTCGTCGACCGTGCCCGGCGTGCGCTCGGTGAACTGCTCGAGCCGCTTTTCCGGATACAGCTGGCGCAGTGCGTCGCGCGTCAGGTCGCCCATCAGCACGTGGCCGTGCACGGTCGCATGCGCGGGCAGGCGCGTGCCGACGTGCACCTTCACCGAACCGAACATCGACGCGTTGCTCTGCGCCTTCGCGACGAACACGACGTCACGCTGGTCGCGGATCAGCAGATGCGTCGACAGCCCGGTCGCGTCGCGCAGCCGTTCGAGCACGGGCGTGCCGAGATCGGTCAGTTCGAGCGAATTCAGGTATTCGAAGCCGAGCCGCAGCACGCCGACGCCGAGCCGGAAATAACGGTCGCCGTTCACGCGCTCGAGGAAACCGAGCGCTTCGAGCGTCTGCAGCAGGCGGAACGTGGTCGTGCGCGGAATGCCGATGCGCTTCGACAGTTCGGGCGCGCCGAGGACCGGCTCGCGCGCGGAGAATTCGGCGAGGATCCGCAGCCCGCGTTCGAGCCCCGGCACCAGGTAGGACGACGCGCCGCCGGACGATTCGTCGTCGCCGGGCGCCGCGGCTTCAGGTGCGTCGCTCATCGTTGTCTTGACCATGTGGACATGGACGGTAGGAAATCAGTCACGAAACAGGTCACGGATCGTCGTGGATATTCAGTCATGCTACCTCAGCGCGCACGGGGTTCACACCCGCGTGCATCGCCGCACCGCAGCATGCGGATCGCGACGCCGTGGAGAGTCAATCACGGTCGAGAGGATAGCAGCGATGGACAGCGCCACGCCATGCCGGAATGGCCGGCATCGCGGCAAGGTGTGCAGGGCGAGCGGCCGGCGCGGCATGCTGCGCCGGGACGCCCGCAGGCTACAGGTGCGACAGGTGAACCCGGATGTTCGCGCGGTCGTACGTAAAGCCACCGGCCGCGTCCGGTTGGAGCACGCGTGCGAGGTCGACCGCAAACCGCCATCCGCTGCCGAGGAGCCCGCCGTTCACGGCCCGGATCGAGGTGCCGCCGACGGCGATCGCCGCATGAAAGACCGCGCCGCCACGCGAGAAGCCGACCGCGGTCCCGGCCGGAATGTTCGCGCGCCCGTCCCATTCGCCGCCGTTCTCGAAGTTGAACCGCGGCCGCCAATGCTGGCCGATCGTGTCGAGCAGCGTGTTGGGCGTGATCATCGCGTCAGCACGCATCAGGTATCGCACATAGGCCGCAGCGTCGTAGCAGACGCCGGCGGAGACATACGTGTTGATGTCGGCCGTGCCGGACAGCAGCGCCTGCACGTGTCGCTGCCGCTCGGGGAAACCGAACTGGGCGACCTGCGCGCCCAACGGGGTCAATTGCATGGGGGCTCCTGTTGAAGAAGCGGGGCGTCATCGTCCCGCCAACGCAATAACCTCATATCTTATTACGATATCCGGACCGATCCGCGCACGCCTCCGGACGTCACGGGATGCGCGCCGCCGAAGCCGGTGCCGCGGCGGCCGCATCGGGATTCGGCGCGAGCCTCAGGCGTACGCGCAACGGCTGCAGCATGTCGGGCGGCGGCGGCTCCGCCAGCGGGCCGGCCGTGAGCAGTTGCCGCAGCGTCGCGTCCGCGTCGGGATTGCCGAGCGACGCGAACTCGACGCGCGTGACGGCGCCGTTCGTGCCGATCCATGCGCGCACGACGATCGCGGGAGGCGGCGCATCGGCGCTCGCGTTCAGCACACGCGCCTCGAGATAGCGGTGCAGGCGATCGGCCGCGTCGCCGTCGGCTTCGAGCCATGCCTGGAACTGCTGCCCGGCGAGCTGTCCGTAGCGGATCCACGATGGCGGCACGTCGGCCGCCTGCGCGACGGCCGAAGGCACGACGCCCACGGCAAGCGCCCATGCGACGACGATCGCCCGCCATCCTCCGGACACGCCCCACTGCTGCATTCGCTTCATTCCGCCTCCCGTTTCGACGATGCGCGGTCGTGCTGCGTCGCGTCGTCCGCTCGTCCTTCGATCCTCAACCGATCTCGATCGGCACATACAGACGCGCGCCGCCGCGCTGAATGAGCAGCGCGACGTTGCCGTGCGCGGCGTCGATCTCGGTCATCAACGCGCCGATGTTCGCAACCGGCGTGCCGTTGACCGACAGCACGACATCGCCGGGCTGCAACCCCGCGCGCGCGGCCTGGCCGCTCGCCTGCTCGACGACGAGCGCCTGGCCGACGCCGAGCCGCTGGCGCTCCTGCTCCGTCGCTGCGCGCAGCGCGAGCCCGAACCGCGCAGGCCCTTGCTCGCCGCTCGCCACCGCCGTGCCGCTGTCGAATGCGCCGACCGTCGCGCTCACGTGCATCGCCCGTCCCGCGCGCCACACGAGCAGGTCGGCTTGCCGCCCGGCCCGCATGCCCGCAACGGTGCCGAGCAGGTCCGCCGATTCGGCGACGGGCTTGCCGTCGACCGCGAGCACGACGTCGCCCGGCTGCAGGCCCGCGTGCGCGGCCGGGCCATCCGGCTCGACCATCGTGATCAGCGCGCCGTCGGGGCTCGCGAGGCCGAACGAACGCGCCAGCGCCTGGCTCACTTCCTGCAAGGCCACGCCGAGCCGGCCGCGCGTGACCTTGCCGGTGCGCAGCAACTGGTCCTTCACGTCGAGCGCGATGTCGATCGGGATCGCGAACGCGAGCCCCTGATAGCCGCCCGTCTTCGAGAAGATCATCGAGTTGATCGCGATCACGCGGCCACTCAGGTCGAACAGCGGGCCGCCCGAATTGCCGGGGTTGATCGGCACGTCGGTCTGGATGAACGGAATCGCGCGCTCGCCGGGCAACGAACGCGACTTCGCGCTAACGATGCCCTGCGTGACCGTATTCGCGAACCCGTACGGCGAACCGATCGCCATCACCCAGTCACCCACTTCGGTGCGCGCCGGGTCGCCGGTCGCGACGACCGGCAGGTTGTGCGCGTCGATGCGGATCACCGCCACGTCCGACACCGGATCGCTGCCGATCACGCGCCCCTTGAACTGCCGCTTGTCGGTCAGCTTCACGTCGATCGCGACCGCATCGCCGACCACGTGCCGGTTGGTCAGGATCACGCCGTCCTCGCTGACGATGAAGCCGGAGCCGAGGCTCACTTCCTCGCGGTTGCCGATCACGCGCCGCGCAAGAAACGGTGCGAGCGGATGATCGGGCGCGATGCCCGGCGGCAACTGGATGCCCATCTGCGTGACTTCGCGCGTGACGCTGATGTTGACGACGGCCGGGCCGACGCGCCGGACCAACGCGGCGAAGTTCGGTAGCGCGACGGTCGGCGTCGGGGTTGGCGTCGGCGATGCGGCACCCGGCTGCGCGGGCCGCTCGGCAGCCGTTGCCGTCGAACAGCCGCATGCGCACGCGCAGGCCAACGCCAGTCCGCCGGCCATCGCTCGCAGCGCCGCTGCCAGGTTCGTGTGCGTGCCCGCTTTCATGTCGCTGTTCCTCGTCGGTTCGCGCCGGAACGCCGCCGGCTCATCGATACCTGCCCCCATGCCCGGGGCCGCCTGCATTACTTCGGCGGCACCGCGACCGGCACATCGGGCCGCTGCGGCGTCGTCGACCTGCCCCAGTTCGAGCCGAAACGGTTCCGCTCGGTCGACAGGTTGAACGTGCCGAGACGGTTCGACGGCTGTTTCGACAACCGCTCCGAATCCGCTTGCGATGCGCCCGCCTGCGGGTCGGCCTTCGGCTTCAGTTGCTGGCTGAGACAGTCGTACGACAGCGCACGCTTGCCGTCGACTTCCGCATCGACGCACACCGGCTTCGTGGCCGAACCCGGGCTGGGCGCCGCAGGCGCGGCCGCACCCGCCGCCGCGCGGCCACCCTGCGCGTGTGCGCCGGTTGCCAGCAGCAGGCAGACGATCGTCGCGATGCCGCTTCGTCGCATCTTCATGCGCGCCTCCTTCAGAAATAGCGCCGTGGCACGCACGCTGCCGCCGTCACAGGTTCGCCGCCGGCGCCGACGTGCGCGCCAGGAAGCGCGCGAACGCCGCGCGGTCAGACGCGTCAACGGCCGGCTCCTGTTCATCGACCTGTCGTGCCCACGCGTCGCGCATGCCGTCGACCGGCTGCCACGCCTGCACCTGTGCGCCGGTCGGATACGGCGTGGAAAGCGGTTCGCGATAGTCGACGCGAAACAGCGGCGGCGCGCTGCCGCCCGCCGTCCACAGATCGCCGACGTCGCGCACGCTCGCGTCGAACCAGAATCGCACCCAGCGCACCGTCGGCGCACGCGGGTCGGTGCCCGGCGCGTCGGCGCCCAACGCGTCCGGCACGCGCAGGAAGCCGGCGAGCACGAGCAGCACGGCCGCCAGATCGTCGTCGCGCAACATCCGGTACGACCAGAGATCCGCGACGTCGACACAGGAGATCACCGCGATGAAACGGGCAATCGTGAGCGTGGGCCACGCGCGCCGCATCAGCGTGTAATGGCGCGCCCAGTGCGCCACGAAGCGCTCGCGGTGCAGGGCGGCGACCTGCACGTCGCGCGAGCCGCGAATCGTCAGTTCCTCGGGCTGATACTGGCGAGTCGTGAGCACGCACTGCGCGGAACACCGCGCGCTCCGGTGCCGCGCATAGCCGCCCGCACCGGGCAACGGCTCCAGCGCACCGAAGCACAGCGGGCAATGCGTGGGCCACTCGCCGGGCCGGCCCGGCCACGGGTTCGCCTTCGGCATGCGCGGGCGGTCGGCGGCCGCGGCCGGGCGGCGTCGCCCCGGCGTGCGTGCTTCGGGTGCGTCGACGCGCGGCGTCGAACGGACGGTTGCCATGAGCGCGCCTACCGGGCAGACGCGAGCGCTTTCTTCAGCGCGTCTTCGTTGATCGGTGCGTTCCCGGCGAGCTTCGCGAGATAGGCCTGCGCGTTCTGCTGGGTGCGCTGCGCACGCAGCATCGCGCGCAGTTGCTCCTTCACGTCGTCCAGCGGACGCGGCGCGGCCGCGCGGATGTCGATCAGCTTCACGACGTGAAAACCCGTCGGCGTCTGGATCGGCGCCGAGACCTGGCCCGGCTTCAGTGCATCGGCCGCCTGACGGACCGCCGGCACCATCAATGGATCGGGCACGAAACCGAGATCGCCGCCGTTCGCGGCACTCGCCTTGTCCTGCGAATTCGCCTTCGCGAGCGCCGCAAAATCGCCGCCGCGCGCGCGGTTCGCGAGATCGGCCGCCTGCTTGCGCGCCTTGTCGAGCGTCGCGGCATCCGCGTTCGGCGGCACCGCGATGTAGATCTGCGCGACGTGCAGCGCGCGCGGCGCGGTGAACGCCGCCCGGTTCTTGTCATAGGCGGACTGCAACTCCGCGTCCGACGGATAGTCGGCCGGCGGTGCATTCACCGACGCCAGATAGCTGCGCACGACGATATCGCGCCGTGCCTGTTCGACGGCGGCCTGCACCTGCGCCTGCTTGTCCCAGCCCTTCGCTTTCGCCTCGGCCAGCACGGCCTTCTGCGCGAGCGTCGAACGCACGACCTGGTCGAGCGCCGCGGGATCGGCCGCGAGACGTTCGCGTCCTTCCGGGCTCACCGCCTTCAGCAGCCCCGCGATATCGTCCTGCGTGACCGACGCCTGCGCGGCGTTCGCGATCACGTCGTCCTGTGCGTGCGCCACGAACGGCGCGCCCAGCAGGAGACTGCCTGCCACGATCGCCAGCCTCTTCATCTTCGTCATCATCGTTCGACTGCCCTCTCGATTGCTCTTGAAATGCGGACGCTGCATCAGCGCGCGTCCGTCAGCGTCATGCGCAGGACGAGCGGCTGCGCCATCCCGCGTGGCGGCGCCGCGCCGACCGCCCGGCCGACGAGCGCGGCGTGCAGCGCGGCGTCGAGCGCCGGTGGCCCGGCCGCGCCGCTGTCGACGCGCGTCACGTGCCCGTACCGGTCGAGCCACGCGCGCACCGGCAGCACGGGACCGTCGTCGCCGGCATCGGCCCGTTCGCCGGCCCAGTGCTCGATGCCGGCGCGCAGGCGGCAAACCGCCGCGTCGTCGCCGTCGAGCGTCGCCTGCAACCACTGCGCGATGCGCCGGGCATACGCGCCCCATGCGGCGGGTGCGTCGCCCGCGGCCATCGCATCCGCCTCGCGCCGCGCGCGGCCCGGCAGCAGCGCCCGCAGGGCGGCGCCGATCCTCACTTCGCGGCGGCCTCGACTGCGCCCGTGGTCGCACCGACCGACGATGCGCCGGCCTGGCCGCCGGCCGCCGCGCGTGCTGCCGCTTCCTGCTCGGCCATCGCGGGACGGTTGCGCAGGTGCAGCAGGAATTCCTGGATCAGGCGATCCCACAGCTCGATCGTCGAGCGCAGGTAGCGCTCGGACACGCCGCCCGCGACGACCACGTCCATCTCCAGCGCGAGAAACTGTCCGTGGCTCGCCAGGCGCGCGAAGCGCTTGGTCCGGTTCCAGTCCGCGACGAGCTCGGCCGGCAATTCGCCCTGCACCTGCAGCACGCACGACAGCGTGTAGTCGATGAACAACTGCGCGGCAAGCTGCGCATCCGCGCCCTGCGGCGCGAGCGCGGCGGCCGGGTTGCCGAAGCGCACCGCGAAACCGATGCCCTGGCTCGCGCTCATCAGCTGCACCGCGCCGTTCTGTTCGGCCGCCGTCACGCGGTAGCCCGCGCGGCGCAGCACGTCGGCGAGATGATCGGCGCTGATCGCTTCGATCGGCGCGTCGTGTGCCGCGCGTTCGTCGCCGGCGTTCGGTTGCTGTTGCTTGTCTTGCATGTCTGTCTTCCCCGTATTCAACGAATCGATCGGTTCATTCCCGGTTCGGGCCCGCACGCTCACTGCGCGTTCGTCACGGCAGCCGGCGCCGATGCCGGCGCCGGCGTTGCCGCAACCGGCCGCGCGGCCGGCCGCGCGGCCGGGTCGTACTTGCCCGCATACAGCGGATCGCCGTAGCGTTGCGCGATGTCGTCGTACTTCACGCGCGCCGACTGCGCGAACGGCTGACGCGACGAGAACAGCGTGCCGAGCCCGACATGCTCGTACGCGTCGAGAATCTCGTGCCCCACGCGATACAGCTCCGCATTGTGTGCCTGGCAGGTTTTCAGTTGCGTGTCACGGGCGGCGACGTCCTTCTGCAGCTGCGTCTGCTGCGCGTCGCGGGCACGCGACACGGCGAGCAAGTCCTCGTAGGACGACTTGTATTTCGCCAGCGACTTCGCGTCCTGCTCGCGGCCCGCGCGCTCCTGCGCGAGCGCGCGCTTCGCGGCCGCCTCGGCGCCCGAATCGCCGCGCGCGGCCGCCAGTTGCCCCTGCATCGCCTTCAGTTGCGCGAGCGCGTCGTCGCGCTGCTTCTCGGCCGCCGCCTTGTCGCTCTGCAACTGCGCCTGGTTGTCCTGCAGCTGGCGCAGCTCCTGCACGGTCGAGCGCAACTGGCTGCGCAGCTTGTCCTCGATGCTCTGCGCATGCGCGCCGCCGGCCGCGAGCAGCAGCGTGCCGGTCAGGGCGGCAGCGAGCATCGTGCGTTTGATCGTGTTCATCCGCGGCTCCGGTCAGAAGCGAGCATTGAGCTCGATCTGCAGCACGTCGATCGATACCGGCGGCCCGTACACTTCCTTCGAGCTCAGGTAACGGGCCGACACCCACGTATCGCGTGCGACCGCATACGCGGCGCCGAGCACATAGCCGCGCGCGTTGGTGCCGCCAAGGTGGAAGTCGGGATCGTTGAATGCATCGAGCACGGCGTCCGGCTGCAGGTACTTGTACGCGATCGAGAAGTTCCACTGGCCCTTCTCGCGCGGCTCCGGCTCGCCGAACGTCGCCTTCGCGAGGAAGCCGTTCGGGCCGCTGCGATAGTCGGCGCGCGTCGCGTTCACCGACGTCGAATCGTAGTTGTTGACCGGCAGCGACGCCGCCGCGAACGCCTTGTTGTCGTTGTACGCGAGGTTGCGCACGTATTCGCCGTCGAGACGCAGCTTGAAGCGATCGGCCACCACCGTGTCCCACTGCGCCTTCAGGTCGAGCAGCCGGTAGTTGTAGGCCAGGCCGAACAGCTGCGGCTGCGGCGTCATGCCCGGCGCGAGGTTCGGGTTCTGCACGATGTTGCGCAGCGCGATCAGCGTGTTGCCGCCCTGCATGAACGCCGGCGCCTCGTTGTCGGTGCTGCAGCTCGTCGCGCCGAGATACAGCGCGCACGGCGACGACAGCGTGCCGCGCATGTTCTGGAAGTCGTAGTACGCGAGCGCGCCGCGCAGCCGGTTCTTCGCGTCGATCTTCCAGTCGGCGCCGAACTGCGCGCCGAACATCCACTTCGTGTCGCTACCGGCCTTCTCGGTGCTGTTCGACGGGAAGTTCTCGCTCGTGTACTGGATCGGGAACACGCCGAGCGTGCCGAACAGCGTGACGTCCGGATTCCACGGCAGCGCATGGCGCAGGTTCGCGGCGAGCCCGTCCATCATCAGGTCGTCGGAGAACACGAGATCCGACTTGAAGAACGGATTGTCGAAACGGCCGGCCGTCAGGTTCAGCCACGACGTCGGCTTGTACGCGAAGAACGCCTTGTTCAGCCAGATGTTCTTCTTCGCGAAACCGCCGCCCGCGGTGGCCGTGGTCGATACGGGCCCGTTGTCGTTGCCGCTCGCGAGCTGGATGCCGGCGATCATCTCGTCGGACAGTGTGGCCGTCACGCCGAGTCGCGCGCGGTAGCGCAGCAGGTTGTTGCGGTTCTCCCGCGTGTTCTGCGTGGGGATCTGCGTGTTGTTCGTGTTCGAGTTGACGTCGAAGCCGCCGCCCTGGTTGATCGCCGCGAAGTTCGTCACGCCGTTCGTGTTGTTGCCGCCGTAGAAGTGATACTCGTCGCGCACGCGCAGGTCGCCGTCGAGCTTGATGCGCGACACCCAGTCGGGGAACGTGTTCGGCTGCGCCCAGTTCTCGGCCTTCGCCTGCGCGATCACTTCCTGCTTCACCTGGTCGCGGATCTGGTCGCGCACGAGTTGCGGCACGTACGGCACCGCGACGTCGCCCGGCTGCGTCGGCGGGTTGACCACCCCGCCCGCCACGACCGGCGCGCCCGATGCGCGGGCCGACCGCGCCTGCACGGCCTCGGTGCGCGCCTCGCTGATCAGCTCGTTCGCGTTCTGCTGCGTGAGCACGCCGCGCTTCACGAGCAGGTTGATCAGGTTGATCACCACGCTTTCCGTCGGCGCGGCTTTCCCCGATGCAGCCTGCGCCTCGAGCGACTGCCCGTGCGCGGCGGACGCGCAGGTCAGCCCGAGCGTCAGCACCGCCGCGCCGACGCGCGACAGGCGCGCGGGTAGCGCGCCGTTGCGAGGCACCCCACCCCGTCCGTTCAAATTCCGAATCATCGAAGCACTCCGAACAATTGTCGTTTCTTTTCCGGCAGCATCCGTACCTCGGCGCCGCCCCATGATTCTTTCGTCGTTTCGCGCGCGCATCGTCATGCCGGCTTGCGCCCCTGAAGCTTGACGAGCACCGGATACGAGGTCGCCGGCGGCGGCACCTCGTCGACCCGGCCGAGCGCTTCGACCGCCGCGACGACGGCCGCATCGATCTTCGCGTCGCCGGTGGACTGCGCGATCGTCACCTTCGTGATTCGCCCCGACGTATCCATCCACAGGTTCAGGCTGCCCGCGAACCGCGCGCCGCCGGCCTCCTGCACGCCCTTGTCCTGCTCGATCGCGCGCTGCAACACGTACACCATGTATTGCGCATAGCTCGCGTTGCCGAACTTGCCGCCCCCGCCGCTGCCGACCATCCCCGAGCCATCGCCCGCGCCGATGCCGAAGTTGTCGGTCCCGGCCTGCGCATCGGCATTCATCGTCATCTGCTTCGGCTGGTTGTCCGACGGCTTCGGCGCCTCGGACGGCTTCGGCGCGATCGTCGGCCGCTCGAGCGGCGTCTTGACCTCTTCCTTGATCTTCTCGGGCGGCGGCTTCTGTTTCGGCGGCGGCGGCGGGGGCGGCGGCGGCAATGGAATCACCGTCGTCACCTGCGGCGCGCTCACGCGCTTCACGCCCGCGGTATCGCCCGCGAAATGCCAGATCAGCGCGGCCACGCCCGCGAGCGCCAGCGCGATCGCGACGGGCTTCACGTAGCGGCCGGGGCCCTTGTCCGGCGGGCCGCCGTTGTAGGTCATCTCCATCGCGTCAGCCGCCCTGCTTCGCCTTGCCGGTCACCAGGCCGACCTGCGAGAGGTCGAGGCGGCGCAGCAGGTCGAGCACGTCCATCACCTTCTGGTACTGCACGCCCGCGTCGCCCTTCAGCACGATCGGAAAATCCGGGCTGGTCGCCTTCTCGGTGCGCAGCCGGCTCTCGAGCTCGTCCATCGTCACCGGGTACGCGTCGAGGAACACCTGCCCCGAATCGGCGACCGTGATCGCCTTCGTCTTCGGTTTCGCGAGGCTCGCGGACGAGCTCGCCTTCGGCAGATCGACCTTGATGCCCTGCACCGACGCGGTCGTCATGATGATGAAGATGATCAGCAGCACGTACGCGAGGTCGAGCATCGGCGTGATGTTGATGTCGTCGTACGGCTTGTCGTCGTCCTGAACCTGCATGGTGGTCTCCTGCGTGCGTCAGTCGGCCAGCACCGCGTGATCGGGCGCGCGGTGGGCTTCGGCGAGGCGCGTGACGAATTCGTCGACGAACACCTGCATGTTCGCGGTCACGTTCTTGTTGCGGATCAGCAGGTAGTTGTAGCCAAACAGCGCGGGGATCGCGACGAACAGGCCCGTGACGGTGGCGAGCAGCGCGGCAGCGATACCCGGTGCGATCGCGTTCACGTTCACGTCGCCGGCCGCGGCGATCGCCGCGAACGTGATCATCACGCCCACCACCGTGCCCAGCAGCCCGAGGAACGGGCCGCCCGAGATCGCGATCGTCAGCAGCACCATCGACTTCGACAGCCGCTGGTTCTCGCGCACGAGCGTCGCGTCCATCGACGCGCGGATCGCCTCGATCGATTCCGACGTGATCACCGTGCGGCCGTTGCTGTCGACGCGGCTGTGGATTTCATGCACGCCGGCCTTGTACAGCCGGTACAGCGACGACTGGTACAGGCGGCGGCCGTCGGCGCTCGCTTCGTCGACATGCGCGAGACCGACCAGGTGGCGCCCGGCCACTTCGCGGAAGCGCTGCACGAAATACTGGTTCGCCTTGTCGACGGTGCCGACGTAGCGCGCCTTCGTCCACATCACGATCCACGACACGAGCGCCATGCCGAGCAGGATCGTGATCACGACCCACGCGTCGACGGTCACCGACTGCACGATCACGCCGAAGTAGCCGAAGCCGAAGCCCGACTGCTTTTCATCGGCGCCGTAGGCGACGAGCTTCGATTCCGAACCTTGTGCGAGCGCATCGACCGCGATCGTGGCCGGCGAGCGCGCGATCTTCGACAGGCGCAGTTCGTCGAGCGCGCCGGCGTAACCGGCGAAGCCCGCCGGTGCGCCGGTGGCATCCGCACCGACGGTTGCGGCGCTGTTCAGCGCGGGCAGCGTCGCCGCGACCTGCGCGGCCTGCTTGCCGTTCACGTAGACGGTGAGGTTCTTGCCGTCGGCCGTGACCGCGAGATACGTCCACTGGTTCGCGGCGACCGGCGATGCGGCCGGCGTGCGTACCGGTGCGGCACCACCCGCGACTTCCGCGAACGGCACGCCGTTGTCGAGGCCGATCAGCAGCGCGTTCGCGCCGTCGCGACGGCTGTACAGCAGCGTGTTCGGCGCGAGCGCCGACGGCTTCACCCATGCGCTGAAGGTGAAGCTGCCGCCGGCCGGCACATTCAGCGACGGGCTCGCCGGCAGCGTCAGCGACCCGCTGCCGTCGAACCGCGCGCCCTTGCCGACGATGCCATCCTCGACCGTCTTGAACGACGCGTTCTGCGCGTGGTTGCCATACGCGGTCAGGTCCTTCGGCGGCGCACCCGCCGCGCCGCTGAAGTGGTACACGAGCGTGTAGTCGGCATCGAACGTCTCGGCCGGCTTGCTGCCGTCCGGCGCCTTTTTGTTGCCGTAGTACATCCAGATCGACTCGGCGGCGCCGGCCGGCATCTTCGGAATGTCGACCCAGATCAGCGCGACGCCGAGTACCGGGTCGTATTGCTCGACGTGGTAGTTCAGCGGCGTCTTGTCGTCGGCGGCGACGAAGCGGATGTCCGCGCCGTTGTCGGCCAGCCCGTCGAACTGGAAGTTGCCGGAGTGCAGGCGAATCAGCAGCGGCACGCGGCCGGCCGATTCCGCGAGGTTCGCGCCTTTCGCGCTCGCGTCGATCGTGATCGCCTTCCGGTACGACCAGTCGTTCTGCCACCATGCGTTCGCGATGCCGGGCAGCACGCCGAGCATCACCGCCAACAGGAAAAACAAGACTCGCTTCACGATCCACTCCCCGAATGTGCGGGCGCCGCGCTCGTCGCATCGCCCCGGCACGATCAAAAAAAATCCGTCAGAACCCCAGCCTTACGTAGAAATCGAACCGCGGGCTGTACTGCCGCGTATAGACGCCCGCCTTCAACGGCCAGCCGGCCTCGAAATCCGCGCTCGCGTACTTCATGATCTGCACCCGTGTGCCGACGCCGACACTCATCAGGTTGAAGCGCGACGTCTGCTCCGGCAGCGGGCTCAGCAGCCACAGGTGCGCCGCATCGAAGAACGCGTGGAAACGCCACTCGTTCACGCGGCTGCCGATCGCGCCGCCGAGCCACTTCGCGAGCGACGGGCTGCGCAGCTCGACCGACGCGATCACGCCGCTGTCGGCCGTGTCCTCGGCCTGCATGTAGCCGCGCACGCTGTTCATCCCGCCCGCGGCGAACTGCTCGCTCGACACGAGCGGCGAGTTCGAGATCTGCGCATTCACGTGCGCATTGGCCTGCATGTCGTTCGCGAAGCGCTGCGTGTGGTTGACGTCGAACTTGCCGTACACGAAATCGGGCGTCGCGTTGTAGCGCTTGTTGTCCCACGCGCCCCAGTCGCTGCCGAAGCCGCGGATGTTCGTCGTCAGCGACGCGGAGAACGACGTCTGCGAGTTCTTCAGGCTCAACTGGCCGTTGTACGACAGCGTCACCGGCACGTACGTGAGCGGCGCGGTCGAGCCGGTCTGGCCCGGTATCGACACGTTTTCGTCGAAGTGCTTGCGGTCGATCTCGACGCTGACCGAATGCGCGTAGGTTTCCGTCGCCGGCAACGCGTAGATCGCGGTGAAGCCGTACGTGGTGCCCTTGCCGAGCACGTTGGTGTTCGCGACCGACGCGACGTTGCTGTCCGAATGCACGACCGTCGCGAGGAAGCTCCAGTGCGAATCCTTGATCGGTGCGAGATACGAGAATGCGTAGACGCGCGCGTCGTTCGGATGCTGCGGCGCGAGCACGTAGGTGCCGGAAATCACGTGGCCGAGCTGCCACAGATTCGAGTAGCTGACGTTCGCGGTCGTGCGCAGCGTCGACGTGCCGGGGCTGTTGTCGTTGTTCAGCTCGAGCGAGCCGTGCAGCGGGCTGTGATCGTCGACCTTCAGGTCGACGTCGACCGTCTGCGGCAGCGCACCCGGCTTGAGGATCGGAATCACCTGCCGGTCCGCCGAGCGGTTCAGGTCGGTGAGCTGCTGCTGTGCCTGGTTGAAATCGGGCACCTGGCCCTCGGCCAGCGCGGGCACCGCATCGCGGATGTTCTGAGGCGAGTTGTATTGCGCGCCGTCGACGCGCAAGCGCCCGACCTTCGCTTCCGTCACCTGCAGCAGGATCACGCCGTTCTTCACCTGCTGCTGCGGCAGCTCGACGACGACCGACTGGTAGCCGCGATCCTGGTACGCCTTCTGCAATGCGTCACGCGCCGCGTTCACGTCGGCGAGCGTGCGGCCCGGCCCTTCGAACGGATACACGGCCTTCTCGATCTCGAGCGTCGGCAACGTCGTGTTGCCGCGCACCACGAAGGCATTCACGTCGAACGACTGCGGCGCGGCCGGCGCCGCCTTCGCGGCCGGCGCGGCTTCCTGCGCATGAATCCCCGGCGCGACGCCCAGCCCACCGGCCAGCACGACGCCCGCCAGGCATCGGCAGTTCAGCCGCCATCGTTCGCGTGACTTGCGGTCTACTCTCGGCGGCATGCGCCATTCCCCTTTGTTGTTCCGGATCGACGCAAAGCGCACCGCGCCAGCCGTTCGCTCCGCTATCAAATGCCTGTTTCACTTTGATGACGATTTATTCGTCATCCTTAGCATGACCTGCGCAATGCTGTTCCGATCACCGCACCGACCTTATCCGTGATGCATCCGCGCCGCCCCCGCATCGATCGCACCGCCAAACTGCGCACACGCGAACTTCACCAGCGTATCGACGCACATCGCAAGCGAAGCACGACCCGCATCGATCTCGAGGTCGGCTGCCACCGGCGGTTCGTACGGTGCCGAAACACCCGTGAACTCCGGCAGCGCGCCACGCCGCGCCTTCGCATACAGCCCCTTCGGATCCCGCGCCTCGCAGCAGTCCAGCGCCGTGCTCACATACACCTCACGGAATCTCGGCCCCACGATCGCTTTCGCTTCGTCGCGCATCGCCGCAAGCGGTGAAATGACCGCGACGATCGCAAGCGCGCCGGGTTCGCTCAACAGTGCCGCGACTTCGGCGATGCGCCGCACGTTCTCGAAACGATCCTGCACCGTAAAGCCGAGATCCCGATTCAGCCCCTTCCGCAACCGGTCGCCATCGAGCACCACCGGAAGCATCCATTGGTCGCCCAGTCGCGCGGCCACTGCGTCGGCCAGCGTCGTCTTGCCCGCGCCCGACAGCCCCGTGAGCCACAGCACCCCGCCGGCCCGCCGCGGCGAGGCATCCCACCCTGAGCGAGCCCCATCTATCGATAAGGACGAAACGACACCGGGAAACCCGCAACCAGCGATCTTCATCACGCGTTCTCCACCGTATTCGCGGGTTCGTCGTCCTCACGCGGACGCGTCTGCCAGAAGCCGCCCTGCATCGTCACGATCGACGGTGTCTCGGCCCATTGATGCGGGCTCAGGATTTCGGCGCGCCGCACGTTCGGAAGCACCTGCACGTCGAAGATCTCGTCGACGCCGTTGAAGAACTGAAGGATGCCGAGCACGTCGCCGGTGTTCGCGTCGAGCGCGGCCACCCCGGCGACCAGCACATCCGATTCGCTTTCGATCGGCAACCCCTGCGGGCCGCGTTTGTCACGCAGCTTCGACAGGCCGACGAACAACACGCCGCCGTACTCGGCGAGACCGTGCGTAAAGCCGGGCAGCTTCGCGAGCACACGCCGCGCACCGGACTGCGGATCGATCTGCAGCACGTGGCCGCGGCCGCCTTCGAGCACATGCAGCCGCCCGCCGATCACGCGCGGCGAATGCGGCATCGACAGCCCCGATGCGACGACCCGGCCCGACGGCACCTCCATCACGATGCCGCCGCCGGCCATCCCGCTGCGCCAGCCGAACGGCTCGTTGCTCATGCCGAGCGCGGTCACGAAGCGCACCTTGCCCTCGGCAAACGCCATGCCGTTCAGGTGGCACCGATCGTCCGGTGCGGTTTCCGTCACGAACGGCGGCTGCCAGATCGGCGTGAAGTTGAAATAGCCGTCGATCACGCTGATGCACGAATAGCGCGTGTTGACCGCGAGCAGGACGTGCTTGTCGAACGCCATGTCGTGCAGGTCGAGATCGCCGGTGTAGTAGGACATGCGCGGCACGAACATCGCGTCGTAATGATCGGGGCGAACCGGATAGCGCGGCGCAAGCGTCGACACGTTCGCGAACACCATCAGCTCGTGCATCGTCGCGACCGCGAGCCGGTTGCCGGACACGGCCATCCCCATCGAGCGCGGCAACAGGCACGCGGACAGCGTGGGAACGCCATCGTCAACACCGATCACGGCGACGCCGGACGGACGGCGGCTCACGGCCAGCGAACACTTGAGCGCCTCGAGCACCTGCAGGAAGCGCCCCGTGTCGCGCAGGTTGATGACCGGCGACAACGCTTCCGCCTGCCGTGCCGATGCGTCGTGCACCGGCGCGCCGCTATCGCCGGTCGCCCTGGTTTCCTCGAACTGTTCCACTGTCATGCACCTGTCGGCTTCATGCCGCCTGATGAGAAAAAATGCGCGTATCCGCGTGCCCCCGCGCGCCGGCACGGCGCATCGGGGCCGCTTGCGGCGCACCGAGTCGCAGCTCCCACCTACCTAGACGGAACGAAGCGCGCATTGCCGCAATGTTTTTTGCGTGACGTCGATCGATCCGCCGGCACCGGCAAACGATCGACGCACGCGGCCTGCAATGCGCGCGCAGCCGCCCCTCGCGCAAGACTGGCGAGAAGCGGCGCATGACCTTGCGTGGCCCCCGTTTCGTGTACGTGTCGTCGCGTCGCCGGCGTGCGGCGCCCGGCGGTCCGCCGTTGCGCGCGGACGGCCGGCAAACGTGTCGCCGTCTGGCCGGCCGACGCGCAATAGCGCGACGTGCCGGCGAGCAGCCCGACAATCCTCGGGTTTCAACCGGGAAGTTTTTGTGACATTCCGCTGAAGATATTCACGAAACGCTCGCGAAACACGGCAAGCGATCGTCGAGACCGTTTACGCGGCGCCGCGCAATCGCGATGTGCGGCGCGGCAAACCGCCGGCACGCGCGAAATCCTGCGGCTTGCGGCTGCCCGCTTCGTCCTAGCTATTGAGACCAGAACACGTCATCGACAGGACCCTCCATGTCATTCGCCACGATGCTCGTACGGTGGCTCGCCGGGCGATTGTCCGGCGCCGCCGGAATGCCGGGCCGGCCGCTTCCGCCCGCCGCTCATGCCGCGCCGATTCCGCCGCTGCGCTGGCGCGCGCCGTGGCTCGCGTGGCAACTGCTTTCGTGGTCCGTCCTCACCTTGCTCGCGCCGCCGATCTGGATGATCGGCACGCTGCTGCTGATCAATCCGGCGAGCGACCAGCCGCTGTTCTGGGGACTCGCGATGGCGATCGTGCCCGTCGCAAACGGGGTCGCGATCGTCGCGACGAACCAGCGGCATCACCGCATGCCGTTCACGCGGCGCCCGGTCGTCGCGGCACACATGTTCGGCATCGCGATGGCCGTCGGCTGTGTGCTGTTCGTGCTGCTGCTGTGGCGCTCGCACGCGATCGCCAGCCTGGTCGGCCCGCTGGCAAACGACGGCATGCGTCCCGCGACGCTCGCGTGCTGGGTCGCGGGGCTCGCCGCGCTGTTCGGCGTCACGTCATCTGCGCATGCGAGCATCGCGCATGCGTGGCTGGCGTTCGAGGTGTGAGCGCACCGCGCGGACAGACACTGCGGAGGCACGCGGATGCATCGATACGGGACGGGAAGGACGGCGCGCGCGCGGCGCGAACGCGGTATCGCGATCGTGACGGTGCTGCTCGTCGTCGCGCTGGCGGCCACGCTGGCCGCCAGTGTGCTGTGGCGCCAGCAGGTCGCGACGCGCGACGTCGAGAACCAGCGGCTCGCCACGCAGACGATGTGGATCGAGCGCGCCGCGGTCGAATGGGCGCGCGCGACGCTGCGCGCGCAAAGCGCGACGTCGAACGTCACGTTCGTCGGCCAGCCGTGGTCCGCGCCGGTCGCCGACGTACAGCTCTCGGACCTGCTGCCGTCCGACGCGCTGGCGGTCAACGCCGAGCTGTCGCGCGCGTGGATCTCGGGCAGCGTCGAGGACGCGCAGGCGCGCTTCAACCTGACGAACCTCGTGTCGCGCGTGGCGCCCGGCAAGCCGTGGCAGTCCAGCGGCGAAGGCGTGCTGGCGTACCGGCGCCTGCTCGGCCAGCTGTCGCTCGATCCCGCGCTCGCGCAATCGACGGCCGACTACATGCTGCGCTCGCTGCGCGACGCGAACGGCCCTGACGGCTGGCCGCTGCAGCTCGTGTCCGTCGACGATCTCGCGCGCATTCCCGGCTACGACGCACGCGTGATCGAAGCGATCGCGCCATTCGTGACGATCCTGCCCGACCTGACCGTCGTCAACGCGAACACCGCGGCCGAACCCGTGCTCATCGCCGCGATTCCGAGGCTGTCGCCGAGCCAGGCCAAGCGGCTCGTCGACCGGCGCACGACAGCCTATTTCGTCAGTACCGGCGACATCGCCGAATACCTGCTGCCGGCGCAGGGCGGCAACCCGACGCTGCCGGACGGCTCGGCCGTCGGCGTGAACAGCGGCTATTTCCTCGTGCATTGCCGCGTGCACTCGGCGCGGATCAACACGCGCATCGACACGCTGATCGCGCGCTACGGCAGCGGCAATTTCGCGTGGACGTCGGTCATCTGGGTGCGACGGCTCGCGAGTTGAAGCCGACGGGCCGGCGGCACGCTAGACCCGCGACAACTCGCCCAACCCGACCGCACGCACGCCCTGCGGCGTCACCGCCGCATCGAACGACAGCCGCGTGAAGCTCGTCTCGCGCACTTCGCCGAGCAGCCGGTTCCAGTCGTCGATCGACACGAGCAGCGCGATCGGCCGGTTGTACTTGGTCACCATCACGAGCGCCTCGCCCGCATGCCGCAGCGCCTTCGACGGGTTGCTGCTGAAGTCGCGCGTCGCCATCGCGATCGTGCGCAGGCTGAACACGTTGGCGGCCGGATCGTCGCCGTCGTCGTGCATCAGGCGCTCGAGCGTCGCCGCGCGCAGCAGCGCCTGCGGCTTCGCGGACAGCCGGTTGTCGCGGCGCCGACGCCGCTCGCTGCGCGGGTCGACGTGCACGGCGAGCATCCGCACGATCTGGCCGAGCGTCGTCGCGGGCAGCTGGTCGTAACGCTGCCACCAGTCGGGCGGCAGCGCGATCATCATGCCCGCGTAGGTCGCCGTCACGCCGCCGGCGATCAGCGACGGCAAGCGGTCGACGTCACGCGCGTCGAGATCGAGCGCACCGCCGACGACGCGCGTCATCACGCTGAACGCGTTGTAGGCAAACGCGGCGATCCCGCTCGCCAGCAGCGCCGCGCGCGCGGGCACGGCGCCGAGCGGCGCGCCGCCCGTGACGGGCTCGAGCGCCAGCGGCAGCGCGTCGCGCCAGCGCCGGCAAGACAGCGCCACGACCTGCGGTGCGTCGAACCGCTCGGCCGGCAGATCGGTCAACAGCGTGACGACTTCGCCGGGCGCCTCCGCGCGGTGCCATTCGATGCGCCGAAACGCGCCCGACACGCCGCCTTCGCCGACCATCCCGACGGATTGTTCGCGCACGCGCCCGTCGCCGAACACGCCGCCCTCCTGCCAGCCGCCAAGCGGCCGGCACGCGGCCGAGCGGCCGTATTCACGCAGCACGAACGCGCCGCCGCGGCGCGGCCAGCCGGAAAGGAGCGCGTCCGTATCGAAGCGCCCATCGACGATCCACAGCTCGCCGGGCCGCACCGTTTCGAGCAGCGCGCCGACGAACGCACGCTCGTGCGTCCAGCCACGCTCGCAAGGCAGCAAGTCGACGATCATCCCGAGCTCCGGATCGTAGACCGGCAGGACGCGCGCACCGCCCGCCGCCGCATCACGCGCGGGGTCGTCGCACGCGCGCCCGCAGTCGCATCCGCCGGCCTGGGGCGAGCAAGCCTCGCCGGTACCGTCCAGCACGCGCAGCCGCATCCCGTCGACTGCATGCGCGCCGTCGGCGTTGTGCGCCGACGCGACCGGCAGCAGCAGTTCGACACTGTCCTTTGCCAGCGCACGCCCCCAGCCGGCACGCCAGCGGCTCATGCAATCGTGCAGTGCCGTCACGGCCGCGCCGAACCCGGGCGTAGCGGCCACGCCGGCATCCGGCATCCGCTGCCACGCGGCAATCGACGCGATCGCGTCGACGGCGAGCGCAAACAGCGCCTCGCGGATCGACTCTCCGTCGGGCTCGTCGCCGGCGTCCGCCGCGGCGCCGATCCAGTCGTCGTGCAGCGCGCATTGCAGCACGAGCCGCGCCATGATCGTCATCGGGCTCTGCTCGACAAAGCGTTCCACGATCGTGCGCATCATCGGATTACCCCACACTGTCTGGTTGATCGCACGCGCCGCCGCAACGGCATGCGCACGCGTGCGTCGCGATACGTTCGCACTTGACGGGTTGCCCGCGACGCCGCAGCATCGTGGGCGACCGGACCCGCGCGACGGCGCGCCGCCGCGGCGGTCCGCCCGCAATCGATGCACGAGGCACCGGCATGTACGTAGATCCCCGCGTGGCCCATGGCCGCGCCCGGTTCGACCTGAGCGGCTCGCCGCGGCTCGTCGCCGACGAGCGCCGCTGGGAAATCAGCGACGTCGTCACGCGCGGCCTCGACGATTTCACCGGCGTGCGCAACCGCCGCAGCCTGATGCGCCTGCTCGAACGCCAGATCGCGCCGAAGCTCGCGCGCCTCGGCCTCGAGCCGTACGTCGGTGCGCTCGGTCATGCCGAAGGGTTGTTCGTCAACTTCTCGACGATGAGCGCCGAGCACGGCCTGCGCGAATTCCAGCTTCAGCTGACGGTGCCCGACCTCGTGCTGCGCAGCTTCGCGTCGAACGTGATCCGGCCGCACGCGGTCGCACGCTGCATGCAGCGCAACGGCGTGATGTCGCTCGCGGAAATCGAGCATGAAACGCGCATCGCGTTCGTCGCGGCGCGCGTGATGCGCTCGCTGGCCCTCGCGGAAGGCTGGCAGCAGATCGGCGTGCCGACGCCGCTCGGGCTGTTCGTCGGCGCGCTGACCGACGCGCACGACGTCGCGATGAACACCTATTTCCGGCCCGGCGACAACGACCGTCCGTCGCGCTGGAGCGGCTTCTCGGCCCTCTTCTCGTCGATGCCGGACTGGCGGCCGGAACAGGTCCGGCACGGCGGCGATCTGCTGCAATGGATGGTCAACCATATCGTGGCCCTGCAAGAATCCGCACCGTTCGTCGAACGCTTTCCCTTTCTGCGCGAGCCGCTGCGCGATGCCGGCGATCCGCTCGACGCCGCCTGGAACGGCGCACGCGCCGGCCTGCAGCCCGGGGCGCCATCCTGAATCCCGGGTCGTGAATCCGGGCCTGCATGACGCGGCCGGCACATCGGCGCCACACGCCCGCTGCCGTGCGTGCACGGTGATCCGGGGGCCCGTTCAGGCCCCCGTTCCCCGGTCTCCGCACTACAGCCCCTCCGCACAGCCCCCTCGCTCTCTCATATACAAGGTCGAAGCGGGCCCGCATAACCCGCAGACTTTCTTGCAACGCCGGTGCGCCGCCGCGCGAACGCGAATGCGCACCATGGCAGTGCAGTGCGCGCGCAAAGCGGCCTCATCAATGCGTACGCGTCGACCCGCCCGGCTCCGGGCGGCCGACCGTCTCCAGCACGGCCCACATCCAGATCAGCTCGCGGACCGTGCGCGCATGCTCGTCGCTCTGCGCGCGCCAGCATGCAAAAGCGTCCAGTTCCTGTTGCGTCGTGTCGCCGGTGCGCAGCCACAGCAACCAGCGCACCGCGCCCTCGCGGATCGCATCGGCGCGCGTATTCGCGTCGCCGGGATCCTTGTCCCGTTGCGATTCGTTCATGATCACGCCACCGCCCGAAGCTCCATCGACACACATCCCCCGCACCGCGCATCGCTGCACGGCCGGGGCGCTTGCCACCCACGCCTCGGGTCCGACGACGTCACACCGGGCCGCCATGACGGACGGCCCGGCGTTTGCCGGCCCTCATTGATCAAGTCGTATCGGACGGCCGTAACCCGCAGTGCGCGGACAGCCGCAAGCGCCGCGAACGCATCGCCGGCGGAAAGGAGAACGGGAAGTAAAGCGTGGGGAGCCGGTCAGCTCAGCAGCACGATGTTGCCGGGCAGGCGCGTGATATGCGCGCCGTACAGGCGGCCGACCATGTCGATCACGTCGTCGAGCCGCGTGATCGGGAACTGCGCCTGCATCCGGTTTTCCCCGAGTGACGCGCTGCGCAGGATGACCTTGCCGCGCCGGTAGCGGTTGATCTCGTCGACGACATCGGCGAGCGGCACGCCGTTGAACACCAGCATCCCGCGCCGCCATGCGCTGACCGCGCCCGGATCGATCCGCGACACGGGCTGCACGCCGCGATCGTCGTAGACGACCTGATCGTCGGCCGTCAGCGTGCGCGCACCGCGCGGATGCTCGAGCGCGACCGTGCCGGAGAGGCAGGTCACGCAGACCTGCGAACCGGTGCGCCGCACGTTGAAGCGCGCGACCGTCGCCTGCATGCGGCCGCCGCCGGCCACCACGGTGACGGGCTGGATCGGCGTCGCGCGGTCGGCCGGCGGCGCGGCCGCGTCGATCTCCGCCTCTCCGGCGACGACTTCGACGCCGCGCGCGACATCGCCCGCGGCCAGCACGTCGAGACGCGTCTGCGTATTCAGCGCGACCGTCACGCGCGACGACAGCGCGACGCTGCGCTGCTCGCCGGTGCCCGTGTGGTAATCGGCCGCGAGATCGCCGAGCGACGGCCACAGCTGCATCGGCGGGCGCACGGCGAGCCACGATGCGCCGGCCGCCACCGCGAAGCCGATGAACGCGCGCCGCCCGGTGCGCATCGTGCGCTCGCGCCTTGCCACGTTTGCCCAGGCAGCGGCCGCGCGTTCCTCGTGTGCAAGCTCGGTCGCCGCCGTGCGCAGCGAGCTCCAGGTATCACGCAGCAGATCGGCGGCTTGCGGACGATCGGCGCACCAGCGCTCGAACGCATCGGCTTCGGCCTGGCTCGCGTCTCCCGAGCGCAGACGCAGCAGCCACGCACTCGCTTCGTCGAGTTCGTCGTGGGCAGGTTCGGCCTGGGCTTTCGTCATCGTCCTGATGCTCAAAATTTACGCGGGCCGCCTCGCGTGCCCGAGTACGGATCGCCGTCTTCCTGCATGCGCTGCAGGCAGTACTTCATTGCCGCACTCAGCTCGCTTTCCACGAGCCGCAGCGAAATGCCGAATTGCTCGGCGATCTCGCGGTTCAGCAGGCCGTCCACACGGGCGGCCAGCAGGATCGCGCGGCGCCGCGGCGGCAGGCCGCGCAGCACGTCCTTCAACGTCTCGACCTTGCGGCGCGCCGCGACGATGCGCTCGGGATCGGCCAGTTCGTCGGGCATCTCGAGCAGCGTCTCGACATCGTCGTCGTGCAGATGCCGGCGTTCGCGGCGATGCTGGTCGATCGCGACATTGTTCGCCATCCCGAGTATATAGGCGTCCGCGTTCGTCACCTGCGTGGAGACGTTCGCGTTCTCGAGACGCAGCCACGTCTCGTGCAGCGCGTCGGCGGCGCCGTCCTTCGACCCGGTCACGCGCTCGAGGCGCCTGACGAGGTACGCGTAGCGCGTCGCCAGCAGATTCCGGAGCCCGGAGCGGTTGCTGTCGGACATGACGGCCTAGCCCCGGACGGCCGGCTGCGGCGCCGGACAGCGGAAATGCACGCCGTTGCCGGCCGGCCGCAGCAGGATCGTGACCGGCTGCGGCAGGTCCGCCGGCGGCGCGTCGTCCAGCTTCAATGCGCGCAGCGCGCGCATCACCGCCGCGTCGCGGGCGGCCGAACCGCTCGATGCCACCATGTTGACCGCCACCACCGCCCCCCTGTTGTCGATGCGCACCTGCGCGACGAGTCGATAGCTGCCCGGCACCGCTCCCGGCTGCGCACACAGCGCATCGATCAGATGCGCCTGCAGCAAGCCCGCGAACGCGCGCCGATCGCCGGAATCGCCGACCCCGTCGATCGGCAAGGCCGCATCCGCCGGCGTGTCGGCCGTCGCGGGCGCCTGCTCGGCGGCCGGCTGCGCGACGATGATCGCTTCGTCCGGACGCGAGAATTCCGCACGCAACCCCGTTCCGGCCAGCATCCGCTCGAGCGCGGCGCGCGGCACGAATTCGCCCTGGACAGGCGCACTCGTGCGCCCGTCGAGCAGCGGCGCGGGCGCCAGCACGATCAGCTCGGTGAGCCGCGCGAAGTCCTGCAACGTCTTCGCGAGCGGCTGCGCGGGCAGATCGAAATGCACCACGCTACCCGGCTGGCGGACGATGGAACCGGTCTCCTGCGCGTGTATGCCGTGCATGCACGGCACGACGAACGCCAGCCACGCGACGAGCGCCAGGACACCGGTCGGCGCCCGTGAACGAGTCATGAATCCCTGGACGGAAGTGGAGTTGCACGTTGCCGGCGAAACGCGCCCCCCCGTGAGCGGTTCCGCAGCAAACGAACGTCAGATTGTGAGCGGGCACTATGACAGTCCGGTGAAGCGTGCAGCGATGCGATTCAATCGCGGCGTGTTCCCACATTGCGGGCATGCCAGGCGCCGAACGTCGCTCACGGCCGGCGCACGACGAAGTTGCCGATGCCCGTGCCGACCACGGCCATCCGCACGTCGCCGGACCACAGCGTGATCGTCACGGGCACGTCGATGCCTTCACTGCCGAGCACGACGCGCGACGGCACTTCGCCGCCGCCGGTGTACCGCACCGACACGCCCGTCACTTCCGCGCCCCAGCGGCGTGCGCGATACAGGTCGTCGGTCATCGGCGCCCACGTGCCGCTTTCGGTGCGCTGCACGAAGCGATAGCCGCCGCCCACCGTCTGCCACGCGATCGGGATCGACCGCACCTGCGCTTCGTCGCCGGCCGATTCGAGCAGGTTCGCCAGGCGCTGGGCCTCCTCCGCCAGATCGGTGCGTCGATTGCGCGACGGCGCGAGCGTCACGACCGCGACCAGCAACCCCACGATCACGAGCACGACGAGCATCTCCAGCAGCGTGAAACCCGCCGCCGTGCGATGCGCGGTGAGCGCGCGCCGTCCGCGACTGTTCAGGATGCGCATTATTTCGTCACTGCCACGAGCCGATGTCCGCATCGTTCCCCTCGCCACCCGGTTTGCCGTCCGCGCCGTAGCTGAACACGTCGATCGCGCCGTGCGCGCCCGGGTTCAGGTATTGATACGCGTTGCCCCACGGATCCTTCGGCAACCGCTCCAGATAGCCGCCGTCCTTCCAGTTGTTCGGCACCGGATCGGTTGCCGGCTTCTGGACCAGCGCGGTCAGCCGCTGCTCCTGCGACGGATAGCGGCCGTTGTCGAGGCGATACAGGTTCAGCGACTGCATCATCGTGCCGATGTCCTGCTTCGCCGCGATGCGGCGTGCCTCGTCCGGACGGCTCATGATCTTCGGCACGATCAGCGCCGCGAGAATCCCGAGGATCGCGACCACCACCATGATCTCGATCAGCGTGAAGCCGCGTTGCGTGTGTCCTCCCGCGTGGCCGGCGTATCGCGTTCGGGTTTCGTTGGGCCCCGTCATCATGCATTCACCCTCGCAACAAAGAATGGAAAACCTCTTCTGTTCATCGCACCGACCTGTCGCCATGAAACCGTTCGACCTGCTTCGCATCGCGCCGTCGCGCGCCGATCTCGTTCCACTCGCCGCGACGCTCGCTGCCGCGGCCGCACTCGTGACCGTGTCGCTGTGGGCCGTGCGCGTGCTGAGCGCTGCCGATGCGCCGGTCGCGACGCTTGCACCGCCGCCCGCGCCGATCGACGTTGCCGCCGGCACGCGGCTGTTCGGTGCAAAACCCGACGACGGCCGCGATGCCATCCAGCTGCTCGGCGTGCTCGCCTTCGATGCGCGCCGTGCGGCCGCGATCGTCAGCGTCGGCGGCGACGCGTCGCGCGTCGTGTCACTCGGCGCGGCAATCGGCGAAGCCGCGAAACTGGCCGAGGTTCGCGCACGCTCGATCGTCGTCGACCGCAACGGGCTGCATCGCGAGATCGCGCTGCCCGCCGCGGAGAAGGCCAACGCATACGTGCGCTGAGCGGCGCATTACTGCACCATGTTGTTCAGCTCGATGATCGGCATCATCACCGCCAGCACGATCACGAGCACCACGCCGCCCATCGCGAGAATCAGCAGCGGTTCGAGCAGGCTCGTCAGGAACATCGTGCGGCGCTCCAGCTCGCGCGATTCACCTTCGGAGGCGCGATCGAGCATCGTCGTCACGTCGCCCGTCGCCTCGCCCGAGCGAATCAGGTGCACGAGTACCGGCGGAAACGTCTTCGTATGCGCCAGCGCGCGTGACAGTGCCGAGCCCTCGCGCACGCGGACGATCGCATCGTCGACGTTCGCGCGCATCGCACGGTTCGACAACGTCTCGCCGGCCGCCTGCAGCGCGCGCAGGATCGGCACGCCCGCCGCGGTGAGAATGCCGAGCGTGCTGGCGAAGCGCACCGTGTTGTAGCCGCGTACGAGCTTGCCCGCCAGCGGCGCGGTCAGCACCCACGTGTCGAACCTGAGCCGCGGCGCATCGCGCGACAGCACCTTGCGGATCGCATAGACGATCGCGACCATCGCCGCGAGCGACGCCCACCACCAGTGCCGCACGAAGTCAGACAGCGCGAGCATCACGACCGTCAGCGTCGGCAGCTGCTGCTTCGTGCTGGTGAACACGTTCGCGACCTGCGGCACGACGTAGCTCAGAAGGAACGTGACAATGCCGAACGCGATCAGCGTGACAATGCCCGGATACGTGAACGCGAGCAGGATCTTTTGTTTCAGCGCGTTGCTTTGTTCGATGTAGTCGGCCAGGCGCGACAGCACGATGCCGAGCTTGCCGGTGTGCTCGCCGGCCGCGACGAGCGCGCGGTAGATTTCCGGAAAATCGCGCGGATGCTGGCTCAGCGCGTTCGCGAACGAATGGCCGCCGACGACTTCCGCGCGGATCGACGCCATCAGCTCGCGCACGTAGTCGCGCTCGGCCTGCTCGCTCAGCACCGACAGCGATTCGTCGAGCGGCAGCCCTGCGACCAGCAGGCTCGCGAGCTGGCGTGTGATGATCGCCTGCTCGCGCTGCGACAGCTTGCGGCCGAGCGACAGGCGTTGATGACGTTCGCCGTGCAGGCGCTGCGCGGCCAGCTCGACGATCAGCGGCGTGAGACCTTGCGTGCGCAGATGGCTGCGGCCCGCGCGTGCGCTGTCGGCCTCGAGCACGCCTTTCAGCGTGCGGCCGGTGGGATCGATCGCTTCGTAGCGGAATGCCGACATGTCAGTGCCCTCGTGTCACGCGTGCGACTTTTTCGGCGACGGCGCGCAATGTGCCGGACGGAGTCGCCGGGGAAGACTACGGAGCGAACCAGCGCAGATTTGTGACGGATGTTGGGCTACCTTTTTGGGCGGGGTTTATTACGTCTCGTCGTTATTCTTATAACGTAAAAACGATTACACCCTCACCGAATCAATTAATCGGTCACACATTAAATACACGCGACCCTCGCCAATCTTCAATTTGCATATTTTCGCGGAAATCGGAAGAAATACATCGAACCGGAAGATATTCACCGACGCGCAAAATGTTCCGTAACACCCGCCACACAACCGTCTTGAAGTTGGGGTAGCCGTGCGCGAGCTCGCATGCTACTTCGACGGCCTCCGTCAAGCGTGATAAGGGTTCCCGCGCACGACCCGCCGAACGATTCCGGCTGCGTCCCAATATCTGGACGCACCGGCCGGCGCCGAATAACGCTTCATTCGACGCTTTACTCATCCGAATAACGCAATGGCTCATTCGATAAAAATGTTACGTACCATTCGTTATGAAAAATTCACACGCGTCATTCGTATTTCCCCCTACATTTACCCAGCGGTCCATAAGCATTCCAACCGCAGTAGCAGGGGTTCCCGTTTATCTTCGTTCAAGGAAATTTCTCATGAAATCCAGCAAGCGCAAGATCTGTCAAGTCCTCGCTCTCGTTGTTTCCGGTCTGGGCGCCACGGCCGCAATGGCCGCGGACATCCACGGCGGCGGTTCGTCGCTCGTCGCCCCGACCATCGGCGCGATCGGCAACACCGCGACCGAAATCGGCCTGTTCGGCACCGCCGAAGGCTCGTTCACGTACTACTCGGTTGGCTCGGGTGCCGGCCAGAACGCATTCCTGAACAACCAGCCGACGTTCTTCGGCTCGACGGTCACGGGCACGGTCCACTTCGCGAACAGCGATGCGGCGCTGTCGACCGCCCAGCTCACGTCGTACAAGGCCGGCCTTGGCGCGACCAACGGCCCGCTGATCCAGATCCCGTACATCGTCACGCCGATCACGGTGCCGGTCGTCAACGGCCCGGCCGTCACGAGCACGACGACGCCGCAAACGACGCCGGGTCAAGCGCACAGCATCGCGCTGAACGACAACGACCTGTGCGGCATCTTCTCGGGCAAGCTGACCGACTGGAACCAGGTCATCAACCCGCAAACGGGCTCGGCGTACACGACGACCAGCTCGCCGATCAAGGTCGTCTACCGTTCGGACGGCAGCGGCACGACCGAACTGCTGACCCGCCACCTGGCAGCTGTCTGCTCGAGCGCCAATACGGCCACGGGCGTAACGTTCGTCGATTCGCTGACGTTCACGGCTTCTTTCCCGGGCGGCGTACCGGCAAACTTCACGCCCGCTTCGGGTAGCGGTGGCGTCCGTTCGCAACTGGTGAGCTATCAGTCGGCCGGTACGGCTGCTGTCGCTTACCTGAGCCCGGACTACACGAACACGTTCCTGGCTCCGCAAAGCACGGTCGTGACGCCGGCCAGCGCATTCCAGATCCCGGTTGCTAGCCTCGTGAACGCGACGAACGGCGTGTACTACGCACCGACGTATGCGAACGCAACGACGGCGCTCAGCACGGCTACCGTGCCGAGCAGCCAAGCTCGCGCCGCCAATCAGGCCAACTGGGTGCCGAACGTCGGCAATCCGGGTTCGGGCTATCCGGTTTCGGGCACCAGCCAGATCATCCTGAGCCAGTGCTATGCGGATTCGTCGGTCAAGACCGCCGTGCACGACTTCCTGAACGCTCACTTCACGAATGCCAGCTTTGCGTCGATCGTTCACGGCAACGGCTTCGATACCGTGTCGTCGAACTTCCAGAACGCGATTTCGGCCGACTTCCTGAGCAACACGAGCGGCTATAACCTCGACATCGGCAACACGGGCGTCTGCACGGGCTCGGTGACCGGTCGTTAAGCGGTTGGCGGACCGCAAGGTCCGTCGCCGACCAGACTGCGCCCCCGGGTAACCGCGGGCGCAGTTTTCTTTTGTATTCAGGACATGCCCGAAATGTCCGGCTCCTTGGCGTCTGGCTGCCTACGGACATCGTCGCCCTGCCCGCAGAGAGAATCTCATCATGCGGCTTTTTCAATGCAAACTTTGCCAAATCATCACCCTGGCGCTTTCCGGCGTTGGTGCCACAACCGCGATGGCCACACCGAATCTCCAAGGTGGTGGCTCGTCGCGCCGCTCATCGGTATGATTGGCAACGCTTCGTCTGAAATTGGACTGTTTGGCACTGCAGAAGATACATTCACGTATTACTCGGCCGGTCCGGGTATTGGCGGGAACGCGTTTGTCGCCAACCAGCCGACCTACCTCGCCGCAAATCTCACGGGAACGGTTGATTTTGCGAATGTCGACATAACGCTACTCGACGCGGATATCAAAGCATATTCAACCGGACTCGGTGCGACCAACGGACCACGGATTCAGATTCCGTACGTCGTTGCCCCTATCACGATCCCGATAGTTAATGGACCAATCGTGACCAGCACGACGACGCCGCAAACAACGCCCAACCAAGCCCACAGCGTCGCGCTGAACGACGATGACATCTGCGGTATTTTCTCGGGCAAACTCTCGAACTGGAATCAGGTGACCAATCCCGAAACAGGTTCGCCGTACACTCTCAATGCGCCTATCACGGTCGTCTATCTTCCGAGAGGGGACGAAGGCACGAACAAGATGTTGAGCCGCCATCTGGCATCTGTTTGTACACCGTCCAATACGGCCGTAGGTGTCACGTTCGTCGAGTCGATCATGTTCGCTGCTTCATTCCCGAACGCCCATGTCCCGAACAACTTCGTCAGTGCGGCGGGAAGCGGCGACCTACGCCGTGCTCTCTTGTCATCCCAAGGTGCCGCGATCGGTTACCTGAGTCCTGCCTATGCGAATACGTTCCTTGCTGCTTCTAGCTCGGTCGTAACTGAATCAGGCGCAGCGCAATTACCAGTGGCGAGCCTTCTGAATTCAATCGATGGAAAATACTACGCCCCGACCCATGCAAATGCGACGGTGGCGTTCGGTACGGCGGCTGCACCGGACAATAAAGTCACTGCAACCAATCCGGCAGCCTGGGTGCCCAACATCGGCAACCCGCCCGCCGGATATCCGCTTTCGTTCACGAGCCAGATCATTGTGAGTCAATGTTACTCAAATCCGACCGTTATATTAGCGATGCGCGATTTCCTGAGCAGTCACTACACGAATGTCAATTTTGCGTCGCTTATTCAAGGCAATGGTTTCGGCACGATCCCGTCGAATTTTCAGTCGGCCATTTCGAACACATTCCTTAGTAACGTCAACGGCTATAACCTTGACATTGGTAATGCGAGTGTCTGTTCTGGCCAGGTGACCGGTCGCTAAGCTGTCTTCGGAAAACCTTTTGACGTTATGACTCGGTTCTTGGAACTCGACGCGTCGAACGCTTCGCCCCCCCGGTGATCCGCGTTAGCGTTACTCACCCCGTTTCCTGCCGATATGAAAACGAGCCATCAGCCCATCTGGCGGCTCGCTTCGTCTTCACTTGTCAAATCTTGCCCAACCGTGCACGCTCCTCGGCCGTGAGTACCGCCCTCTGCGACGGCCCCGCCTGACCAAACCCGAGAATCGACACCGAACTTGACGCGTCGTAGCCTACCTGCTGATTGTGCTTCTTCCCGCCGTCCCCCCCCGCATCGCCGAACCCCTCGACCTGCACCGAGATCGTCCAGCGACGTGACGACACACCGGATGCGTTGTTCTTGGCCATATCCTGGGCGACCTGGGTCGCAGCCGATGCGGCTGCACTCGCAGCCGTGAGCGCGCCGGTATTCACCGCCTGCACGAGCGGAATGCCACTCGCCTTGCCGGTTACCTGGATATTGTCCGCGTTCACGACGCGCAGTGCCGCGACGTTCAGGTTACCGGCACGAATACCCGCATCGCCCGCATCGACCGTACCGCGCGGTGCAATCAGGTTGATCGTGCCGAGCGGTACGCCCGGCACGCTCTGCAGTGTCGCGATACCCGCGCCGGTGACTTGCCCGCGTGCATCGACCGTGCAGTAGTGGTTCGCATCGCAAACATATTGCGGCGCCGGCGTATCGGCTGACGATTTCGCACCCTTGCCTGCGTTGATATCGCCGTTAGAGCTCCAGATCGTCATGTCCCCGCCCTGCTCGGTGAAGATCCGGCTCTGCGCGAGCAGCACACTGCGATCCGTGAAGATATCGATATCCCCCTGTTCGAGCGTGAGAATCCCCATCGTCCCGGGCCCGGCGATCACTTTGCCGCTGGCATCGATGATCTGCGGCGGCGCAGAAGTGCTGCCGATCAACGCCTGCCCACCAGGGCCGAGGATCGTGACGTTGCCGCCCTGCTGCGTCTGGATGGTCGTGCTGCGAATGTCCAGATCGCCCGTGTCGAGCATCTTGTTCGAACCGTTGCTGCCTCCGCCGAGATTATTGGCCGTGTATCCCATCGAGGCGGGGAACATCGTATTGAGGGCCTCGTATCCGCGCGCATATTTCTGATAGTAAGGACTGGCGGGATTGTTGTAGTCCTCGCCGACCGCAGTCAGCACCTTGAACAGCACCTGCTCGGCAAACAGTTGCTGGACATATTGCGGTAGCGCCCTGAATTTCGACCATGCTTCGTCAGCGCTCAACGGCTTGACCGCCGGCTGATCGTTGACCAGCCCCGAATCGACCGAGAGTCCGGCCTCGTATTGCTCCATGAACGTGATGAGCGCCGGCGTCGCACTGGAAACACCGGCGACCGACTTCGCCGGATCGACATACGTCGAGATGAACGACGCAGTGTCGATGCCCGGCCCCACACCGAACAACACATTGACGCTTGCGCTTTCATGTGGCAGATACGGATTGTTTGCGTTGCCGATTGCGTCGATGCCGGTTGGAAGCCCGGAGACATAACTCCCGCTGCCCAGGCTCGCATAAGCTTGAGCCTGACTCGTCAACGGTCCGATGTTCCTGCCGGCTTCGACATCGAACGTGCCCGGACCGCCCAGCACCAACGCGGGTATGACGGCGCTCGTCGAACGAATGAGCGGTGTATCGTAAATATCCCGCCCTGCCACGATGCGGGTCACGTCCGACTTGCGCAGGTTCTGCCCCATGAACGAGAGATTGACGATGTCACGGCCAGCCTGGATCAATGCGGCCTTGTCGATCGCGACGGGCACCAGGCCGCTGTACAAGCCGGCATAGGCGCCGGTCGTCTGCAGCATGCCATCGACAATATCGCCGTTCAAACTGTAGATCCGTGCGGGTACGACATCGCCGCCGTGCAGGGCAATCGGATCATGCGCTGCCGCGGTTGCGAGCGCCGGATTCACGACGAAGACATTCGGCTCGACGGGTGAAGGCATCGCGGAAGGATCGACATCGAGCATACCGAACACCGGCCGCCCATCGGAAACCAATCCATTGATGCTCGACAGATTGACCGACTGGTCCGCGATCAGACTCAGATTGCCCGACGCCGATGGATACAGCTCACCGCTCGCCGCTACCGTAATGCCACCGGTGAATGCGGTCAGCTCCACCGAGGCTGGCAGAATGGACGACAGGTCGACCCTGCCGGGTGTCTGCGTTGCGGTGGCACCGCCGCCAATCAGGTCGACCGCCGAGAGCGTGCCGATCGCCACGTCACCTGTCGTCGACGAGATATTGACGGCAGATGTCGACGAATACCCCTGCATGTCGGATTGCTGGCCGTATGCGGCAAGCAACGTGTTGTTCTGCACATATGACGGATCGAATACGCGCCCAATGCTGGCGCCTTGTCGCGCATTCACGTTGAGTACGCCGTCCTGCGTCGCCAGCAACGTATCCACCGTGACGGGCGGTTGACCGTCAAGTTGCGCGGGCGCGGTAACGTCCGATCCGATCTTCCCGCCGGCCGCAATGGTTCCGGTTCCTTTGGCGACGAAAAAGCCGCCGCTCAGAATGTCTCCGCCAGCCCGCACCGACAGGTTGCCGCCGCCAACCGTATTGACGGTCGGCGTGTCTGTCCGAGTTCCGGTCAGCCACCATGTGGTCGGCAACGACACCGACAGGTCCGAAATATTTCCTCCAGCCGACACGGACACATTCCCGCCCGCACTCAATACACCTTGATCGAATGCGCCGAAGTTGATCGACGTCTGGACGGTCTGCATTACGGGATTGGTGGCACCGACCAGCCCTGTTGGATTGCCGATCTGCATCCACTGCCACCAGAACTGACTGATATTGGCGCCCTTCTGCCCGGTCACCGCGCCGTTTGTGTCGGTCAGGTATTCAGCGCCAGTGATGTCGCCCTGCGCGCGAATCGTGATGTCACCGGCTGAATCGGGGTTGACGGCCGGCGTAACGAGAATGTCCTGATAGCCGGTTCCGGCATGTACGATCGCCAACGTCGGGCCCCCCGAAGGCGCGGACGCCACCGGCGCCCCCGCCGTGTAAATCACGCCCGGCACGGTCACATCCGCATCGTTCGCTTGTGCCGCGGCAACATTGAACAATGCAATACCGTTACCCGCTGCCACGTCGATGGCTCCAGTACCGGTACGAAGCATCGTGGGCGCGAGCACGGCGAAGCCGCTGCTGTCGACATACGCGGTGTGCCCGTCGAAAATGACGCTTTTGCCTCTCGTCGCTCCCTCCATCGTCAACGGCTGCAGTGCAAGCGGATTGGTACTGCCGAGATCCGCGCCCGCGACCACTCGGAACGAACTGCTCGTCCCGCCCGCGAGCGATGCGGATTGAAGAGGAATCGGATTGTTGGCGACGGGTGTCGGTGATGGTGAATTGTCGGCCACGGCCGGTAGGCTGATCGTCGGCGTCGTGATCACCGCAACGGGTTGAACCGCAGGCGCTGCGGGAATATCCACCAGCGGAAACTTTCCGTTTTGATTCAGGAAGCGAACCGAGTCGGTCAGATATTTCTGATACTGATTCAGATAAATCAGATATGACCCGGGATCCGCCGCTTGCTCTGCCGCCGAAGGGGCGATCGGCCCCTTCGGCTGACCAGGCGCAACCGCTCCGACGGCGTTGAATCTCAGCTTGTAGACGATACCAATATTGTTGTAAGTCGGAGCCCAGTTCATCATAGACGAAAGGCTCGTCGCAGTCTGATCGAGAAAATTCGCATACGCCATATAGAGCGCGTAGTATTCCGCGATCTCATCCGGCTTTCCGCCGACAGGCTGCCCAGGGGCAAACGCCACTCCCTTCTGCGCGTAGTACCAAATTCCGTACTCGTACGGGAAAGCGTTGTAACCCGACGGCAGCTTGAAGATGGCATCGGCTTCACCCGAGGTCGACAACGGCGGCACCGCAATCGTCCCCCCACCGCCCAGCGGATTCGCGATCTGGAAGAACCCGTCCGACAGGCTCGCGTTCACCTTGACATTGTTCTCGGCGCGCAGCGTCACGACCGGCGCCTGCCCGTCGAAGCGGAACGCGAGATTCGTCGGCGATGCACCCGCGCCAAGGTTCCAGTTCGTCAGCACCTGGATGTCACCGCCATTGATTGCGGAACTCGGGTTGTCGAGCTCGATTCCGGGCACGATGCGCGTATTCGCAATGTTCTTGCCGGCAAACGGATCGACCAGCGTATCGAGTCCGTGCTGCACGAACCCCATCAGCGTACCCGGCGCCGCCGTCGAGGCATCGCCGTTCTGATATCCGTAGAAAGTCTGGTGATCCGTATTCGCACCGTTGCTCGCCGGTGCGAAATACATGTTGTTCAGTCCGCCGAACCCGATCGCGCTATTGCCCCCCTGAAGCTGCGCCTGCGTGACGGTCGCCGTTGCACCCGTCGCCTGGTTCGTCAGCGTGCCACCGCCTGAACCGTCCGGCGCGAACGAAAACGTCGCCGGCGTGCCGGACGTGCCCTGCGCGGTAAACGTGCCTGCCAGCAAATATCCGCTACGGTCATACCATCCAGCCGGATCGATAACGCCATCGAAGTGCTTCGCGCCCGTCGTCGCATCCGTCGTGCTCCATACGGCATATGCCTCGAGCGAAGTCGCACGCGAGCCGACAATTCCTTTGCCGTCGTTGAATGCTTCGGGTAGGTTGATCTTCACACCGCTGTCGATCAGCAGCGGCGCACGGAAATTCACCGTGCCACCCGACAAACCGCCGGCGGTCCCACCCGACACGTCGATCAGCGCATTCGCGCCGAGCGTAATCGTGCCGGCATTCGCGCGCAAAACATTCTCGTAGCCGTAAGTCGTGTTGTATGCGATCGAATCGCCATTTGCATCGACGATCGTCGGGTCGAATAGCGCTGCTGTGCCAATGTTGACTTTGCCGCCTCGCTGGTGCGGGTCCGAACCGCGCGCCAGCAACGCACCTTCGACATCCACGCCGTTGCGGCCATACAAATCGATCGCACCGCCTGCCTTGCCGGATGCGTCGATCGTCCCAAGCACATTCACGTTGCCGTTCGCCGTATCGGCCGAGCTACCCGATCCGCCGTCGGCCGTCAGCAGCACTGAATTCGCGCTCAGCGTGTTGCCCTGCGACAGCGTCAGGTTGCCCGTCTTCGTACGGATCGCGATCGACTGGTTCACGCCGCTAGAAGCGAGCGTCTTCGACAACGCGTCGAGGTCGGCCGCGCCACCGGTATTCAGCGAGAACGAGCCGCCCGCAATGCCGCTCGCCGCAGCGCCCTTGATCGTGCCGTTCAGGTTCACGACCTGCTGCGGCGCCGAGAGCGACAAGCTGCCTGCCGCGCCACCGCCGCTGGCCCCCGAGAAATCAAGCGTTGAGCCGGCCTGTACGTCAACGGTGCCGGCATCGGCCGTCAGCGTAATCGACCCGGCCGGCGCGTAACGCATCACGTCGAAGAACTGCTTCGATACGCCCGCCGAACTGACCGTCGATCCATTGCCGATCGTCAGGTTGCCGCTCGTCGCTTCGAGCGTCACGTTGCCCGCCGGCGCACTGATCGTCGCGCCGTTGTCGGCAACCGTGCCGCCGATGAAGATCAAAGCGCCGCCAACCGCGCCGCGCGTCAGCGGCGTACCCGACGCACCATTGAGCGTCAACGTGCCCGTCGTCTTCACCGCGGCAGCCGAGCTCGTATCCGCCAGGTAGACTGGCGCATTCAGCGTCACCGGCAGCGCACCGAAGTCGAATGTTCCGGTTCCTTGCCCGACTACGCCACCGGTCGCATTCATCGCCGCCGAGCCGAAACCGCTCGCCGTCTTCGTGCCGCTGCCAAAGTCGATCTCCTGCGCATTGACCGTCAGCGTGCCGCTCCCGACCGTCGTCGTGCCGGGCGTGGCACCCATCTCGTTCGTGAACGCGACCTTCTGCGCATTCAGCGTCACGTGCCCGCCATCGCTCGTGAACATGCCCGCGCTCAGATCGATGCTGTTGCCGAATGTCGCGTTCACGTCGCCGATGAAACCGATTGCGCCGTAGCTGCGCAGCGTCACCTGCTGAGCGTTCGCGAACTGGGCGAGACCGGCCGGATCGACCACGAAGCCCGGCAGGCCGGCCGCCGCGCTACCGCTCGCGTTCGTGAACGTAATTGCCGAGCCGTCGGCGGTAATCGCCTTGGCGGAGAGCGCCGCAGATGGATCGACCTTCAGGTTGCCGGACGAGTCGAGCAGCAACGCCTGGCCACCCGCGAGCGTCGCGCCCGCGCCAACCGTCAGCAGGCCCATGCCAGTGCCACCCGTGCGTGCGAGCGGTACCATCGCGCCGTTGGACACGCGCAGCAGCGCGCCATCGCCGGCGATCGTGATCGGCTGATCCTTGGCTGCCGGGTAATCGCCCTGCGCGGCAATCGATGCACCGGCGTCGACGCGCAATCCGTTCGCTGCGTTCGGATCGCCGTTGCTGGCGTCCGTCTTTGTGACCAGCAGAATCTCGGGACCCTTCAGCGGCGTGCTCCCGTCGTTCGACACGACGACGCTATTCGCGATCGGCGTGATCATGACACCGCTCGACGTCGCCGAACGCGTGCCGCCGATCAGCAGGCTGCCTGCGGTCAGCGAATCAAGCGCATCGCTACCGATCTGCAGATAACCTGGCAGCGCCGCAGCACCGTTGCCGGTGATCTGGATGTCCTGCGACGCGATGTCGACCTCGGCCGGCGCACCGCCCGCGCCGGCGGACGCATTCAGTGTCGCGCCGAGCGTCAGCGCCTTGGTTGCGGCCAGCACCAGTTGGCCACCGTCTACCGGCAACGGCGGTGTCACGTTGCCCTTGGTCGAAGCGAGTTTCGTGAAATACGCATTCGCGCCGGTCAGCGTGTACTGCGAATATTGCTGCCACACGCTGTTCGATTGCACGTTGAACAGCGTCGGTGTCGCGCTGCGGCCGCCCGTCAGCGCATCGGCAAAGTAGCCGGCCGTCACGACCGTGCCATCCGGCAACACCTGGCTCGCGCCCGGCGCGACATTGCCTGCGATGTGCGACACCGTGACGCGATACGCGCCCGGCACTGTCGCGTACTTTCCCGGCAGCAGCGTGTAATAGCCGGCCGGCAGCCCCGGTACGCCCGACAGATACACGGCCTTGCCGACCGCATCGTTCATACCGGCCTGGGCGACGCCGAGCGCCGCCGTGGCGGTCGTTGCCGTGCCGTTCGCATTGGTCGAAGGCTGCACCGTTTGCGCGAACGTCGGGTCATAAGCCGCGACCGGCGATTGCTTGCCCGGCAGAATCGCATAGACGTTGCCGGCTCCGGCATTGACCGGCACCGCCGTCCCGCCCTTGCCGCCCGCGTAGCTCACGTTGTATTGCGACAGCACATCACGCGTACCGCCCGTGCCCGGCACCCATTCGGCCGCCTGCAGGTCGCCCCCACCCGACAGGTCGATCGTCGCCCCCTTGTCGAGCGCGACGTTGCCGTCGTTCACCCCCACGTATTTCGCAGGCGGCGCGGTCAAGTCGGGCGTCGTGTTGCCGGCGACAGGATTGAACTGCCACTCGACCCCGTCGACCGTCGTGCCATACGGAATCACGGTGCCCTGGTTTGAGACCGACGTCACGCTCCCGCTTGCCAGCTTGACCGATTCCGTCGCAACGAGCGGCAGCCCGCCGAATTGCGCCTGCGTCGCCGCATTCGACGGATCGCCGACGCCGAACACGAGCGTGCCGGACGGCGCACGCACCGTGCCGCCTTGCACGATGTGCGTTGCGTCCACGAACAACGTCCCGCCCGCGGACAGCGGCGTGCCCGATGCGCCGTTCGACGAGAACGTAACCGTCGTGGGTGCCGGTTTGCCGTTTGCCGGATCGATCGGGCCAACTGCATCGACGACGAACGTACTGCCGGTCGACGGGTACAGATCGGCCGCCTTGAAGGTCAGGTCGCCCGGCGTATAAAGCATGCCGGGCGTCAGGCCCGGTGTCTGCGTCTGGCTGACGTTCGTCGAACTCAAGCGGATGTCGCCGCTGCTCGTGAAGTTCGCTCGGCCAAAATTGTTGAGCTGAACCTGATTCATCAGGTCGATGAACGACGCGTTCACGGTTAGCGTCGCATTCGACATCGCCGGGACCGGCGTGAATTTTGGCGCCGACGGCCGAATCATCGGCCCCGACAACGCGACGTACGGCGCGTTGATTTCCACTGCCGCGCCGAGCGGCGCTTGCGGCGCCTGTGCCAGCACGGTATTGACGACCGGCACGATCGTGCCGTCAGGCTTGCGCACCGGCGTCGACAGCAGCGTCGACAACTGTCCCATGTCGACGGCTGCAAGTCGCCCCGCATTCAAAGTCACCGACTCCGGAAGCGACAATGTCACGTTGCCCGCGAACAGGATCGGTGTCGGCGACACGCCGTTCAGATCAGGCGGCGTGGCCGTACCGAGCACCAGGTTCGCAATGCCGGACCCGGTCAACCTGTCCGCCGCAAACTGCAGCACACCGTTCGGCTGGCCGATCGGCAACCCGGTCGTCGGATCGATCGCCGACGTGAAATCCTGTCCGGGCGTCAACCCCGTGGGCACGAGTGTTCCGCCTTGCCGCACGACCAACGCCGTACCGCTCGCGCCGTCATTCTGATGCGGCAGTATCGTCAGCGTGCCGCCGCGCGCCTGGGTCGCGCCCGGACGCCCCACCAGCGTTGCGTCGGCAAACAATCCGTTCGCCGCCGAAAGTGTGATCGATCCCGCATCGCTCCATACCGGTTGCGACGCGTATCCCCCATTTGCCTGCAACTGGTCGAAATTCGCCGAGGTACCGGACACATCGATTTTCGAGCCTGCCTGCGCAACCACGTAGCCCGTATCGCTCGACATCGTCACCGAACCGCCTGGCAGCACCTTTCCCGCGTTCGGCACGACCGTCGTCCCACCCATCTTGACCGGCGCCGCGAGCGGATTGGCCAATGCCGTACCCGACACGTCCAGTGAAGCATCCGCGCCGAGCCACACCGATTGGCTCGAGCTTCTGAAACCACTGTTGAACTGGCCCGCCTGTGCATACGTGCCGTTCCCGTCCGCGCTCAGCGTGATCGACCCGCCCGGTGCAATGATCGAGCCGAGTACCGTGACCTGCGCCGGCGAGCCAAGGCCAACGCTTGCACCGGCGTCCGTGTGAATCGACGCTCCTTCCGACAGCGTGACCGCGCCGGTGACGCCCGGATAGGTGGGCGCCGCGCCGGCCGGGCTGCGCCACGACGTATCGTTGCCGGCCGTCAGGACAAGATTCGTTGCCTGCCTGTGATAGGCATCGAGCTGGCCAATCGTGGTCAGCCCCCCCGCCGACAGGTTCGCACCCGTGCCCGCCTGCTGAAGCGCGAGCATGTCTGGAATACGGTTCAATTGCGTGACGGCAACCGACGCGCCGGGTGCGACCGTCGTGTCGTAGAACGCATTCAGCACATACTTGCCAAAGCCCTGCCTCGCGAAGAAGGTTTCCGGGAGATAGATATCCCACGGCGACGCTGCGGCCTCTGCACCGCCGATCCGGAATCCGAGCGCCTGCAGCGTCAGCGTTCCTCCCCCCGAAAACCCTTCGCTCAGGATCGTGCCGCCCAGTGCGATCGTGCCGGCCGTCGGCTGTGCGGTCGGCAGGGTCGGCGCGCCGTCCGACGCGCCAAACTGCTTCAGAGGTGTCGCGGAATACGCCTGCAACGTCACGTTCCCGCCTCGTCCGGCAGGCACGCCGTTCTGCATCAGCATCTGCCCGTTCGACAGCAGGTCGCCGCCGCTTGACACGTCCAGTACGCTACCGGGCTGCAGCAGCACCGAACCCGAGGTATCGCCGAACAACCCGCCGCCGACGACGTTCGATCCAAGCAGCGCAGACAGCGTAATGCTGCCGCCGTTGATGAACTGGCTGTTTCCGGGTGTCGTGCCCGGTGCCGCTTGCACATCGTTGTTCACCCACTGCCCTGCCGCGCTGATCCCGCCCTGCGGGCCGACGATCACGTTGCCACCGCTCGTGATCGAGATCGATCCCGACGGCACGGACAACCGCCCGGCCACGTTGACGTCGGTACCCGGCACCGGGCTGTTCAAGGTAATGGACCCACCCGGTTGCAGGTTCAGCTGCGTGCCCTGCGGAACCACTACCCCCTTGCCGCCGACCTTGTCCTCGGTGACGTTCAGGTTCGCGAAACCGCCGTTATTCAGCGTCGCGACCGGTACCACGGTGGTCGTGAGCACGTTACGCGGATCGTTCGCGGGCAGCGCCTGGAGTGCCGTCTTGTCGAGCGGCGTATCGATCGAGAATCCCGGCGCGATGTCGGCGAGCTTCGGCGCATTGTCCTGCAGCACAACCAGGCCCGCCGTGCCAGACGCGACGTCACTGTTGTTCGACGTCAGGTGCACCAATGCGGCGCCGTCAAGCTTCGGATCGGCGCCGAGGTTGAACGTCCCGCCGCTCGGCAGGCTGTTGCCCTGCATCTGCTTCGCACCACCGAACGCCTGCGCGCTGATGTCGCCGTCGAGCACCGTGGACTGCAGCCCGTAGATATCGAGCGTGCCTGCGTTCCCGCCGACGATGTAGTCGCCCTGATAGCCGCCCATCGTCAGCAGCGGGTTGTACCACGTCTTCGTCACGCCCCAGCGCGGATGCGATTCGACGAACTGCCCCGCGATGCCGACGTACGTGTCGTACGGGCTCGCCTGTCCGATCGGCACGAGCGCGCCGTTGGCGTCGACGAGCCGCGTCGTGTTGACGATCCCGCCGTCGTAATGCACGTAGCCGCCGTTCAGGTTCATCGACGAACCGGTCGCGGTCATCACCTCGTTGCCCGACAGCGTGATCGAGCCGCCATTGGTCAACAACTGGTCGACCGTGCGCGGAATCAGGTTCACATAACCCGACAGATTCAGGATCGGGCTGCCGACCCATTGCACGCCGTCGCTGCGCGTGCCCGTCAGCGTGCTGTCGAACACGAGATTCTTGTACCCGAGCAGGAAGCCGTTGCGCAGCAGCGGCGAATCGGCGAGTTCGTTCTGGCCGATGCGGTCGACCGTCACGAGCGTCTGCCCGATCGGCACCTCGACGTTCGCGAGGCCCGACACGTCGATCGTCGCGCCGGTGTCGACATAAATCCGGCCTGGCACGGCGGTCTGGCCGGCCGGCGCTTGCGCGCCCGATGCCGAAGGCGTCAGCGCCGCAACAGATACTTTCGAACCGGGCGCCTCGATCAGCGAACCGCCCTGGAACCACACCGAGCCGGCCGTCATGCCGATGCTGCCCGGCGTGAAGGTCGCGCCGGGCGTCGACGGCGTCGTCTGGCCATTGCCGTCCGGCATTACCGTGGTCACCGAATCCGGGCCGAAGCTCAACAGGCCGGCGCGGTGCGTGTCGTTGGCGCCACCGGTACCGTCCGTCGTCTGAAGAGATTGACCGAGATAGGCCGCCCCGGTTGGATTGTTGGAAAAATATTCGTCGACCGTGGAAATCGTGATCGTGCCGGGCGAATTGACGCTCGTCGTCACGCCCACCACGCCATTCTGCGCGACGCGGCTGCCGAGCAGATTCACATTGCCGCGCGCGGCCTCGACGATGCCGGTATTGGTCAGCGTACCGGCCGGCGTGATGTCGGTCATCTGGCCATTCGGGCCGAGCAGCGTGATCTTTCCGCTCAGCTCCGGCAGCAGCACCTGCGGATTCGTCGTGGCGCCGCTGTTGGGCCGCAGGCTTACCCCGACGCCGGCCGCCAGCACCACCTGCCCGTCCGTCGCCTTGATATGCCCTGCGTTCGTCACGTTCGGTGCGGCGATCATCACGAAGCCGCCATCGCTCGCGTTGCCGTTCGCGTGCGTGGTAATCGACGCGCCCTGTTCGATCGTGACGTCACCCCACGGTTGATACTGGCTCGCGGAGATAAGGTTGACCTGGTTGCCCAGACCGAGCACCTCGTTCGGAAGCCGGCTGTTGCCGTTCAACCCGCCCGAGCTGCCCGACTCCGGATACGCGAGCCCGCCCGTCGTCCCGGCCGGCAGGCTCAGGAACTGTTTGTTGCTCGCGACGATCCCCGCCGCATCCTGCGCGAGACTGTTGTCCGTCACAACCGGCACCCGGTTCTGCAGGGTCTGGTTGTAGTTGTTCATGTTCAGCACGTCGAGCGACGACGCCACCAGCGAATGCACGTTCACCTGCGACCCGGCGCCGAACAGCACCCCGTTCCGGTTGATCACGTACACGGCCCCCTGCGCGGTGATGTTCCCCAGAATCTGGCTCGGCCTGCCGCTCGGATCGTTGATCCGGTTCAGCACGGCCCAGTTGTTCGCGCCGTTCGTCTGCGTGCCGCCCGACTGATCGAAGTTCAGCGTCGTCTGCCGGCCGACGTTCATCGTCTCCCACGTCAGCACCGCGTTCTGCCCGGTCTGCTTGACGTCGACGTTCACGTGGCCGCTCGCGTCGACGTTCTGCGTCGGCGCGTTCGCGTTGAACCACAGCACCGGATTGTTCGTATCGGCCGTGGCACCCGCCGCCACCTGCAGCCCGCCCGGCGCCAGCCCGTTCGGCACGGTCGACGGCAGCTTCGCCGCCGCGGCCGCCGCATTCTGCTGCGCCGCGATCTGCGCGGCTATCGCATGTGCCGCATTCCCGAGGTTGCGGATCGACGGCTGGCTCGCCTGCAGCGCCTGCTGCGGCGACACGCCGAGATTCGGCATGCCCGGCACGCCGCCGGCACCGCCCGCGCCGCCGCCCGTCGGGCTCGCGGCCACGTGGCCGAGGTTCATGATGCCCGCCGCATGCGCGTGGGCGGACACGCCTGCCGCGAGCATCAGCACGACCGCCCGGTAAAGCGGGCTCAGCTCCGATTTCAGGACCGACCGCGAGGCCGTTGCGCGAAGTTGTCGTTCCGTACGTGCGCGTGCTGCCATTCTTGCCACCCCGATGCTAGGAATTTGCGTGTGGCGCCGGTCCGGCACCGTACATGTCGTTGCGCCTGAAGCAGGCCGCTGGAATCCGAAGACCATACGAAGCGCGCATGGCAGCGACATGGCGACTGTTACGGACCATTCCGGCCGCCGTGAAAAGGTCCGTAGCTTTTGTCATGGAAGGCCCGTCACGCCGCCACAGGGGGCGCACGGCGCACCGTGCCGAGCGCGTCGGCCACCCGACCGATCACGGCCGGCCAGTCGCCGGGCCGCGCTTGCCGGAACAGCCGCGCGGACGGATACCACGGACAGTCGTCGCGCCCGAGCAACCAGCGCCAGTCCGGTACGCGCGGCAGCAGCAGCCAGACGGGTCGCCCGAGCGCGCCGGCCAGGTGCGCAACCGACGTGTCGACACTGATCACGAGATCCAGCGTGCCGACCAGCGCAGCCGTTTCGGAGAAATCCGTGAGCGTGTCCGCAAACGACAACACGCCGCTCGCGGCAAACGCGTCGGCGTCGCGTGCGCGTATCTGCGGTTGCAGGCTCACGAACGTCGCGTCGTGCGCTGCAACGAGCGGCAGGAGCGCGGCAAACGGTATCGAACGGTTTTCGTCGTTCGCGTGGCGCGGGTTGCCCGACCAGACGAGCCCGATTCGCAACCGGCCGGGCGGCGACATCGCGTCGAGACGTTGTGCCCACGCGTCGCGCCGTCGCGCATCGGCACGCAGGTACGGTACGTCGGCCGGCACCGTTTCGAGCGTCGTGCGGAATGCATACGGCAGGCTCATCAGCGGACACTGCAGGTCGAACGCCGGCATGGGCTGCCCTTCGGTGACGACCCGGCTCACGCCGCGCAGCGTGCCGAGCAATTCGCCCAGCGCGGCCGGCGCCTCGACGATCACGGTCGCGCCGGCGTCGTGCGCGAGGTTCGCGTAACGGCAGAACTGCAGCGTGTCGCCGTATCCCTGCTCCGCATGCAGCAGCAGCGTGCGGCCGGCGAGCGGCTCGTCGCCGGTCCACAGCGGCCGGTCCGCATGACGCCGGTGCAGCATCACGTCGGCCGCATCCCAGCGCGCCTCGTGCAGCCGCCAGCCCGCGTCGAAATCGCCCGTCAGCAGCCGGCAGAACGCCTCCGAACGGCGCGCGGCGCCGTGGTTCGGCTCGCGCCGGCATGCATCGGCATAATCCGCCAGCGCCGCATCGTCGTTCCCGAGGTGCTGGCGCGCGACCGCACGCGTGAACAATGCCTGCGCGGTCTCCGCCGGCGCGGCCGCCGCTGCCGCATGGCTCGCGAGCGCCTCGTCGTAGCGGCCGAGCTGCTGCAGCGCGAGCGCGCGGTTGTAATGCAGCTCCGCATGCGGGCCCGTCAGCGCCAGCGCCGCGTCGTAATCGGCGAGCGCGTCGTCGAACCGGCCGAGCGCACGCAGTGCAGCCGCGCGGTTGCGGCGCGCGTCGATATCGTCGGGATTGCGCGCCAGCGCTTGCGCGTAGGCGTCCGCAGCGTCCGCGTGACGTTCGAGCCCGAGCAGAGCATTGCCGCGCCCCACCCACGCCGCGACGTTGCCGCGATTCAGCGCAAGGAGCCGGTCGCAGCGCTTCAGCAATTCGTCGCGCGCGTGCAGCAGATCCAGCGCGACGCAACTCGCGTACAGCAACTGCTCGTCTTTCGGCTGTCGTGCGAGGCCTTCGTCGAGACACGCGAGCGCGTCGGCTGGGCGGCCGAGTTCGGTCATCACGACGCCGCACGCGTAGACGAGCTCGGGCGTCTTGCCGCGCACGACCATCGCGAGCTGATAGCTGTGCAACGCCTGCTCGCGATGACCGAGTGCACGCAATGCATGCCCGCGTTCGATGTTCGCGGCCGCATCGCCCGGGTCGAGCCGCAACGCGCGCTCGACGCTGATCAGCGCATCGGCGGGCCGTTCGAGCAGGCGCAACGTTTCACCGCGCTTGCGCCACGCCGTTACGTGTGCCGGTTCGCGCACGAGCGCCCGATCGTAGGCGGCGAGCGCCGCGTCGTATTGCCCGAGCGCGAGCAGCGCATCGCCGCGCGCCGCATGCGACGGCGCATGGTCCGGGTCGGCCCCGAGTGCGCGATCGGCCAGCGCGAGCGCGTCGCGATGGCGGCCGACACCGGTCAGCGCCGCCGCGTGGTTCGCCAGATTCCACGGCTGGCTCAATCCGAACTTCATCGACCGCGCGATCAGCGGCTCGGCCCGCGCGGGATTGCCGAGCTCCAGGTGCACGAGGCCCAGCAGGTGCAGCGCCTCGACATGATCGGGCGCCATCGTCAGCACGCCTTCGTAGAGTCGCCCGGCCCCTGCGAAGTCGCGCTGTTCGAGACGCGCGCGCGCCTGGCGCAACGCATCGGCGAGCACCGCATGCAGCGGCATGGCCGCGGCGCCCGGTACGGCGCTCGCCATCGACGCGGCCTCGCGGCGCGCACTCATCGCGCGCCTCCGCCGACGAGCGTCGGCAACTCGGCCGCGATCCGCTCGACGACAGGTGCCCACTGCCCGCCCGCCGGCTGGCGGAACAGGCGCGCTGACGGATACCACGGGCTGTCGTCCCGTTCGAGCAACCAGCGGAAATCGGGCGTATGCGGGATCATCAGCGCGAGCGGGCGGCCGAGCGCGCCAGCGAGGTGCGCGACGGACGTATCGACGCTGACGATGCCGTCCATCAGCGCAGTCAGCGCCGCCGTATCGGCGAAGTCCGCAAGATCGTCGCCGACGAAGCGCACCGCGCTCGCGTCGAGCACCGGGCGATCCTCGTCGCGAACCACCTTCTGCAGGCTGATCCACTCGTAACGGTCGTCGAACAGCGGCAGCAGATCCGCGAGCGTCATCGAGCGGTTGCGGTCGTTCAGGTGCAGCGGGTTGCCGGACCACACGAGGCCGATGCGCGGCCGCGTGGCCGCGCCGAGCCGCTCGCGCCACTGCGCGACACGCTCGGGGTCGGCGGCGAGATACGGCACGCCGGCCGGAATCGATGCGAGATCCGTGCGGAATTCGAGCGGCAGGCTCAGCAGCGGGCAATGCAGGTCGAACGGCGGCAGCGGCTCGCCGCGCGCGACGAGCGTATCGACGCCGTCGAGCGTCGCGAACAGCGCCTTCAGTTCGACCGGCGCTTCGAGCACGACGCGTGCGCCGAGCGCTTTCACGAGGGGGACATAGCGGCAGAACTGCAGCGTGTCGCCGAGCCCCTGTTCCGGGTACAGCAGGATCGTCTTGCCGTCGAGCGGCATCCCGTGTGTCCAGCGCGGCTGCGCGAACATGCGCCGGCTTGCATCGAGCTGCGTATCGCGCCAACGCCATTCATACTCGGCCCACCCCGCTTCGAAATCGCCGATCGACAGGCACAGGAACGCACGCATGCAGTGCGCGAGCACGTAATCGGGATCGATCTCGATCGCGTCCGCATAGGCCTGCCGCGCGGCGTCGTGCCGCCGCAGCGCACGCAGGGCGTTGGCTTTATGAAAATGCGCGAGCTTGTCGCGCGGCGTCGCGTCGATCACCCGTGCGAAATCGTCGAGCGCGGCCTCGTAGCGGTGCGTCTCGAGCTGCACGCGGCCGCGCGTGAACCACGCAGGCACGTAGCCCGCATCGAGCGCGAGCGCACGGTCGCACATGTCGCGCGCATCGTCGTGACGTTCGATGCGCATCAGCGCGCTCGCGTAGTTGCACAGCACGCCGGTGCTGCGCGGCTCCGCATCGAGTGCACGCGCATAGCTGTCGGCCGCGTCGCGATAGCGTTCCAGGTGGCTGGCCGCGTTGCCGCGGTTCGCCAGTGCCCGCGCATGGCGCGGATCGATAGCGAGCACGCGGTCGCAGCGCACGAGCGCTTCGTCGTGCCGGCCGAGCTGCTCGAGCGCGATCGAGCTGTTGAAGATCGCATCGATGAACGTCGGGCTCGCCGCGATCGCCGCATTGAAATCCGCGAGCGCGCGCTCGGGGTCGTGCAGATCGAGATACGCGACACCGCGCAGGAACAGCACTTCGGCGCTGCCGGGCGTCTGCGCGAGCGCATGGCCATAGCTGTCGACCGCATCGCGGAAGCGGCCGAGTTCGCGCAACGCGAGGCCGCGCCCGCGCATCGCATCGAACGAACGCCCGGCCAGCGCGATCGATCGATCGCAATCGGCAAGCGCTTCGTCATGACGGCCGAGCGCGCGCAGCATGTCGCTGCGCTTCACATAGCCGTCGGCAAAACCGGGCGTCAGCTCGAGCAGCCGATCGTAGACCGCGCATGCGTCGTCGTACCGGGCGAGTTGCCCCAGCAGGCCCGCGCGCTGAAACAGCACGCGCTGATGAACCGGGTTGATCGCAAGTGCTTCATCGAGACGCGCGAGCGCGTCGTGCTCGCGCCCGAGCCCGGTCAGCACCGCCGCGTAATTCGCGAGCGCGAGCGGCACCGGCCGGTGCTCGATCGAGCGCCGCATCAGCGGCTCGGCATCGCCGAGCCGCCCTTGCTGAAAGCGCACCGCGCCGAGCAGGTGCAGCGCCTCCGGATGCTCGGGATCGAGCGTCAGCAATTCCGTATACGCGTGTTCCGCATGCTGCAGCGCGCCCTCGTGGTGCGCCTTGCGCGCGCGCAAGAGCAGCCGTTCGAGTTGCGCGGTATCGGGCGGACGGCGATCCGGCGCGACCGGCGCGCTCGCGAGTGTCGTCCCTTCCCCGTTCGGTGTCATCGTGTGGCCCCCACTTGTCGCTGTTGGTATCGCGTGTCGTGTCTAACGTGTCATCGTCTCGATCGCGGCACGCACCGCATCGATCGCGCCCGTCCAGTCACCCGGCGCCGCCTGCCGGAACAGCCGCGCGGACGGATACCACGGGCTGTCGCCGCGCGTGCGCATCCAGCGCCACTCCGCCGGATCGGGCAGCAGCACCCAGACCGCGTGGCCCAGCGCACCCGCCAGATGCGCGACGGCGGAATCGACTGCGATCACGAGATCCAGTGCGCCGATCAGCGCGGCCGTGTCCGCGAAGTCGCCGAGTTCGTCGTCGACGCGGCGCACCGGCGCGGCCGCGAGCAGCGCCGCGTCGCGTTCGCGCACAGGCTTTTGCAGGCTGATCCAGTCGACGTCGAGATCGAACAGCGGCGCGAGCCGCGAGAAATCGATCGACCGGTTGTGATCGTTCCGGTGCTCCGGATTGCCGGCCCAGGCAATCCCGATCCGTGGCCGCCGACGCGCGCCGAGCAGCGCGTCCCACTGGCGCGTGCGCTGCGGGTCGGCATGCAGATAGGCGCCCGGTTGCGGAATCGTCGCTTCTTCCGTGCGAAACGCATGCGGCAGGCTCAACAACGGCGTCTGGCAGTCGAACGCCGGCAACGGGTCGCCGCGCGCGATCACGTGGGCCGTGCCAGGCAGCGACGCCATCAGCGCGCGCAACTGCGGCTGCACCTCGAACACGACCCGCGCGCCACGTTCCGCCACCAGGGGCACATAGCGGCAGAACTGCAGCGTGTCGCCGAACCCCTGCTCCGCATGAATCAGCACGGTCCGGCCGTCGAGCGGCGTGTCGCCCTGCCACGCCGGCTGCGTGAACGGCCGGTAGTGCCGCGCAAGCTGCGCATCGCGCATCCGCCATTCGTACTCGGGCCAGCCGCGCACGAAATCGCCGTCGATCAGATACAGCGACGCGCGCGCGAAATGCGCTTCGGCGTAGTCGGGTTGCAGCGCGATCGCGCGGTCGTACGCGGCAAGCGCATCGTCCGTGCGCGCCGTTTCGAAATGGAGGTTGCCGCGGTTGAGCCAGTTCGTCGCGTGATCGGGGCGCAGCGCAAGCGCGCGGTCGAGCGACGCCATCGCTTCGTCGTAGCGATGCAGGTCCTGCAGCACGCTGCTGCGGTTGGTCCACGCTTCGGCGAACCGCGCGTCGCGCGCAAGCGCGGCGTCGTAGCTGGCCAGCGCGTCGTCGTAACGCTTCAGGTAACGCAACGCGGTGCCGCGATTGCACAAGGTCTCCGCCGAGTGCGGATCGAGCGCCAGCGCACGCGCATAGGCAGCCAGCGCGTCGTCGTGGCGCTTGAGCTGCAGCAATGCGTTGCCGCGGCTCGCATGGGCGCGGACATGATCCGGATCGAAACCCAGCACGCGCTCGCAGCGGGCGAGCGCTTCGTCCGCGCGGCCGAGCCGCTCGAGCGCGACCGCGCTGTTGTACAGCACGTCGATCCGCCCGGGATCGGCCGCGATCGCTTCGTTGAATGCGTCGAGCGCCTCGCCCGGCCGATCGAGATCGATCAGCGTGCGGCCGCGCTCGGCCATGATCGCGGCCATGCCGGGCCGGATCGCGTTGGCGCGCTCGAAGCACTGCAGCGCATCGGCCGGCCGCTGCATCTCGCGCAGTACGAGGCCGCGGTTGAACCACGATTCGAACGAACGCGGGTCGACCATCAGCGCGCGATCGTAGGTATCGAGCGCCTCGTCGAAGCGACGCAGCGCACGCAGCGCGCTGCCGCGATTGCATAGCGCATCGAGCACCAGCGGCGATACCGCGAGCGCGCGGTCGAACGACGCCAGCGCGTCGTCATGGCGGCGCAGCCCGAGCAGCGTGTTGCCGCGGCGCACGAGCGTCTGCACGTCGTCGGGCGTCGTTCGCAGCGCGGCCGCGAAATGCTCGAGCGCCTCGCCGATGCGGCCGCGCTCGCCGGCGATCGCGCCGAGATCCGATAGCACGCGCGTGCCGGGTGCGATCGCGATCGACTGGCGCAGCAACGCTTCGGCATCGTCCGCCGCACCGCGCTGGAACTGCAGGATGCCGTACAGGTGCAATGCCTGGGGATTGTCCGGCTCCTTCTCGAGCACCGCGAGATATTCGCGCGCGGCGTCGTCGAATCGCCCGGCGCTGTGCCAGTTTTGTGCGCGGCTCAGGATCGCCGCCGATTGCCGTTCTCCGCGCGCGTCGATTCCCGACGTGCCCGCGTGTGCATCATGCCGGTGCTCGACCGTCACGTTCGCCCCCTTCCCGTTTGCCGATGCCGCCGCTGATCCGGTTCGATGGAACCGGTCGCGGCAGCCATGCTCGTCACGAGACTAACGGACGGCCAATAACAGACGTATGACGAAAGTTACGGACCATTTTGTCCGGGGGACGGAACACCCGCCGAGCCGGCGTCGCGCACGCCGCCGTCATTGGCCGATCGGAATCGTCCGCACGTATTCGACCGCCGGCGCGCCCATCGTCACCGAGAAGCGAACCCCGCGCGGCACCGGCACGCCGATCGACGTGAAGTTGCTGATGCCGTGCTGCGCGAGAAACTGCGCATAGGACTGTTCGATGTCGGCCTGGCTCGTCGTCCATCCGCCGGGCGGAATCCACACGGAAAGCTGCATCGAGCGCGCATCGTTGCTGACCACCACACGCGCGAACGCATCCATGTGATGCAGCGCGTCGTCCACCTCGGCCAGCGACGCGAGCGGCTGCGACGCGCTGCGCACGAGCTCGCGCCCCTTGAGCTGGTAGCGCACGACCTGCATCTGCGTCGGCCCGCCGCCGACGCCGAGATGGCGCACCATCACGAGCTCGCCCGGACGGATCCGCAGCGGCGGCCCGAACACTTCGTCGGGCGTGACGAGGTTCATCAGGTCGAACTGGAGTTGAGAGAAGTAGCGGCCCAGCAGACGCGTTTGCGCCAGATTCGACGCGATATCGTCGCGGCCGCGGATCGTCGCGTCGAGGCCGCGCCACGACAGCAGCGCGATCACGGCGAGCAGCGCGATCGCGACCAGCATCTCGATCAGCGTGAAGCCGCGGGCACGGGCACGCGCCGCCGCGCGCGGGTCAGTGGCGCGCTTCATTCTGGATCACCGTGACGACTTCGGCGAGCACGCTGCGGCTCGACGCGGACGGATACACGCTCACCGTCACGCGACGCACGAGCGGGCTCGGCAGCGCGGCCACCGACTGGCGGCACACGAACCGGTAGCGCCCCTGCGGGCAGGCAAACGTATTGGTGCCGACGGACGGCCAGGTCGAGGCGATGCGGATCTCGCCGAGCGCGTTGTCGGCGCTCCATAACGCGAGCAGGCGCATGCGCGCCATGTCGGTATCCGACGCGAGCGCGCCGATCGCGCGCATCACGGCGCCCAGCGCCACGGCGACGATCGCCAGCGCGATCAGCACCTCGATCAGCGTGAATCCCCGTTCCGGCGCCCGCGCCGTGCGCGATCCACCGCGCGCATGGCGGTTGTAGTCGGTTCTGTCGTAGCACATGACCTGCATTCTTGTCGATGGGTCGGCGTCCGGCGTCCGGCATTCAAATCACGGCGCGAAGCCGCATCGCCGGCGCGACCGACGCCGTGCAACGACGTTAAGCGGGGCGTATGGCACACACGTGTCGAATGGTACGGACCATTTGGCGCGGCGAGTTCGGGCGGACGGGCGCGCAAGCGCGCCGCACGCACGGTCGCGCGAAGCGCGACAGGCGACGGAAAACTGAAAACGATCGGGAAGCCCCACCCGGCGGCGGGCGGCAAGCGATGAAGACGAACCTCGGGCGGCGGGATCGCCGCGACGGCGTCAGGCCGTCACGGCGGCGTCATACTCGGCGCGGGCAAGCTGGCCGGCGGCGTAGGCCTCGGATTCGCCGCGAAAGCCTTCCCGGCTGAACGCAACGACTTTCACGCCCACGCCGGTCGCCCGCTTCACCGTCAGCGCCCATTGCCATCCGCCGTCTTGTTCAAAGACGTGCAGCGAGGGTTCGAAGGAAGGGTCGAATACGGTCACGCGTTTTGCTCCTGCCCCCTTGCGCACCGCATCGGCAACGCTTGGGGCATGTCGAAAGGATCGCGCCGGGATGCGACGCGCTTCTGCCATTCGACAGTCTAGTCAAGGATTGTTGCGACGCACCATCAGAGGTTTCACTCATCTATCGGAACCGGTCGGTCGATCAAATTTTCCTGAAACCCATATGGCACGGGCCTCTGCGCCGTTTCAACGCGCACGGCTCACCACTCGTGCGGCAACGTGCCGCACATGCGACCGCTTGCCCGTATCGATCGCGCATGAATCGCGAAAACGGGGCGCGAATCGCCCGGCGATCCGGGCACCTCGGCGACGCCGGTTGTTACCGGCCCATACCGACCGGCATCACGCGCCGAAACGTCAGGTTCACGCGCTCGCCCTGTACACCCGGCGCCTTCGGCACGCGATGCTGCCATTCGGCCTGCGTGCGGCCCCGCATCACGAGGAGGCTGCCATGCCCGAGGCGATACGCATGCGTGACACCGGTCTGGCGATGGCGAAGGTCGAACACGCGCATCGCGCCGAGGCTCACCGATGCGATCACCGGCGCATCGCCGAGTTCGGGTTCGTTGTCCGCATGCCAGCCGAGGCTGTCCTGCCCGTTGCGGTAGCGATTGAGCAACACGCTGTTGAAACGCGCGCCGGACGTCGCCTCGACCGCGCGCTTCAAGTCGAGCACGGCCGGCGTCCACGGCGCCGGCACGTTGCGGATCCCGGAATACACGTAGACGGCATCCGGCTCGCCCTGCCATGCGGTCAGCCGCGGCAACGGTATGCGCCCGCGCGGCGTGCGGATCGTGTCCTGCTGCCACGCGACTTCCCCGATCAACGCGGCCAGCACGCGATCGGCATCGGACGGCGCCAGCCAGTCCGGGTACCAGTCCACGTCGGGTGCGGGCGTGTCAGCGAAGAGATCGGGTGTCGACATGTCGGGAGCAACGGGCGATGAACGGAGCGAACGGAGGCATGCCTGCATACTAGCCAACGGCGTCGCACACTGCCATGCGCTGTCATCCGCAGATGAGCGGTAGCCGCGCGTACCCGGCCTCGACGCGGGCCGGATGTCCGGCTTCGACGGCACGCTGGTCGACGCCGCGTTCTTCGCCGGCACCGCGATCCAAAGCAATTTCCTCGTGAATCTCGGCCACGGCGATCCGGCCGGCCTGTTCCCGCTCGGCCCGCGCTTCGATTTCGACGACATCGCCCGCATCGAGTGATGGCCGCGAGCCAGGGCCGGTGCCGCCAATGACGGGCCGGCGCCGGCCTTTCCCGAACGGGGGGAACGTGCGCTACCCGCCGCGCGTCAGCCGGATCAGCGTGATCTCGGACGGCACGCCGAAGCGGTTCGGCGGCCCCCAGTATCCGGTGCCGCGGCTCGTATAGAGCCACAGATTGCCGATGCGGCTCAGCCCGCCGATCACGGGCTGTTGCAGCCGCACGAACGGAGGCCATGGCAGAAACTGGCCGCCGTGCGTATGTCCCGACAACTGCACGGTAAAGCCGGCGCGGTTCGCCGCTTCCGCGCTGCGCGGCTGGTGCGCGAGCAGGATCTTCGTACCGACGTCGCGCGGCGCACCGGCCAGCGCCTGCTCGGGGTCGCTGCGATGGGCGGGATCGAACCCGCCCGCCGTGAAATCGGTGACACCCGCGAGCACCGCATGCGCACCGTCGTGTTCTATCAGCACGTGCTCGTTGAGCAGCACCGTGAGCCCGATGCGCCGGAACTCGTCGATCCACGCATGCGCGCCCGCGTAATACTCGTGGTTGCCCGTCACCAGGAAGCTGCCGTGCCGCGACTGCATGCGGCCGAGCGGCGCCGTATGGTCGCGCAGGCGCTTGACCGAGCCGTCGACCACGTCGCCCGTCACGACGACGAGGTCGGCATCGAGCGCGTTGACCGCGCGCACGATCCGTTCGACGTACGGCCGCTTGATCGTCGGCCCGACGTGGATGTCGGACAGTTGCACGATCGTCAGCCCGTCGAGCCCGGCCGGCAGCTCCGCGACCGGGATCGACACGCGCTTGACCGCCGCCGTGCGGCGCGCACCGACGAACCCGATCACGGTGACGAACACCGCACCGGCCAGCACGCCGATCGCCGTGTCGGTCGCCGCGCCGGGCCACGCACCGTCGTGCCCGAGATGCCGCCATCCGGACACGCCGAGCAGCACGAATTCGCGGAGGAACGTCAGCAGGAGCAGCGACGAGAAGAAGCCCATCACGAGCGAGCCGGCCCAGCCGGCCAGCGTCGCGGCCCAGCCTTCGTCGAAGCGGCGCGAGAACATCCCGACCGGGATCAGCACGACGAAGCTCGCCAGCACGAGCGCCGCGATCGTCCGCGCGACCGGCGACGTGAATGCATCGGGAATGATTCGAATCCCGACGTACAGATGGAACAGCACGCCGATTGCAATGAACCGGACAAAGAAACTTCGCATGGAACGCTCACCTTCGTTGCGATACCGATACCGCGTCCGCGTTGCGTGTTGCACGAGGCCGTGAGGCTCCGTGCCGCGCGTCGCGCCGTACGTACGATGGTACACAGATCGCGGCTGTGACGACCGGTCGCCGGCCGGGCTTCGACGCCGCCCGGCGCGACGCTCTACCGCGGCTTCATCGACCTGTCCGACACGAGCGCCGTCGATGCTTTCCTGAAACGCCTCGTTCCCGACGTGCAGCGCACGCTGCGCTTGCACATCCAGGTCAGCCACGTCGAGAACGGCGGTCGGATGATCGATGGGAACGTCCGCGTCTTGCCTGACGGCACCGCGCGTCGTCGCGCTCGCGGGCGAGCAAACGAGCAGACCGCTCAGGCCGAACGCCGGTGGTGGATCTGCGTCACCGATCGCGACACGCTGCCGCGCTTCACGCGCAATCCGGTCGGCCCACTCTTCAACATCGCCCCGCCGATCCGCCGGCCCCGTATTCCTCTGCGTTCGCACAGCAATCGATCGTTTCCGGCCCGATTCCGCACTGTCGACAGGACAAATCGGCCGCCCTTCGTTCGTCTGACGATCCTTTACAGTCCGTTAGCAACCCTACTTGAGCTTGCGCTGGCAGAATCACGACGGTCCGACCATCATTGCAGAAACGCGGTGCCGAACGTGCGGACACGCCCCTCGACCGGCAATCCCCCAAGGTGCATGGGGCGGGTGGCTGGCGGTCCGCATCGCGCTGATTTATTATCGGCTCCATATCCCGGAATCGTCGTCGCGGCCCGGCCGGTCGCGACGATCCGCATTGCGCCGCGCCCGGCACCCACCCCCAACGTCGAGCTCGTCACACCATGAGAACAACAACGCCGCGCGCGCCCTTGCGCGTCGCCGCCGTCCTGGTGCCAGCCCTGCCGCTCGCGGGCTGCGCATCGCGCGGCGCACCGTCGTACGTCCTGTTCGGCGCATATTTCCCGCTTTGGCTCGTCAGCGCGATCGTCGGCGTCGTCGGCGCGATCGTCGCGCACCGCGTATTCGTCGCGACCGGCTGGGCCGCGACGGTCCCTTACCAGCTGGCCGTCTGCACGGCGATCGGGCTCGTGGTCGCGGTGATCGTGTGGCTCACCGGCACGGGGCCGTTCGCATGAAGGCCGCCGGTATCGCCCGCCCCTCCATCAAAGGCCGCGTGATCGCACTGGCGATCGTCGCGCTCGGCATCGCGGCACTCGTGTACGCGTACTACCGCACGACGGCCTACCCGTCCACCGACGACGCGTCGATCGACGCGGACGTCGTGCACGTCGCGTCGCCGGTCGGCGGCCGCATCGTGCAGCTCGCGGTGCATGAAAACCAGCGCGTCGCGAAGGGCGACCTGCTGTACGTCATCGATCCCGTGCCGTACCGGCTGACGGTTGCGCAGGCGCAGGCCGACCTCGAACTCGCGCGCGCATCGCTCGACACGCGCCGCCGTTCGCTGATCGGCGAGCGCTCGAACGCGGCCGTGGCCGCCGAGCAGGTCAAGCGCGCGACGCAAAACGCCGACCTCGCGACCCGCGACGTGAACCGCCTCGCGCCGCTCGCCGCCCAGGGCTACGTCAGCGCGCAGCAGTTCGACCAGGCGAAGGTCCGCCAGCGCGACGCGGCCGTGTCGCTCACGCAGGCGCAGGAACAGCAGCGCGCGTCCTCACAGACGATCGGCGACGAAGCCGACGCGATCGCGACGCTGCATGCGCGCGAAGCCGCGCTGGCCCGCGCGCAGCACGCGCTCGAAGACACCGTCGTGCGCGCGCCGCACGACGGCCTCGTCACGGGCCTGAGCGTGCTCGCCGGCGAAACCCTTGCGCCGAACCAGTCGATCTTCACGCTGATCGACGCGAGCGAATGGTTCGCCGTCGGCAACTTCCGCGAGACGTCACTGAGCCGCATCGAGGTCGGCGACTGCGCGACCGTCTATTCGATGATCGACCGCAGCCGCCCGCTGACCGGCAAGGTCGTCGGCGTCGGCGCAGGCATCGCCGACAGCGCCCGCATCAACTTGCCGCGCACGCTCCCGATCGTGCAGAACTCGGTGAACTGGGTACACGTCGCGCAGCGCTTCCCGGTGCGCGTGAAGCTCGACGAACCCGACGGCAAGCTCGTGCGCGTCGGCGCCAGCGCGATCGTCGAGGTCCGGCATGGCACTGCCTGCCGCTGAGGTTCGCTCGCCGGGCCCGCGCGAAGTCCTGCGACTGCTCGCGCCGTTTCCGGGGCGCATGTCGATTGCCGTGCGGGTCGCACTGATCTGCGCGCTGACCGCGCTCGTGACGGCCGCCTACGGCACGCCCGAAGCCGCGCTGTCCGCGTACGTCGTGTTCTTCATGATCCGCGCCGACCGCGTGACGAGCGTCGTGCTCGCGGCCGCGTTGCTGGTGATCGTCACGATCGTGATCGGGCTCGTGCTCGGCATCGCGATCTTCAGCATCGACTATTCGATCCTGCGGGTCGCGTGCATGGCCGTGCTGTCGGTCGGCCTCCTCTATCTGACGTCGGCCAGCAAGCTGCGCCCGGTGGGCGCGATCCTCGCGATGATCGTCGGCTTCGGGCTCGACCAGCTCGGCCTCGCGCCGTTCGGCGAAGCTGCAACGCGCGCGCTGCTGTACATCTGGCTGACGATCGCGATCCCGGTCGGTGTCGCGATCGTCGTCAACCTGCTGATCGCGCCGTCGCCGCGCAAACTCGCGCACGCGCAACTCGCGAAGCGCTTGCGGCTCGCCGCGCAGCGGCTGCGCGGTGACGATGCGGCGCGCGACGCATTCAACGCCAGCCTGCACGAAGGCGACAAGCAGCTGCTCACGTGGCTCAAGCTGTCGAAACTCGAAGGCTCGTCGTCCGCCGCCGACTTCGCGGCGTTGCGGCAGGCCGTGGCTTCGAGCACCGCGCTGCTCGTCGGCGTCGCACTGGCCGATCGCGAACCAGGCGCGCGGCTGCCCGACGCGTACACCACGCCGATCGCCGCGACGCTCGACGAGATGGCCGACATCCTCGACCAGGGCGGCTACCCGGTCGACGTGACGCTCGCGCTCCCGCCGACCGAGACGCTACCGCCGCTCGCGCGCGTTGCTGCAACGGATCTCCAGGCGGCGATCACGCATTTCGCGGAACCAGCCGCAACGACCGATGTCGCTTCGACGGCTTCGGCAACTACCCCCGACGCCCCCGCAGCCGCACCGCGCGGCGGCTTCTTCCTGCCCGACGCGCGCACCAATCCCGACCACATCCGCTACGCGCTGAAGACGACCGCCGCGGCGATCTTCTGCTACCTGCTGTATTCGCAGCTCGACTGGTCGGGCATCCATACCTGCGTCGTCACCTGCTACATCGTGTCGCTCGGCTCGACGGCCGAGACGGTCGAGAAGCTCACGCTGCGGATCTTCGGCTGCATCGTCGGCGCGCTGCTCGGCACGGCGGCGCTGGTCTTCGTCGTGCCGTCGCTGTCGTCGGTCGGGCACCTGATGGCGCTGGTGTTCGCCGGCGGGTGGCTCGCCGCGTGGGTCGCGTTCGGCTCGCCGCGCATCGCGTATGCCGGCTTCCAGATCGCGTTCGCGTTTTTCCTGTGCGTGATCCAGGGCGCCGGCCCCGGCTTCGACCTGACGATCGCGCGCGATCGCACGATCGGCATCCTGCTCGGCAACGTCGTCGTGTATCTCGTGTTCACGCGCATCTGGCCCGTCAGCATCGGCAAGCAGATCGACGCGGGGCTCGCCGCGCTGATCGACCAGTGGCGGCGCCTCGTGCAGGTCGCGCAGCCGGCCGAGCGGCGCGCGCTCGCGGCTGACGCGTTTGCCCGCCACGGCGCGATCACGCAGGAGCTCGGGCTGGTCCACTACGAACCGTCGTGGGTGCGGCCGGCCGGTTCGTGGCTCGCCACGCGGCGGCGCGCGCTCGCGGAACTCGGCGCGCTCGAAGGGCCGCTGTTCCTGCTCGCCGAACGCAAGCCCGGCGACGCGGCGGGTTCTCGATGGGGCGCGGTGTCGTCGTCGCGCGGTTCGGTCACGCGGGAGAGTTGCGCGCCGATCGCCGCGCCGCCGGGCTTGCGTTCGGCGAGCAGGAACAGCGGCACTTCGAGCGCGC